>JBDTOK010000080.1:0-11685 GCA_039933275.1 Chloroflexota bacterium | reverse complement strand
GAAGGTGCGGAACGTGTACTTGGGGTTCAGGCGCTGGCGGAGGAGCGGGCTTGAGATGATGCTGTGCACAGGCGAGACGTTCGCCAGGGCCATATCTTCTTCAGCTGCTACTGTGCGGCCGTTGCCATTACCGTTGCCGTTGGATGAGTGGCCGTTTGCGCGGCCATTGCCATTGCCGTTGTTGCTGGTAGCGGCGACCAGGATCTCGAAAGAGACCTCAGTCGGGTGGCCGAGAATGCCGCCGACTGTCTGGGACACGATGCCCTTCATTCGCGTGCCGAGCCATTCCTTGACGAACTCGGTTGGGACACCAACGACGAACTGGCCGTCGCTAACGCGAAGACCTCGGGTGTCCTTCAACCACGTTTCGTAGTTTGGGCGTGTGACGTGAATCTGAAGCTGGCCTAGTGCTGCATCCCAGACGCGCTGCGCAGTGGGGTCTGCCATGAAAAAAGCGCCTCCGTAGAATCGTTTGAAAGGAGCGGAAGGTTGTTGGTCGGGGAGCGGATGGCGGGACTTTAGCAAGCCGTAAGCAATCGCGTCAACTAGATTATGTCTATCCTCAGGCCAACTTGTTCGGCCTTTCCGAACACTTAAAGAATGCGTCGTTTGTGACTCAATTTCTGCGCGAATATAATGACGAGGCCCCGCTGAAGAAAGGTCGCAACTCATCATGCTGCTAACTCTTGACGTCGGCAACACCAACGTTACCGTCGGACTTTTCGACGGCGAAAAACTTCGCGCAACATGGCGCTTCGCAACTGACCTGGAGAAACTTCCAGACGAATACGGCGTGCTGATGTCATCGCTTCTTCGTCACGAAAAGTTAGACGAAATTGACGTCACCGAAGCAATCATGGCGTGCGTTGTGCCAGACCTCGAACCAGTCTTCGAGCAAGTCTGCAACCGCTATTTCAAGACGTCTCCGCTGCACGTCACGGCCGGCGTTCGCACCGGTTTGCGCATCCTCTACGACACTCCGCGAGAGGTCGGCGCGGACCGCGTCGCCGACGCCGTGGCCGCGATTCAGATCTACGGACCGCCCCTGATCGTCGTCGACTTGGGCACGGCAACCGTCTTCGATGCGATCACGAAAGAGGGCGATTACCTGGGCGGCGCCATCGCCCCGGGGCTGGGAATTGCCGCCGAAGCCCTCTACAGAAGGGCAGCAAAGCTATACAGAGTAGAGCTTCACAGGCCTCCCGCAGCCATAGGCCGTAATACAATAACGGCAATACAGTCCGGCCTTTTGTTCGGATATGTCGGGCTGATTGAGGGGATTGTGACGAGGATGAAAGAAGAGCTAGGCGGCGAAGCGAAGGTCATAGGCACCGGCGGTTACGCGCAAATCATCGGGCGCGAGACGTCAATGATCGATCACGTCAACGCTGACCTCACGCTAGAGGGCCTGCGCCTCATCTACGAGCTCAACAAGTCCTGATGTACAACCTCACCAATCGTCACGTTGTCCTTGGCGTTAGCGGCAGCATTGCGATCTACAAAGCCGTAGACCTGGCGAGCAAGCTGACGCAGGCTGGTGCCGTCGTCGATGTGGCGATGACGCCGGAGGCGACGAAGTTCATCTCGCCGATCACGTTCCAGTCGGTCACTGGAAGGCCCGCCTACCACGACATGTGGAACCCGGGCGGTGACATCTCCGAGCTGCATGTCGCGCTCGCTCGCCGCGCGGAGTTGATGGTGATCGCACCGGCCACGGCCACGATCATGGCGCGCCTCGCGATCGGTCTCGCGGAAGAACTCGTCTCGCTTACCTCACTGGCGACGGAAGCGCCGCTGATCGTCTGTCCGGCGATGGACGGGAACATGTGGAAGCACCCGGCGACGCAAGCGCACGTCGACACACTTTGGTCGCGCGGCGTCGAGATCGTTGGGCCAGAAGAAGGTCGGCTCGCATCCGGTCAGACCGGAACCGGCCGATTGTCCGAAGTCGACAAGATCGTCGGAGCGGTGCGAAAAGTTGCTGGTGCATCTGGGGACTTAGCAGGTAAAAAAATTGTGATCTCCGCCGGTGGCACGCACGAAGCAATCGACCCCGTTCGCTTCATCGGCAACTCTTCGTCCGGCAAGATGGGCTTCGCGTTGGCCGAAGCCGCGCGCGATCGCGGCGCAAACGTTTGCCTTGTAACCGGACCTGTTGCGCTCGCCGATCCTTACGGCATGCGCGTCTTGCGCGTGACGTCGGCGTCGGAGATGCGCGACATCATCGTCCCGGAAAGCGCTGACGCTGATGTACTGATCATGGCCGCCGCCGTCGCCGACTACCAGCCGTCGGAACCGATCGGCGAGAAGATCAAGCGCGAGAAGAGCGACGGCATGACGCTGTCCCTGGCGCGAACGCCGGACATCTTGTCCGAAGTCGGATCGCGCGGCGGGTTGATCAAGGTTGGCTTCGCGGCGGAGTCGCAGGACTTGCTGAAGAACGCTGCGCACAAGCTCAAGTCGAAGGGTCTGCACCTCATCGCCGCTAACGACATCACGCAGACGGACGCCGGCTTCAACGCCGAGACGAACCGTGTCGTCATCCTCGATCCGGAGGGTGGCCAGGAGGAGCTTCCGCTGCTGGCAAAGTACGACGTGGCCTGGCGTATACTCGACCGAGTATCCAGCCTGGCGAGGAGTAGTGAGTGACAACAGCGGAAAGCAGGGAAACGCCTCTCTACACGCTGGACGCATTCGCGAGCCACTCTTTCTACCAGGATGTGAACCGCCGGCTGGTGGAGTTGACCGGCCTCAAGCCGGGTCAGCACGTCGTGGACCTGGGCGCTGGGACTGGCGCAGTGACGCGACTCCTCGCAGAGCAGGTGCAGAACGGCGACGCCTCCGTCATCGCCATCGAGCCGTCGGATACTGCGATCGGCGCGGCGCGGCGCAACCTCGCGGACTTGCGCCACGGTCTCGTGCGCTTCGTCCACGGGAGCGCGGAGAACCTCAACTCGCTGGTAAGCGAGCCGGTGGATGCGGTGTTCTTCTGCAACGCGATCCACCTCGTGCCGGAGAAAGAAGTCGTTCTCCAGCAGATCAGGCAGGCGCTGCGCGAAGACGGGACGTTCTCCTTCAGCACGACTTTTTACCTCGGCGCGGAGCCACCGGAGTCGGAGGCGTTCTATCGCAAGTGGATGATGAAGTCGCTGCGCGTGCTGAAGACGGAATACCGCATCTCGCCGGACAAGACGAAAGTCGAGGCGCGCAACCGCCTGACCAGGGACGACTACGTCAAGCTGCTGGAAGACAACGGCTTCAAGATCGAGAAGATCGAAGTGATGCAAGTGGAGATGCCGCTGTCTAGCTTCGAGTCGATCAGCGAGTACTCGCTCTGGATCGAAGGTGTGCTCCCCGGCGTGCCTTTCGAAGAAGGCGCCGCCTCGCTGCGCGAGGGCTCACGGCAGGCGTTCCAGGAGCTGGGACTAAAGTTCTCACCGCGCAACTGGCTTCTCGTCGTCGCCAGCCGCTCCTGACGAGCGCGTGGCAGCAACCAGCCGGGTCCTTGGCGCAAGCATCGTCGTTCACAGTGAAGTGCTGCTCGGCGCTGACTTGAGCGAGCGCATCGGTCTTAAGCCGACTGACGTCACGAACCTCGGAACGATGGATGACGCCGGACGCGTGCGCGAGTTCACGGCGTGGGTGCTGGAAAGCCCAATCGGCGTTGATGCGCCGCTGGATGAGCACCTGACCTGGCTGCTCGACACGATCGCGCCGGCGAACAACCGGTTGCGCGGGCTGATCGCCACGGAGCAAGCGAGCGTGCGCATCGAGGCACTTGTCGCGCACGTAGGGCGGCACCGCATGACGTTCCTCAACGACTTGCTCGACAAGCTGGCGGAGTTTCCGGGCCACTTCTGGTTAACGGCTTACTCGGGCGAGCCAGGGGAGTAAAATAAGGGCGTCAGAGCCCCGCCCGGAGTGTGACCAAGGTCACGGTTCAGGCAACTGACGGGTCCGACAATCGCACAAGGAGGACATTCCCATGCAAGAGAACTGGACTACCGACACGAACTGGGGCGGCGAAGGCGTCGTCAGCTCAATCCTCGACCGCATTCGCGCGACGGCTCGCGTGGAGCTGGTCTACGGCGAAGAGCGCAAGATCGGCGACAAGACGATCGTCCCAATCGCGGCCATTTCCTACGCGTTCGGTGGCGGCGGTGGCGGCGGCGCGGGCACAGGCCCGCAGCACAACGGCCACTCGGAGGACACGGCCGGTGTCGGCGGCGGCGGTGGTGGCGGCGGCTCAGTGCGCGTACAGCCGGTGGGCGTGCTCGAGATCACGGAGGACGGCACCCGGCTCGTCCCGATCATCGATTGGACGCGCATCGTGACGACAGCGCTGACCGGCGCCGCGGTGTACCTCACATTCCGCGCGATCTTCCGGCGGCGCTAAGCCATCAGCAATCGACTGCTGAACTCCCCGGCGGCGCGGTTTGCGTACGCCGGCGCCGTTGTGGCGCGGACGCTCGCGCCGTACCAGTTGCTCGGCCTGCAGAAGCGGCGCCTTTCCGGCGAGGAGTACGAGCACAAGCTGGACGCGCTCCACGAGAGCGGTGCCCAGCGTATCTACAACGGCGTGCTGAAACTGCAAGGGCTGATGATCAAGATGGGCCAGACGATCGGCAGCCGGCCGGACGTCTTCCCGGCGCCGTACACGGACATCCTCTCACGGCTGCAGGACCGCGTGCCGCCGCGGCCCTGGTCCGAAATGCGCCCGCACATCGAGCGGCAACTCAAGCGTCCGATCAGCGAGGTCTTCGCGGAGTTCGACAAGGAGCCGGTGGCGGCGGCGTCGCTGGCGCAGGTCTACCGCGCACGCCTGCACGACGGCCGCGAAGTTGCTGTGAAGGCGGTGTATCCCGCGATCATCCGGCTCGTCAAGACGGACATGAGCATCCTCCGCGCGATGATGTGGCTGGAGTCGAAGCTGTACGCGTATCCGCTTGAGCCGGTTTACAAGGAGCTGCAGGCCAACATCCCACTGGAAGTCGACATGTTGCACGAAGCGGCGAACATGCAGTCGCTGAAGACGGCTCTGGCGCACCGAAACGACGTCGTCATCCCGGGCGTGGTGGCGGAGTTCACGAGTAAGCGGTTGTTGGTGATGGAGTTCGTGCACGGGACGAAGATCTCGGACCTGGCCGGCCTGCGCGCGGCGGGTATCGACCCGGCGAAGCTCTTCGAGCTGCTGTCAGACGTCTACTTCGAGCAGATGTTTGGCGTCGGCGCCTTCCACGCCGACCCGCACCCGGGCAACTTGTTCGGGCTGCCGGGGAATCGCCTCGCGATCCTGGACTGGGGGTTGATGAAGCGCTTCACGCCGGAGTTCCACGCGGCTTTCACGAAGACCACCCGCGGCATGTTCACCGGCGACGAGAAGCTGATGATTGAAGGCATCCAGGAGATGGGCTTCGACTTCGGGAACACGACGGAGCCGTACCTGGCGATCGGCGAGTTCTTCCGGGCGATGAGCGACCCCGCGACGTACGAGGACCGCGAGCTGGTCTCGGCCGTGAACCACGCCTGGACCGACGCGATGCGCCGCCACCCGGTGGTCAAGATGTCCGGCGAGATCGTGCTGCCAATGCGGGTGTTCGGGCTGCTCTTCGGGTTTGGCGCCACGGTTGGCGGCGGCGTAGAGATGGGCCAAAACGTGATCCGCGAGCGGATCCTCGCCTGGACCAGCGAAGACCGCGTGCCTGCGTACCTGCGCAAGCCTGTCGCGTAACGGCGTACCGGGGTAGGGGCGCAGCACGTTTGCGAGGAGAACGTTTTCTCGATGGGCGAATGCAGGACTCGAAGGTATGGCGTTACCTCTTCCGACGTGCTGCGCCCCTACGCTAACCCCCCCGGCTCGGCTTCGCGAACGTCAGGGCGGCATCGTGGCCAGGTGCTACCATCTGCAAGATGCCAACTTTGCTCGAATCCTACGACGACTACGAGCGCATCGAAGAGGCATTCCTCGCGCGTCTCGACGAGAGCCTCAACCCGCGCGGCCCGGACTTCTTCTACGAAGTCATGGCCGGACTTGGCCTGCCGGAGGGCGCCAGCGCGCTCGACGTCGGCTGCGGCGCGGGGAAGCAGTCGCTGGAGCTGGCCAGGCGCTTCGGGTTCTCGGTTCTTGGCATCGATCCGGTGCCCAGCCACGTCGACGAATCGTCCGCGCGGCGCGATGAGGCGGCGCAATCGGACGCGCGACTGAGAGACTTGCTGCGCTTCGAAGCAGGCACCGCCCAGGCGATATCTCTGCCGGACGCCAGCGTCGACCTCGTCTTGTGCCGCGAGGTGCTGGTGTTGGTCGACGCGATCGAGCAGGCGTTTGCCGAGTGCCGCCGCGTGCTCAAACCGGGCGGACGGATGTTGATCTACCAGATCTTCCCGACAGAACGCCTCGAGTCCAGCGATGAGGCACTGCTGGCGGGTATGTCCGGTCCGAAAGCAGCGGGATCAGACCGCGCACGATTCGAGGAGGCGTTTGCTACGGCGGGGTTGGTCGCAGAACAGCGCATCGAGCTCGCCAGCGAGGGCGGCGAGTACTTCGAGGAGCAGTCCGGCGAAGGTTCGCGGCGTCTTTTGCACGCGGCGCGTTTGCTGCGCGCGCCAGACCGCTACGTCGCGGAGTTCGGGCAGCAGGCGTACGAGATCATGCTGGGAGACGCAATGTGGCACGTCTTCCGGATGATCGGCAAGCAGAGCGCGTGGGTGTACGTGCTGCGGGCGGGCTGAAGAGCGCGCGCCTTCGCTACCTCAGCGATCGAGCGCCGCCCGTAGCTGCTTCAGCCCCTCGATGCGCCAGTAGCGCCCGTTGGGAAGCTCGTCGTCGCGCTGCCAGCGCCACGTCGTAATCATCGCCCAGATGAGGATGCGGCACTGCTCAACCATCTCCTGGCTAGCCCCCGGATAGTGCGCGCAAAGCTCTTCGGCGCCGAACAGCATGCGCCCGTCCTCGCTTGGCAGGAGGCTGTGCGCGATGTCGAACTCTACCGGCCCGCGGCAGCACGTCTGGAAGTCGATGAAAAGCAGCCCGTCCCGCGTCCGAAGCAAGTTGCCCAGGTGCGGCTCGCCGTGCAACAGCTGCTCGTCGGCGCCGCGTTCGATGATCGCGGTGCGCAGTCGACTCAGTGTGTTGCCGAGGAGTTCCCGGTCGGCGTCGGCTAGCTCTGGTGTCTCCTCCTGGTCGGCAACCAGTTGCTGTGCCTCGGCGATTCGGTCCGTGAAGTGCGGCGCGCTCACCTCGATCTGGCGCAGACCGGCATGCAGCCGGACGAGCGCCTGCGCGTACTCCGCCGGCGCGATGGCTGAGGGAGCCACGGGCTCGTAGTAGGTCCACAGCGTGACAGCGAACCCGTCACGCACGTAGACACGCGGCGGAACCCGAGGCTCAGGCCCGGCCACTGGGCTGCCGATTTCAGCGAGACGGCGCGCTACCTCAAGTTCGAGGTCGTCATCGGCGGCTTGATACGCGAGCGACGCGACCCGCGCGACAACGTCGCAAGGGGTCAGTCGGACGGCGATGCGGTTGGAGTTGTGGAGGACGACCGCATCATCGACTCGAAGCCCCAGCGCGGACGCTGTCGACTTCGCGGCCTCAACTGCGCGCTGGAGTTCCGGCGCTTCCATCGCTGTCCTCCGATCCGCGGCGCTGCCAGAGGAACATTGCCAGTTGTGCCCAGTGGGCGTATGCGTGCCGGAGATTGGCGAGCAGCCCGTCGGCGATCGGGTCGAAGCCCTTGAGGCCCTCCGGCAGAATTCCGCCGGCATCGACCGCGGCCATCAGGGCGGCTGCGTTATCGCGCTGGCGGTTCAGGCAGCCGACCAGCTCGTCGCAGCCATAGACGCGGGAAAGCAGGAACCCGCCATTCGGGTTCTCGCCCGTGAACGGTGGTGGTGGCTCCCAGGATGGTGCGCGCAAAGCAAAGTTGTAGTCGAGTGTCCAAAGGATGTGGCTGGCGGCATACCAGAACTCGAGTGGAGCTGCGCGCCTCGGGGATCTGGTTGCCCATTCGGCAGCAGCGGATCTGCCGGCCGTTCGGGGTCCTTCGTCACATCCCACATGCGCGTGATCCACAACTGGGCAGGGCATTCTCGAAGTGTTTGTTCGAGGACGTGGAACAGGAAGCGATACTCCGCTGATAACGCCGAGATCCACTTCGAACTCTCCGTCACCAGCCCACCCCCTCTGTAGGGTACGACTGCAGCAATAACGCCGCCGTCAGCGCGTTACTTCTTCGCTGCCCAGCCGAGGACGAAGTTGATCAGCGTGCGGGTCGGGATGCCGGTGCTGCCCTTCACCCAGACGCCCTTCTCCTTGTCCGACTCATCGGTGCCGGCCATGTCGATGTGCGCCCACTCGGTGTCGCCGACGAAGAAGTGCAGGAACTCCGCCGCGCTGATGGCGCCGCCGTTGCGCAGGCCCGTGTTCTTGATATCCGCGACGTTGCTGCGCAGTCCTTCGGCGTAGGCGCCGATCAGCGGCATGCGCCACATCTGCTCGCCGGACTTGGCGCCCGCCTCGGTCAGGCCGTTGGCGACTTCGTCCGTGGTGGCGAAGAAGCCGGTGGCGCCGGGGCCGAGGGCGATTTGCATCGCTCCCGTCAGCGTTGCCACGTCGATGATCGGCGAGAGCTTCTCCTGGTTGGCGTAGCAGATGGCGTCGGCGAGGATCAGGCGGCCCTCAGCATCCGTGTTAATCACCTCGATCGTCTTGCCGTTCATGGCGCGGACGACGTCGCCCGGGCGGGTGGCGCTACCCGAAGGCATGTTCTCCGCCGTCGGGACGATGCAGGTGAGGTTGATCTTGGGCTTGAGCTTGCCGATCGCCCACGTCGTCGAGAGGACGGCGGCGGCGCCTGACATGTCGCCCTTCATCGCTTCCATGCCGGCAGCGGGCTTGATGGAGATACCTCCTGAGTCGAAGGTGATGCCCTTGCCGAGCAATCCGAGCACCTTCTTGCTGGACGGGTCGCCCTTGTACTTCATGATGATGAACCGCGGCGGCGCGACGGAGCCGATGCCGACGCCCATGAGCGCGCCCATGCCGGCGGCGGTGAGCTTCTTCTCGTCCCAGACCTCGATCTCGAGGCCGGCGTCTTTGGCCAGCTCCTGGGCGCGGGCAGCGAGTGCGCTCGGCGGGAGCTCGTTGGCGGGCTCGTTGGCCATGTCGCGCGTGAAGTTGGCGGCCTGCGCCATGATCTGCCCGCGCTCGATGCCCTTCTTGATCGCGGCGGCCTTGCCCTTGTCGCTCTCGACGATCGTCAGCGATTCGATGTCGCTGCCCGCCTCTTCGCCGTCCACGCTGCCGCCGTTCTTGTACTTGCGAAAGCGGTAGCCGCCCATCAGCGCGCCCTCGGCGATGGCCTGGGCGCACTCCTCTGGGTCGAGACCGGCGATGCCCGCGCCGTGGAGGATCGTGGCGACGGTCTTGGCGCCCGTGGCTCGCGCGCGGCGGAGGGCGGTTCCGACGACGTCGCGGATGACGTCGATCGTGAAGTCGTCTTGCTTGCCGAGGCCGGCGACCAGGACCCGCGGCGTAGGCAGTTTGCCCAGCGAGTGCACGAGGGCCACTTCGCCGCGCTTGCCCTTGATCTCGCCTTCAGCGATGAGGGCGGCGATGCCACCGTCCAACGCCTTGTCGACGGCGCCTGTTGCGCCGCCGGGGCTGGTCACGCCCTGGAAGAGGTTGACGATGATGGCTTTCGCGGCGCTCTTGGTGATGTCGCCGGATTCTACCTTAATGTCCACGGGTGTCTCCTAACGCTAGCGGGTGGCAGCGAATCGATGATACAGATGGCGCTTAGCGGGGGTCAAAGGCGCGCGCGGGCGTTGGTTGCAGGGAGGTTACGGGTCGCTAACGCGGGCATGTGGCATTGGTCATTGCGGCCGAGAGCTACTCTTTCCGGACTATATCGACGGAGATCTCCACCGCCGGAATCGTGCCTCTGTTCTCAAGCCAGTGCAGGGTGTTCCGATCCTCGGGCCAGCCCAGCCCGGGCCCATACTCCGTATCGACTCCGTCCCGATGGTCAGTGTTCGTTCCTTGCAATATGTAGACGGTGCCTGGTCTGCCCTTATGATCGTGAATCGGGCCGAAGACGCCTCCAGGGTCGATGGTCACCATACGCATTCGAAGTAGGCGCCCTGCCATGCCCTCGATCTCAGGGCCAAGGTCAACCGTCCCAAGTAGCTCCACCGTGACACCTTTCGTCTCAGGTGCCGCCTGTTCGTTGCTCATCGTGCTCTCCTCTCTGTACCTCAACGCAGGACGAGGTGATATCCGGTCCGCCTATGAAAGTGTTGCGCAAGCGAGCGCGTGGCTACGGCTGTTTGGTCTGGGCGTCTTGGACGGCGGCGAGGAAGGCTTCCGGGTCGGTCAGCGACATGCTGATGCGGGTGAACGGGAACAGCCCCCACGTTCGCGAGCTCTTCCTCAGCTTTAGCTCGACGACGCCTTCGTGGGAGCCGAGGAGCTTGACGGTGCGGGTGAGCGGGTTCAGCCGCCAGCCGATGCCGTCCCAGAACTGCGACGCCCGCTTCTCGGCGGAGATGACGTCGCCCAGCGGCACGTCGTGGTCAAACAGCAGCCCGAAGCGAAAGCGCAGATGGCCTTCCTTCACCTCAGCGAAGGAAGCGTCTCGCATCCCGCCAAAGACGCCGAGCAGCGGCCGCCAGATCGGATCGATGCGCATCGCGAATCTGCTCATGTCGTGGGAAATGATAGCAGGTGACAGTGGGCACGTGACAGTGGGCGGTTGCTGCTCAGCGTAGGGGCGCAGCACGTTCGCGCATCGATGCCCTCTCGTGAATCGAAGACTAATCGTGTCTTCGACGTCATTCTCTTACTGACGTGCTGCGCCCCTACAACGGGACGCTGCGACGCCGCGCTCTACGACTGTCGCCGCGGCCGCCCGCGTTGCGGCTTGTCCGGCACCGCCGCCCGGGTGTTGCCCCAGAAGTCGAACGGCCCCATCAGCTGGATGCTGCTGATCTGCAGATCCGTCATCCGTGACAGCACGCGGTTATCCAGCTCGGCCGCTTTCAGGTTTGTCGTGAAGACCGTCGGCAGGCTCGCGTTGTAGCGGTGGTTGATCAGCTGGAAGAGCTTCTCGTCGGCCCAGGCGGTTCCGGACTGCGCGCCGAGGTCGTCCAGGATGAGTAGTGGCATGTTGCGCACGCGGTCGAATATCGTGTCGAAGTTGGCCGGGTTTTGCGGGTTGTAGGCCGAACGTAGCTCGTCCAGGAGGTCTGGCACGACGACGAACATCACCTGCTGACCCGAGGCGCGGCAGTAGTTGCCGATTGCCGCGGCGAGTCGAGTCTTGCCGCGGCCGGTCTGCCCCGCAATGACGAGCCAGTCCTGCGGCTCCTCGGCGTACTTCATTGCGATGCGCTGGATCGCCTGGATGTCCGTCAGCTCCTTCGGCGTTTCCGCCAGGAACTTCGGGTCGAACGTCTGGAACGTCATGCGCTTGAGCATCGGCAGGTCGAGCGAGTCCAGCGTCTGCACGTCGCCGCCCGCGCCGCCTTCGAGGTAGTGCACCTGCGAGAGCGCGGAGTCGGTGAGCCGCGTCTGGATGCGCTGATCGAAGGAGGCGAGATCGCAGTTGGTGGTGAAGACGGTGGCCAGCTGGGTGCTGTAGCGGTGGTTGATCAGCTGGAAGAGCTTTTCCTCCACCCACGGCGTCA
>JBDTOK010000079.1:0-11733 GCA_039933275.1 Chloroflexota bacterium | reverse complement strand
CGCGACGATCGAGAACGTCACGCCGGCACCTCATCGAATACGGGGGGCTTGGGGTAGTACTCCATCATCTGTTGCACCCGCTTCGCCGTGGCGGCGTCCTTGAGCAGGCTCACGAGGTACAACGTCATGTCGATCCCTGCCGATACGCCGGCCGCCGTCAGGACGTTGCCGTCGTGTACCCAGCGCTCGTCGTCGACGACGGTGACGTTGCCGCCCATGCCTTTCAACTCGGCGATGGCGCCCCAGTGCGTGGTGGCGCGCTTGCCCTCAAGAAAGCCGGCCGCGTGCAGGAGCATCGCGCCGGTGCAGACCGAAGTCACATACTCAGCGTCGCCGCCCTGCTGTTTGAGGAAGTCCACCAACGCCGGGTTCTTCGATTCCGGCCGCGTGCCGAGTCCGCCGGGGACGACGATGACGTCGAGCTTCGGCGAGTCCGCGAAGCTGTGATCGGCGACGACCCGAGTGCCGAGGAACGACTGCACGGGCTTGCCGTCCTGCGAGACGAAGACGACGTTCCAGCCGTCACTGCTGAACTTGGCGAACATCCCGAGAACTTCGCGCGGGCCCATCGCGTCGAGGTCCTCGAAGTCCGGGAAGAGGACGATGCCGATTGTTCTGCTCATATCATTTGCCCTTCTTCGTCATGCCGACGCCAAACCCACTGAGGGCGTCGGAGCTGTTTTGCCAGTGCATAGTCGGTGCCACCTTAAAGTTCTTCTTCGAAAGAAACGCTTTCAGCTCTTTGTCGTCGATGCGAATGCCTTCCGACTCGAGCAGTCGGCCGATACCCGTCGAGCCGAGCTGTTGGTGCTTCTTGTGCAGCTCCTGGATCCGCTTGCCAATCTTCTCGTCGATGTGTTGCGTTGCTTTCTTAGCCATCCGCTTCCTCCTATCGCTTTCCAACGTCGCCACGGAATATGTCTAACGGATGAGCCCGGCTCTTCCACGAGGCTGTCGGGCCGGCGTCAAGGTGGTGCTCGTCCATGAACAACCGCAGCTCGTGCTCGTCGACGACGATGCCCTCGACTTCGAGGAAGCGCGCGATGCCCTCGTGACCGAGGTTGTCGTGCTCGTGATGGAGCTTCTTGATGCGCTTCGCGATCTTTTCGTCGATGTGTTGTTTGGCCGGCTTACCCAAACCACCCTCCGATCCGGACGTGCCCGCGGTGGTACGGCACTCCTGTTGGACCAGCGTCGAGATGATGCTCGTCCATGAACACCCGCAACTCGTGCTCGTCGACGACGATGCCCTCGTCCTCCAGAAGGCGGAGGATGCCGTCGTGGCCGAGCGTTTTGTGGTCGTGATGCAAGTCGCGCACACGCTCCGCGATCATCGGCGTTATTGGGTGCTGGCGGTGACCGTGGCTCATCGCACGACCACTTCGTTACCGTCGTGGCGGCCGCGCCAGCCGGCCAGCGCTCGCCGCGCCAGACTCACAAGACCAAGCGGCTCTTTGCGGATGAGCGGAGTCTCGTGCAGCGCGCAGATGGCCTTGTACCCGAGCTTGGTGTAGATGGCGACCGCGGGGTCGTTGCGCGTCTCCACCGTCAGCACGACGAGGCTGCAGTAGCTGAGGAGCTCCGCGGTAACGGCGCTCGTGGCGATTGTGGCGTGCCCTTTGCCTCGATAGCGGGGGTTCGTGAAGACGTTGCCGACGACTGCTGTACCCTCCGCCCTCGAGACGACGTGCGTGCCGGCGATCGAGGCCAGCTCGCCGCCGACGAAGACGCCGTAGTACACGCCTTCCTCGAGGTGCGACTCGCGGTACGCCGCCGGCCCGCCTTCGATTGAGTAGAGGCTGTTTACGTCGTCCAGTTCGTTCGGCCCGAGGCGCATGGCGGGCCCCGCGACTGCGTGATACGAGTCGGGCGTTATCTGCATGCGGGTCATCATCTGCGGGCGTGTGAGGATGTAGTACTTCTCGGCGACGGCGCGGTGCTCCGGCCGTAGGCTCCCGAAGGAAAAGCGCGCGCCGGGATGCAGGCTCAGCGCGACGTCCAGGGCCCGCGCGTCGCCAGTGGCGAAGAGTGCGTTGCCCAGCCCGCTCTTGGAGTGCACAACAAGCGCCTGCCGTCCATCAGACCCGCGCGAGATCAGCCACTCGTTTGCGTCGAAGAGGCGCGAGTCCAATTGGGCCAGTGCGTAAGCGGAGTACGCCGCGTCTTGCTCCAGCATTGGCCGCAGGTCGGCGGGGTCATTCGCGCGCTCCACCGTGAAGACGGCGTTGGTGGCGTGGCCTTCGTGGGAGACCGCGGTCATGTGCGCGCCCCCTGACTGACGTACTTGCCGATGATTGGCGCGAGTCGCTCTTTCGTCGATTCCGGCACGAGGTCGATCGATGTGATCATGGCGTCGCGCAGCGCCGTCGAACAATCGCAGTGCGAGCGGTCTGGCAGATCTTGCAACGCCGAGCGCACCGCCCTCCGCGAGACTTCGACGTTCTTGAGCAGCGTCGCGACAACGAGGTCAGCCGTAACGTCTTCGTGTCCTTCGCGCCAGCAGTCGTAGTCAGTCGAACAGGCGAGGATTGCGTAGCAAATCTCGGCCTCGCGCGCGAGCTTGGCTTCCGGGAGTGCGGTCATGCCGATGATGTCGGCGCCCCAACTGCGGTAGAGGTTTGACTCCGCGCGGGTGGAGAACGCCGGCCCCTCCATGACCACGTAGGTTCCGCCGTTGTGGACCGTCGCTTCGGTCCCTTTGGTTGATTGCGAGACGACGCCGCGCAGGCTGGGACAGAACGGATCGCCGAAAGCGATGTGCGCGACAAGACCATCCCCGAAGAACGTCGAGGCGCGGCCCCGCGTGCGATCGATGAACTGGTCCGGCACCACCATGTGCAACGGCTCGATGTCTTCGCGCAGGCTGCCGACGGCGCTCACGCTGATGATGTACTCCACGCCCAGCGACTTCAGCGCCCAGACGTTCGCCCGCGCCGGTATGGCTGATGGCAGGATTCGGTGGCCAATACCGTGCCTCGGCAGGAACGCCACTCGCTGGCTATCCAGCGTGCCGATCGTGATGACGTCACTCGTCGCGCCAAACGGCGTGTCGATGGCGATCGTCTCCGTGTCAGTCAAACCTTCCATCTGGTAAAAGCCGCTGCCGCCAATCACCGCGGCGCGGGCCTTTAGTGGCTCAGTAAGGCGCTCAGCCACGGGCGGGCACTCCTGCCTCGCAGACGCTGCGCAGGCTCTCCCCGTAGGGTGCACGCGCGACGCCGTTTTCCGTGATGATCGCGGTCACATACTTGTTCGGCGTCACGTCAAACGCCGGGTTAGAGACATCGGTGCCCTGAGGCGCGATGTCAGTCCCGCGCACCGAGCTCACCTCGTCCGGAGAGCGCTCTTCGATCGGTATCTCATCGCCCGTCGGTGTCGCGAGGTCGATCGTGCTGATCGGCGCCGCGACGTAGAACGGGATTTCGTTCTCATGCGCGAGGACGGCCAGTTGGTACGTCCCGATCTTGTTGGCCACGTCGCCGTTGGCCGCGATCCGGTCCGCCCCCACGACAACGGCACCGATGCGGCCGCGACGCATCGTCAGGCCGGCTGCGCTGTCGGGGATCAGGGTGAAGGGGATCGCGCCCTCGCGGAGTTCCCAGGCGGTCAGCCGAGCGCCCTGCAGTAGCGGCCGGGTCTCGGTTGCTGTGACGTGGACCAGGTTGCCAGCTTCCCACGCCGCCCGCACGACTCCCAGCGCCGTGCCGTAGCCCCCCGTCGCGAGCGCACCCGCGTTGCAGTGGGTCATCACGTTGGAGTCGGCGGGGATCAGCTCGGCGCCGTACTGGCCCATCCGCTGGTTGCCGGCGATGTCTTCTTCGTGGATGGCGCGGGCCTCTCGGAGCAGAAGCAGGCGTGCCTCGTCGCTGCAGGTGTTCTCGATCAGAGCGAGCATGCGGTCCAGCGCCCAGGCAAGGTTCACTGCCGTTGGCCGCGTCGAGCGTAGGATATCGGCGGCCGCCCGGGCGTCGGCGCGCAGGCCGTCGTCTTCTTTTGCTCGGGAGGCTCGAGCCGCCAGCGCCAACCCGTAGGCCGCCGCGATGCCGATCAGCGGGGCGCCGCGCACTTCCAGACGCCTGATTGCGTCGGCGATGCGCTCGTAGTCCGCCGTCTCGACCCAGACCTCCTCCTGCGGGAGGCGCGTCTGGTCAAGGAAGCGAACTTTGCCGTCCGCCAGCCACTCTATCGGTACAAACATCTCGCTCATTGCGTGTCCGTCTATAGATCGCCGGGCATAAAAAAACTTCTCGCGGTGGAGAAGCAATCTGCTACAGCGCTCTCATCTGTACTCACCTCTCGATGAGTCGGAGTTGGCACCGTGTCTGTGGACCGGTTGCCGGGCTTCGTTGGGCCGTTCCCTCCACCGCTCTAGATGAGAGCGTTTCTATTCAGTTTCACGCCTCGAATGCTATCGCCGCTAGACGTAAGTGTCAACGTTCTAGCTATAGAAGAACGTGGATGGCTGTGAGGGGTTGGATGATCTGCGTGGGAGTATAGTCGGCCGCGATTTGTGTCTGTCTGAACCTGAATACAGTTTTCAGCCAACAAAGCCATCTTCTTTCGGGGGCCGCAGCCCCTTTGCCTACGGCCTGTCGTGCGACGTAGGGAACGGCTGCTAGCAACGAAAGAGCATCAGGCGGTCCGGCGTCACACGTCACACACGAGGTGGATGTCGTCGGGCTCCAGGTCCAGCGCCTCCGGGTCGGGCGGGACCGCCAGCCGGCAGCCGCGGTGCAGGTAGAAGTTCACGGTGTTCTCCGTCGGCGTTGCGGAAACGTACATCGCCAGCGCGCCCCGCTCGCGAACGATGTCCTTCGCGGCGTCAAACAGGCGAGTCCCGACGCCCGTGCCGCGGTAATCCCGAGAGACGTGCAGGTGCCGGAGCTCTAGCAGATCACCGTTCGCCCCGCGCGGAACCGTATCGACTGCGGAGGAGCCAACCAACTGGTCTCTGTCGAACATCCCGAGGATAGTGCCGCCACGATCGAAGCACGCGTACAGCTTCTCTGAGTTGGTGTTCTCCCAGCCCGGCACGTCGAAGTAGTGCGGCGTTAGTACCATCTCGCCGTCGCGCATCACGTAGATGTTGTGGAGCACCTCGCGCCGGTCGATCGTCCAGTACAACTCGAGCTCGTCGCGCTTCAGTTCTCGCATCAGCATCGCGAGATTATTTTCGCACACCCACCCGCAGCGCCCCGCTTCGTACGCGAGCGTCTCTGCTGGACGCTAGTCGTACGTCAGCAGCGAGAAGACATCGTAGCCGGCCAGCGCCGCGCGGCCGTTCAGGAACCCCAGCTCGATCAGGAATGCGAAGCTGTTCACCTGCGCCTTCAGCATCTCCACCAGCTTCGCCGCCGCCATCGCGGTGCCGCCCGTCGCCAGCAGGTCGTCGACGATCACGACGCGGTCGCCCGCCGTGAGCGCATCGCTGTGGATGTCGAGCTGGTTCTGGCCGTACTCCAGGGAGTACTCGACGCTCATCTTGGCCGCGGGTAGCTTGCCGGGCTTGCGCACCGGCACCAGCGGCAGGCGAAGGTTGTACGCGAGCGGCGCCCCAAACAAGAACCCTCGCGACTCAATCGAGACTACGGCGGTCAGGCCAGCGTCCCGGTAGTGGTCCGTGAAGCGGTCGATCACGGAGTGGACGGCGTCGGCGTCGCCGAGCAGCGGCGTGATATCGCGGAAGAGGATGCCCGGCTGCGGGAAGTCCGGCACATCGCGGATGAACTGCGCCAGGTCAATGTCTTTGGGCACGTGCGTGAGTATAACGCGAGAGACAAACGCAGGGGCGCAGCACGTTTGAATAGAACCAAGCGACTCTTGACTGATCCTGAATCAGTTGCAGGTACCCACATTTGGTACAGCCAGTGCTGCGCCCTTCTTTGGCACCCAACGAGTGCCATTTGCACATTGTCGATCCGCGCGCCATAGAAATACTCTTCCGCCATGCGATACGATCCATATAAGCACCGCAGGCAGTCTATGCGCCTAAGCGAATACGATTACCGTCTCCCTGGCGCCTACTTCGTCACGATTTGCACCGAATACAGAGAGTGCATCTTCCAAGACGAAGCCGTCAAAGCTTTGATTGAGCAGTCGTGGCGAGCTGTCGGCAAGTACGCCCTCGAAGCGACTCGTGACGAATTCGTGGTTATGCCGAATCACGTTCACGGCATCATTTGGATCGATCCCCGTATAGGTAATTTGGTGCCTAAGCCGAAATCAGTTCACCCGGTCGTCGAGCCTGGCTCTCTAGGCGCGATCGTGCGTGCGTTCAAATCCACCGTCACGAAACGAGTCAATCGTCGCCGCCAGGCTCCCGGTCTGCCGGTCTGGCAACGTGGTTATCACGAGCGGATAATTCGAACTGATCGCGAGCTCGCCAACGTTCGGCAATACATTCGCGACAACCCCGCCAAGTGGGAGAACGACCCCGACAATCCACGGAATGGCTCCGCTGATACCGATGCCGTCGGGCGCAGCACTTCAGATAGCGGCCGACCATCATGAACGTACCTGATCGCGTCTAGGTCGTCTTAGCAAGCGCAAACGTGCTGCGCCCCTACGTGGTGACGCGGTAGAATCCCCCCATGACCAACGCCAACCCCCTCAAGCAGCGCGCATCGGCCGAGATCGACCGCCGGCGCGATGAGCTGGTAGAGCTCTCGCTGCGCATTCACGCAGCGCCGGAGATCGCCTTCGAGGAGCACAAGTCGTCGGCGATGCTGTGCGACTACCTGGCCGAGAACGGTTTCGAGGTGGAGCGGGGGATCTGCGAGCTACCGACGGCTTTCCGCGCCACGTTTGGCTCGGGCACGCCCCGCATCGCCTTCGTTGCTGAGTACGATGCGCTCCCCGGCGTTGGGCATGGGTGCGGGCACAACGTTATCGGCACGGCGTCTTGCGCGGCTGGTATCGCCGTCAAGGATCTGCTTGCTGATGCGGGCGGCGGCACCGTCGTCGTCATGGGCACGCCGGCGGAGGAAGCGGCCGGCGGCAAGGTGTACATGATCGACCGCGGAGCTTTCGAAGGGTTCGACTGCGCGATGATGGTGCACCCGGGCAACCGCAATACCGCCGTCGCCTACGGCCTCGCTTGCCTGGAGCTGGACGTCGAATTCCACGGCAAGCCTGCGCACGCTGCCGCGCGGCCCGATGCGGGCATCAACGCCCTTGACGCAATGGTTGCCGCGTTCGCCAACATCGGGCTGATGCGCCAGCAGATGCGCGATACTGCTCGAGTGCATGGCATCATCACCGACGGCGGCCAGGCTGTGAACGTTATCCCGTACCACACCGCCGCCAAGCTTCTAATCCGCAGTGAAGAAGACGAATACATGGACAACGAGCTGAAGCCGAAGGTGCTCGCTTGCTTTGAGGGCGCGGCCAAGGCGACCGGCTCCACGTTGGAGTACCGCTGGAACGAGCAAGCGCGCTACAAGACAGTCCGCACGAACCTGGCGCTCGCCGACGCGTACAAGGCCAACGTTGAGTCGCTGGGTCGCAAGACGATCATGCCGGAGTCGAAGCGCTCTATGGGCTCGACCGATATGGGCAACGTCACGCAGGTCATGCCCGGCATTCACCCGGCGATCAGCATCGCGCCGCCGGACGTCCCGATCCACACCGAAGAGTTTCGCGAGTTCGCCCGCAGCGACTCCGGCCACCAGGGCCTCATCGACTCTGCTAAGGCGATGGCGATGACCGGCATCGACGTGCTCACGGACGCTGGCTTGCGAGAACGTATGAAGAACGAATTTGACGGACGCTAACAATCCCCTGATCGCCCTCGACGCCATGGGTGGCGACAACGCGCCCGCGCAGATCGTGCGTGGCGCTTGCTGGGCTGCCCGCGATCTGAACATTCGCGTCGCTCTCGTTGGCCAGCGTGATGTGATCGAGGCGGAACTCGCCAAGAACAGCCCGCGGCCTGAGGGCATCACCATCGTCGACGCGGCTGACGTCATCGCCATGGACGAGCCGCCCGCGCAGGCCGCGAAGCGCAAGAAGCAGTCGTCGATCGTCGTTGGCATGCGCATGGTCAAGACGGGCGAGGCGGCGGCTTTCGTCTCCGCCGGCAACACTGGCGCTGTCATGGCCGCATCGATCATGTACATCGGCCGCATACGCGGCATCGAGCGTCCGTCGCTGGTCGGGCTGATCCCGTTGTCCGGAACACTGACGGCGCTCCTCGATGTTGGCGCCAACGCAGACGTGAAGCCGGAGTACCTGGCGCAGTGGGCGCAGATGGGCGCCGCTTACATGAAGCAGGTCTGGAAGCGAGACAACCCGACCGTCGCGCTGCTGAACATCGGAGAAGAGGAATCGAAGGGCAGCACGATCGCGCAGGAAACGTACAAGTTGCTAGAGAAGAGCGGCCTCAACTTCGTTGGCAACGTGGAGGGACGAGACGTCCCTATGGGCAAAGTCGATGTCATCGTCACCGACGGCTTCACCGGCAACGTCGTCGTGAAGACGATGGAGGGGATGGCCGACTACATCATGGGTGAGATTCGCAGCGCCATCAAAAGCAAGCCCTGGTACATGGCCGCGGGCGCGCTGCTCGTGCCGGCGTTCAACATGGTGCGCAAGAAGACCGACTACCGCGAGTACGGCGCCGGGCCGCTGCTCGGCGTGAACGGCCTCGTCTTCATCGGCCACGGCCGCTCAGACGCTCGCGCCATCGTCAGCTCGCTGCGAGTGGCGAGGGAAGCGGCGCGATCCGGGATGCTGGAGGCGATTCGGGAAGTGGCGCCGACTAGAAGCGCGGTAGCTCCACCGGCCGCGGCCGTCGCAGAGACTACTTAGCGGAAATAAGCTCGGCGATTAATGCCGAGAGGTCGGCCACCTTGCGGTCCAGCCGCAGGTCAGCCGGGGCGAAGTGCGACTGGATCGTGCTTCCCTCAAACAGGGCCATCATCGTCGAGGCCAGCAGCTTCACGTCCACGTCCTTGCGCACGATGCCCAGCTCTTGCCCGCGCTCCAGCGTTTCCACCACGAACGAGTGCCAGCGCTCGTACATGCGGGCCAGTTGGTCGCGCACCTTCTCGTTGCGCATGCCGTGTGCTGTGAACTCGAGGATAACGGCCGGGCCGAGCGGGTGCGCGTTCATGTTGAACGCTTGCTCCAGGATGCGGCGCTCGTTTTCCGCCACGCTCAGCGTGCTGTCGAGCGTCTGGCGGAACATGTCCTGCTGGGAGGCGATGCGCTCTTCCAGCATCTCCCAGAAGAGGTCTTCCTTCGTCTCGAAGTGGACGTAGAACGCGCCTTTGCTGAACCCAGCCTCGCGCACGATCTCGTCGACGGTGGCGCGCTCGTAGCCGTTGCGAGCGAAGACCTGCATCGCTGACTCAAGGAGCTTCTGGCGGGTCTCCTCGCGAGAGCGGCGTTTGCGTGGCGTGGTGGTGGTGGAAGTGGTGGGCGGCATGTACTGACTGGTCAGTATGCTACGACCTGACTGTTACGGCAAGAGGCAGGACGTCCTACAGCTAAGTGCCGATCGCGCGGCAGGTGCCGGGCAGTTGCGAGTCGGTGTCGGCGAGGTACTGGAAGATCAGTAGCGCATCCAGCGGCGTCAGGTCGTCGTTGCACTTCACGTTGGCCGCGGCGATGCAGCCCGGGGTGCGCACGCCTGCGAGGAAGCCCAGTACGAGCGCTCCGTCGGAGCCCGTGATGGAGCCGTCGCAGTCCGTGTCGCCGACCAAGTTTGCGCCTGGTGTTGGCGTAGTCGATTCCCCGTCGAAACCGGTTGGCGTCTGTGGTGTCGGGTTGTCCGATTCGTTTTCGCCGTTGCCCATCTGGCCGTAGAAGCCGTAGCCCCAGCACTCGATGCGGTCAGCTGACTCCACGACGCACGTGTGCGAGGTGTCGGTCGCTAGCTGCGTGACGTTGGCGCCCAGTCCGGCGATGCTGCGCGGCGCGTAGCTGCACTTGAAGCCGCTATCGCAGGTGTCTGGACCGGACGTTCCGTCTAGCTCGCCGAAGCGGTTCGTGCCCCAGCACTGGACTGTCGGCCCTGTGCAGGTGTACCTCGATCCGGCGGCGATGAAGTCTCCGCTCGCCCCGGCGACTGTGACCGGCGTCGCTGAGTAGCACTGGTCGCTGGGAAGGCCGCAGTTCTTGTTACCGTTGTCTACGCCAAGCTGGGCGTCGAAGTTGTCGCCCCAGCACTTCACACCAGCGTCCGTGATCGCGCAGGTGAAGTTGTCGCCGGCGGTGATGTCGATCACGTCTGTGAGGTTATGCACGGCGACTGGCGATTTGCTGCACGGCGCTGTGAGCCCGACCAGGCACGAGTCCGGCCCAAGCGAGCCGTTGCCCAGCTGTCCGCGGCTGTCCATGCCGAAGCATTTCGCGCCGGCTTGCTCCGTGCTGACGCAGGTGTGGAAGCCGCCAGCCGCGACGTCCAACACGTTGGAGACGGCTGCTTTCACCGGCGTGAAGCTGCACTCCACGCCGCCACAGGTGTCGCCGCCGGCGGCCCCGAGCTCGCCCCAGGCGCTGAGTCCCCAGCACCAGACTTCTTTGGCGCTTGTGCGGGCGCAGGAGTGACTGACGCCAAGGTCAAGCTGGATGACGTCTGTCAGACCGGAGACGGTCACGGGCGAGAGGCTGCAGGGATAGTCGAAGCTGGCGGTGTGGCAGGTGTCTGGCCCGGTCTGGCCGCCGCCAAGCTGCCCGAACTGGTTGGCTCCCCAGCACTTCACGCCGCCGTCTGGGTCGATGATAGCGCAGGCGTGGTTCTGGCCGGCTGCGATATCGCGCACGCCCGAAGTCAGGCCGGTGACATCGACGGGCGTCTTGCTGCAGGGGTAGTCGCTGCTGGAGTCGTTGTTGCAGACATCGGGTGCAGTGGCGCTGCCGGTGCCAAGTTGCCCGATGTCGTCGATGCCCCAGCACTTCGCGCCGCCGTCCCCCGTCACTGCGCAGCTGAAGTTGCCTCCTGACGCTACGCTTGTAGCGACGGTGTCAGCGTTGGCTGAATGCGTGCCAAGGGCGACGATTGCGAGCACGATGGCGCCAGCCGCCAGTGCAATGAGTGCGCCTCCGAGAGCAGTACTAGCGAATCGGTTCATGCCACGCCTCCCCAAGTGTTTGGGCGGACGTTAGCAAAACATGAAAACGGGAGTCAAGGTTTAGCGGGAGGCGAAGATGAGGGTTTCTTCGTGTGGCGAGTCTTCGACTTCGTCGAGTTTTCCCGCTGGGGAGAGTCGGATGAGGCGTTTGCCCGAGAAGGGTCGACGAGGGGGTGTGAACCATTCACGAACAGTCGCGACTGTCCCTCGCTTGCTACCTCGGACGATCCATTCTTCCGCCATCTAAGACACTACTTCCTGAGTAACCTCAAACGAGACAACCACGGGCGGTTCGATTACATCATGGGCCGCTAGTCTGCTGGACAGCGCTCGGTTCGGTTAGTCCGATTCGTCACCGGCCTGGGGGGCGCCGAGGCGCATCCAGAGCTTGAGGGCGTGCTGCATGCTCTTCATCGCTTCGTCTGGTTCGGCGTCGGCGCACATGCAGCGCTGGATGTGGTGGTCCAAGATGCGGACGCTTACCTGGTCGAGGGCGGTGCGGGCGGCCATCACCTGCGTGACGATGTCCTCGCAGACGCGGTCCTCTTCCAGCATGCGCTGGATGCCGCGAATCTGACCTTCCACGCGCTTGAGGCGGGATACGAGGCTTTCGACCTCGGGATCGGATGTCTTTGCTTCTGGTGTCATCTCTTGGCCT
>JBDTOK010000078.1:0-11877 GCA_039933275.1 Chloroflexota bacterium | reverse complement strand
CGTTGTGGCGGAAGCGCACCATCTCGCCGTCAGAGAGCTGGCAGCCGTCGTAGATGCTCGCGTGGTCCGACTTGTCGACGACGGCAACCGCGTTGTTGTCGACGAGGGCGGCGATGATTCCGAGGTTCGCCTGGTAGCCGGTGGTGAAGACGATAGCCGACTCCGTGTGGAGGAACTGCGCGACGCGGCCTTCGAGCTGTTCGTGCAGCTTGGTGGTGCCGTTGAGGAGCCTCGAGCCGGTCATCGAGCTGCCGTACTTGAGGATGGCCGCCCGGGCAGATTCGATGACGTGCGGGTGGCGGGTGAGCCCGAGGTAGTTGTTGGATCCGAACATCAGCACGCGCTGGCCGTGGATGACCGCTTCCGTGCCGTCGTTGTTGTCCAGCGCCTGGAAGAACGGATAGATGCCGATCTCCCGCGCCCGCTCTACGAGCGTGAAGTCATCTAGCTTGGAGAAGATGTCGCGCGGGTCGGCCGCGGCGTAGTTCTCACGCATCATCCCTTCCAGGTTCATATCAGCGGGAAGGCCAGGAAGCGGGCTGTGGGTCTCGGGCGCGCGTTCAGTCTTACTCATGCCGCTTATTGCCCTTAACTATACGGGAAAGCGTAAACGGCGAACAAGAAATGGCTGCCTGGGAGCCTGTTGTCCACATTAGGTACGATTTCGCCCGCGATCAGCCCCCCAGGCGCTTCAAGTACTTCGACTGCACGGCCACCGGCCGGAATCCCATGCGCGCGTATATCTCCTTCGGCGTGTCCGTCGGGTCAGCGACGATGACGACCGGCCCCGCGCCCTTCGCGTGGCAGTCGGCGACGCAGTGGTGGATCAGTGCCGTGGCCACTCCCCGCTTGCGGTAATCAGGCCGCGTGAAGAGGTCCTCCACCTGCCCGACGCCGCTCACGCCATCCCAAGAGTTCATGAACCCGACGACCGTATCGCCATCGCAGGCGAGCCAGTACTGAACGGGCGGTTGCTTCGACTTCTTGCTCAGCCACAGTCGCCTCGCCACGGCGTCCTCAACCGGCCGCCCGATGCGCAACTGGTGCTCCGCGAAGTCGGCCGTAGTCAACGCCAGAAGCGCCTCCCAGCCGGCGTCGTCCTCGATCGGGCGGATGTCCCAGGGCTTCGCCTCGCCGATGAGTTCGCCCTCGAGCACGGAGACGAGCGCGTCGGAGCGCTCGTACCCGCCGGCCAGCAGCAGGCGCGCGATGAACTCCGGCGGCGTGCGGTGGTCTGCATCGAAACGCCGGTGTGCGGCGTGCGCGAACTCTCCGTCAGCGGCGGCGAGGAGTGCGTCGATTTCGGCCGTCGTGCGCGCCGTGACGTCCGTAACGTGATTGCAGTCGTAGACGTTGGTCAGCTCGCGGTTTCGCACGAACCTTCCGCCGGGCAGCGAAAACACCTCGTTGCCGAGCTGAAAGTTGGCGGCGTCCACATTCAGAGCCAGGTCGACCAAGTCTGTCATCGGCCCAATCCTACGGGCTGGCGGGACAAACGGGAAGCGTTTTTCGCCGGCGGCGCTATATTGGAGAGAGAAGGAGCGTGGCCATGCCAGAACAAGAAGAGCGAAAGAAGAGCGGCGTCTCGCGGGAGTACGCCAACGATGCGATCACCGTCTTCTGGGACGCTAAGTACTGCATCCACACTGCCGCCTGCATCAACGGCTTGCCCGGCGTCTTCGATCCCCAGGCGCGTCCCTGGATCGATATCAGCCAGGCCGCCGCAGACGACATCGCCGAAGTGGTGATGCGCTGCCCGACCGGTGCGCTCCACTTCCGCCGCAACGACGGCGGACCGGAAGAAGTTGGCTCGGAGCAGATCACGGTGCAGCCGCGCAAGAACGGGCCGCTCTTCGCGCGCGGCAAGATCGAAGTCGTGGATGTGCAGGGCAACCTCGTCCGCGACGACACGCGCGTCGCCTTCTGCCGCTGCGGTCAGTCATCGAACAAGCCGTTCTGCGACGGGACGCACAGGGCGATCGGCTTCCAGGCGGACTAACGGAAACAAGCGGAGCGGAGCGAGGAGGGGGGCTTCCTCGCTCCGCTCAAAATTCGGGTCGAAACCCGGTTCCGACGGGGCGTTTTAGGCAGGCCGGAACTGCGATGAAAAGCGTACGCCGTTGCGCACGAAGGGCTGGGCAGCCTGTTCAAGCGCAGCCATTGCGTGGGAGGCGACGCTGTCGGTCGCGCCGGCCGCTGTTTGAGCGGACGCCGCTACCTCCACTTGCTCAGGCTGCGCTTCAGGAGCAGGGGCTTGCTCCTGTTGCCTGGAGGCTTCCGTCTTCTGCCCGCGAGGGGTGTCGACGACGAGGTTCACCACCGGGCGGTGGTGTACCTGCATGCCAAGCTCGTCTCCACCAAAGACGCGCACTCGCTCCTGCTCGAAACCAGATTCGAGCAGCGTTTCCACGAAGCGCGCCGCCTGTTCTGGACCTTCCAGGACGTTGATTTCGCCATGGCTGGCGTCGTCAAGGTCCGATACCATCACGATCACTCTATTTGTCATGCCTGCCCTCCTTGCCTGAGAACCGAGTTCTGCCCCGTTCGTAGCCCTAGTTTGCCAACCCGCTCTCGCCGGATTCTCGCCGGTTATCGTCAAGTATGCTCCCGAGTGGACGGTGCCGGGTCGTCGTTGACACCTTCTTGACCGCATATCTATTCTGGCCTTAACGCACGTGCCCCGAAGCATTCAGAATTCTG
Organism: Chloroflexota bacterium; assembly: GCA_039933275.1. Taxonomy (GTDB): domain Bacteria; phylum Chloroflexota; class Dehalococcoidia; order SM23-28-2; family RBG-16-64-32; genus DATKKM01. The sequence goes on along the minus strand of JBDTOK010000078.1, from coordinate 9,177 downwards.
CCACCATTGACTGATATTTTCGAAGCCCTGAAGACTATCGCGAGTGATCGCGCGCGCGATCCGCTGGCGCCCGTGACCGTCGTTGCCCCTTCGCACGCGGCCGCTCTGCAGCTGCGAAGACGCCTCGCCACGTACGGCCCCTTCGCCGGCGTGCGCTTCGAGACGCTGCCCCGCGTGGCCGAGCTGCTGGGAGCGGGACGGCTGGCGGCGGCGGGTCGGGCACCGCTGGCGCGACCAATCGGCGACTACGCGAGCGAGCGCGTCGGCCGCGACTCGCGGGACGCGCTGGCTGCGGTAGGGGATCTGCCGGGCTACGCGCGCGTGCTGCGCAAGATCTTCCGCCGCCTCCGTCGCGGTGGTATTCGCTCATCCAGCGACGTTCGCTTCACCGGAGCCGGCCATCTCGCCGAGATCCTGCGCCTGTACGACCGCTTCCGCGAGGTCACGGCGAAGTTCTACGACGATGAAGACTTGCTCGAAGCAGCGGCAGACGCCGTCCGCGAACGCAACTCCGGCTTCCTGGCCGACCTCGGGACGGTGTACTACGTGCCGCCGCTGCCGCAGAGCGCGGCCGGCGTATCGCTGCTCGATGAGTTGCGGGGCGTAACCACCGTCATCGAACTCGACGACGTTAGCCCCTCACCGTCACAAACGTTCCTCGTCGCGCCGGACCCAGCGAGCGAAGCGCAAGAAATCGTGCGGATGGTGATCGAAGCGCTGGAGTCGCGCGTGCCGATGCACGAGATCGCCATCTTCCACGGCGCGGGCGACACGTACGGCCGCCTTCTACGGGAAGCTTTCGCCGTCGCGAACGTAACGGCGGTACCGCTGCCGGGCGTGCCGGTCGCGGAGACGCGGGCCGGCCGTGGAGTTCTGTCGCTCGCTCGATTGCCGGAGCAGGACTACTCACGCACGGCGACGATCGACTTTCTCAGCGTGGCGCCGATCCGCGAGTGGTTGCCCGCCGGTGACGGCGTAGCGCACGAGATGACGTCCCTCTGGGACAAGCTCTCCCGCGAAGCGATGATCACGCGCGGCGCGGCGAAGTGGCGGAGCCAGCTGGAGACGCTGGCCCGCGAGAACGAAGCCGACGTTGCGCGCCTCGACCCGGTCGAAGACGAAATACGCATCGCCATCAAAACTCGTGAGGCTGCACAGGCGAGGCGACTGCTTAGCGTGATCGAAGCGCTGATCGCCCGGCTAGAGCCGCTGGGCGTGCCACAGCCCGCCGAGCAGTTCATCGGTGCGTTCAAGAAAGTCGTCGGCGAGTATCTAGACTCAGAGCAGCCAGGCGTCGACGAAGCGCTCGAGGAGATCGATCAGCTCGGCACCGTCGGCGCGCTGGGCGGCGAGTTCACCCTCAAAAACTTTGCGGAGTCGCTCGGCGCGAATTTGCAGGCGCGGGCGATCCGGCCGGAGAGCATCGGCAACGGCGTGATCGTGGCGGACTACCGCGCGGCGGCCGGCATGCGCTTCCAGCGGGTGATCCTCTGCGGCGCCTACGAAGGCGCGTTCCCGCCCGGCCCCGGCACAGACGCCATCCTCGACGACCGCGTCTGGCAGGCCCTTCGCCGCGACCACCCTTATATAGAAGACGCCGCTACGCGCATCGAGCGCGCGAAAGAGGGCGTCGATCGCGCAGTCGGCACAGCAGGCGCAGGCTCACTAACCTGGTCATCGCCTGCCTACGAAGCCGGCGGCTCCCGCGAGTACTTCCCGGCCCCGACGATGGCAAGCGCATACTCGCAGGTCGTTGGCAGGAGCACCACCGCCTCGCAGTTGCGACGCGTAGCGTCTGGCAGTGGCCCCGTTCGCCATCCGGCCTCGCCGCTGGCCGTTGCACTGCGCGGGCCGGTGCTATCGATTGGAGAGTTGGACTTGCGGTGGGCAGTCGAAATCGCGCAGCATCGCGGCCACGTGCCTAAGGGCCACCCACGCTATCGCGCCGTCGAATCGCTGGCCGCGAGGCGAAGCCCCGTCTTCAGCGAGTGGGAGGGCAACCTCACTGGCTTCGTCGCGCCGGAATGGCTGGAGGTGCAGGGCAAAGTCTCGCCCACGTCGCTGGAGAAATATGCAACGTGCGGCTACCAGTACTTCGCTGAGAGGTTGCTCCGACTGCAAGTTGTCGAAGAGCCTGAGGAGCGGCAGATGATGGACCCCGCAGAGCGCGGTATCCTGATCCACAAAATACTCGAAGACTTCTACCGAGCGGCGCAGGCGCAGAGAAGGCCGCAAGTGAACGAAGCCTGGACCGATCGAGACCTTGAGCGTCTGACCGAAATCGCCAACGAGAGACTCGACGAGGCTAAGTTGAAGGGCCTCACCGGCCTCGACATCTTCGCGGAGCATGAGGCGCGAACGATTCGCGCTGACCTTGCGCAGTTCCTGGAAAGGGACACAATCTTCCGCCAGCAAACGGGCGCAGTGCCAGCCGCGTTTGAGCTGGATATTCCGGAGACCCAAATCGCGGGCGTGACGCTTCGCGGCAAGGTCGATCGCATCGATCGCACGCCCGACGGTAAACAAGCGTGGATCATCGACTACAAGAGTGGCGGCAAGTACGGCTTCGATAAGACGGGAAGCGACCCGTTGGCCGGAGGCACGAAATTACAACTCCCCACATACCTCGCAGCGGCGGCCGACGCAGAGGAAAAGACAGCGCTGTACTGGTTTATCAACCGTCGCGCGGACTTCGAGCAGGTGCAGTACACGCAGAGTGAGGAGATGGATCAGCGTTTTCGCAGCACCCTGGAAGCGATCGTTAGTGGCGTCCGCTCGGGCGCTTTTCCTGTGCATTCAGGTGAGGAAGACGACTGGAAGAACTCCTACGACAACTGCACCTATTGTGACTTCGACCGCATCTGCTCCCGCCGCCGCGATATCGAGTTCAACGCGAAGTCAGACGATCCGCGCATGCGTCCGTGGCAGCTCGTTAAAGAGACCGCCTCGCCGCCAAAGGCCGACGCATGACGCAGGCGACAGACTTCCGCCCTGAGGACGCGCGCGCTCGCGCCATCATCAGTGAGGCGCTCAACGAAACGCTCTTCGTCGAGGCTGGCGCTGGCACCGGCAAGACACGCGCGCTCGTCGACCGCATAGTCGCGCTTGTCTGCGAAGGCGTCGCGATTGAGAAGATCGCGGCGATCACGTTTACGGAGCGCGCCGCGGCGGAGTTGCGCGAACGCGTGCGCACAGGCCTCGAAGAGATGATGCGGACGGATCAGAGTAAGACAACTGTCATCCAGGCGGCGCTCGACTCGCTTGACCGCGCGCAGATCTCGACGATTCACGCATTCTGCCAGGCGATCGTGCGCACCTACGCGCCGGAGGCCGGTGTCGATCCGGACTTCGACGTGCAGGACGCCGTGATGACCGGCCGCCGCATGGAAGAGCGCTGGCGCCGCTACCTGGAGCGACTCGGCGCAGACAAAGACGCGTGCACCGAGATCGACCGGCTGCTCAGCCTTGGCCTAAAGACGGACGAGCTCGAGAAGCTGGCGCTGGGCCTGGCCTCGCGTGGTGAGCTTGCGGAGATCCTCGAAGCGAACCCGCTGGTTGCGCCGATGCCGGCGTGGCCGGATTTGGGTGACCTCAAGCGTCAACTCATCGCGACCGGCTACGAAGACGTCGACGTCAACGACTCGCTGCGAAAGCGGATCGCGGGCGTGCTCGGTGCGCTCGATGCGATCCTGGCGCGACCTGATGAAGAGCGCGAGGAGTTGCTCGCCGCTGGCGCCGGCGCGCTCATCGACTTGCATAAAGGAGCCGACGGCGCGTGGGGCGGCAGGGCGAACAAAGAAGCGGCAACGGCAAAGCTCGAAGTCGTCGAGAAAGCGCTCTGTCAGTTGCTGCGTGGCCTGCGTGCGTCGGCGCTCGCCGCCGTCATGCCGCGGCTCCTGCTGTTCGTGCGCGCCGACGAGATCGCGCGCGGGCGAGACGGCACGCTGACGTTCGATGACCTGATCCTGCGCGCGCGGCGGTTGCTCGTCGCCGGCGGCGACGCCATCGCCTCACTGCGACACCGCTACCAGGCGCTGCTCATCGACGAGTTCCAGGACACCGACCCGCTGCAGGTGCAGATCGCTACCGCCTTTGCGACTGACCCATCGAACGGCAAGATCGAGCCCGGGCGTCTCTTCCTCGTCGGCGACCCGAAGCAGTCGATCTACCGCTTCCGCCGCGCTGACATGGCAACCTACGCGCACACGGCGGAGATGATGCGCGAGGCCGGAGCGAGCTTCCCATCGCTCGCGCTGAACCAGCGCTCGCGCGGCGTCATCCTCGACTGGGTGAACGCCGTCTTCGAGAAGATGATTGACGGTGGCGGCTACCCGCCGGAGGTCCAGCCACCCTACGCCGCGATTCACACCGAGCGTGACGCTCAGCTCAATGGCCCCGGCGTCGCGACGATCGGCGGCGAGACGAAAGAGAACGCGCGCGTGCTTCGCGGCATCGAAGCCGGCCAGATCGCTGCGCTCTGCCGCAAAGCGATCGCCGGCGGCTGGCAGGTGCAAGAGCGCGACGGCACTGTGCGCGCGGCAGCGTACAAGGACATCGCCATCCTCATCCCACGGCGGACCGGCCTCGTCGCCCTTGAACGCGCGCTGGCTTCGGCCGCTGTACCGTACCGCGTGGAGAGCGGCAGCCTCATCTACAAGACACAGGAGGTGCGCGATCTCCTCAACTGCCTCACCGCTGTCGACGACCCCGCAGACGAGGTGGCGATAGTTGGCGCGCTGCGCAGTCCGGCCTTTGCTTGCTCCGACGTCGACCTCGCTCGCCACCGGGCAGCGGGCGGGCGCTTCAACTATTACCACCGCGATCTCGAGAGCTGGGACGGCCCGGTCAGTGACGGTCTGCGGGCGCTCGGCGAGTTCCATCGCGCGCGACATAACACATCACTCGCTGCGCTGGTGGAGCACTTCGTTTTCGCGCGCGGGACGATCGAGACCGGCGTCCTCGACCAGCGAGACCGCAACAGCTTCCGCCGCGCGCGCTTCATGATCGAGCGCGCGCGTACGTTCGAAGCGGCTGGCCCGGAGAGCTTGCGCGCGTTCGTCGTCTGGATGGAGGGGCAGGCCGACGCTGCGATTCTCGACAACGAGGGCGCTGCGGTGGACGACGACGAAGACGCCGTGCGTATCCTCACCATCCACGGCGCGAAGGGCCTCGAGTTCCCGATCGTCTTCCTGTCCGGCTTGAGTGCGGCCCAGCGTTTCGATCCGAACATGTACAGCGCCGACCTTGAGGGCCAGCGCGTGGCGATCTATGTCGGAACGAAGAAGGGCAATCGGCAGTTCGTGCTAGGGGACTTCGAGGACTTAAATGCAACGGAGAAACAGCATCTCGAGGCAGAATTCGATCGCACGATGTACGTCGGGACAACCCGTGCGCGCGATCACCTCATCATCTCTCTCTATCACGGCACGCGGGCCGGCGCTTGCGCCGCCAAGCGTCTAATCGACTGCGGCGCGCTGAACGGAGCGGGTCGCATCGAAGTCGCAGACGTCGCGACGCAAACTCAGGGCTCAGCGCTGGACGGGCTAACGGTGGAAGTGCCGGCTGGCCTCGCCGCCGCCAACTTCGCGGAGCAACGAGAAGCGCTCCTCAAGCGAGCGAAGACGCGTGACTATACCAGCGCCACGCGCATGATCTCGTTTGCCAAGAAGACCGTGGACGACGACACGGAGCCGTGGTCGCGCGGCCGCGGCGGCACACGCCTCGGGCGCGCCGTCCACGCCGCGATCCAGAGCCTCCCGTTGGACGCAAACGACGCCACGATCGCCGCCTTCGCGAAAGCACAGGCCGTCGCCGAAGCGATCCCGTATCGCGAAGCAGACGTAGCGCGCCTGGTCGGTTGGATCGTGCGCGAATCGGACACCTGGCGTCGCGCGCGCGCCGCAAAACGTGTGATGCGAGAGGTTCCCTTCGCGCTGGAGTCGGACGGCTCGGTGCTGGAGGGCTACATTGACCTCGTTCTGCAAACGGACGATGGCATCGAGATCGTCGACTGGAAAACGGACCAGATCACCCCGGGCGAGATCGAAGGGCGCAAAGCGAACTACCGCCTGCAGGCCGGCCTCTACGTTTATGGACTGGAGACGGCGACCGGCCAGCGTGTCTCGAAGGTCACCTACGTCTTCGCCAGCGCCGGCGTCGAAGAGCCGATGGGCGATCCGGCAGAGCTCTCGGCGGAGGCGCAGGCCGCGCTGGCCGCCGCCCGCGTCGCTTAGCGTTTCTTAAGTCGCCGCTAATCGACCCTTAATCGCCGGACCGTAATCTGACTATGGGATCGAATTGAACAGCAGTTAGCGGAACCCCCTCCCGCACACTGCGAACCTCCACTGATCGGCCGCCGGACCCCCACGGCGGCCGATCTCTTTGTGCCGGATGCCCCCCATTTCCCATTTCCTATTTCCCCCGCGCGCGCCGAAGGCGTTCGCACGATATGCTAGGCGCGTTATGGCTCAGGTCACTGTCGCCACGCTCAACCTCTTCAACCGCATGGGCGACTGGGACAAGCGATTCCCGCTCGTCATCGAGCAGCTCGCCGCACTTGCGCCGGACGTCATCGGCCTGCAAGAAGTCGATCTTGGCATCGACCAGGGGATGCAGATCAGCCGCGCGATCAACAAGACGCTTGCCGAGCACCCGCACTACCGCATCAAGCACGCCACCAGTCCGGGCATGCGCGCGTCCGTCTTCGGTATCGGCACCCTGGCCAAGCCCGAGTTCATGCAGCACGAGATCATCGACTTGATGACGTTCGATCGCATCGCCCAGCGCATGGTCTTCGAAGTCGGCGACGAGCAGTTCGCCTTCGTGAATACGCACCTGCACCACCCTGTCGAGGCGTCGGAAGAGCGCGCGGTCCAGGCCGAGTACTTACTCTCCTGGCTCGACCGGCAGGAGCACATCCCGACCGTCCTCGCCGGCGATTTCAACGCCTACGAAAGCGAGAAGACGGTCGCTATCCTCAAGGCGCGCTTTCGCTCAGCGCACGAAGTTGTGCACGGCCGCGAGCCGGAGAAGACGTGGCCGACGCCCGTCAACACGTACGACGACTCGCCGCCAGGCACGCTCGACTACATTTACGTCTCGCCCGAGTTCAACGTCCTCGACGCCGGCCTCGCCTTCCACACGCCGTCGCCGGATAACCGCGACCTCTTTCCGTCGGACCACCTGGGCCTCTTCGCCAGGCTGGAGTGGTGAGCGAGCGCGACCTTCGCATCGATGTCCCCGGCGCGGGCGCGGTCACCGCGATCGAAACGCCGGCGGAAGGCAAGAGCGCAGGCTGGACGTTCGTCTACGCACCGGGCGCCGGCTCCAGCGTCCACGATCCGTTCGGCTCCTTCGCCTGCCGTGAGCTTGCGTCGCGAGGTGTGCGCTGCGTGCGATTCCAGTTCCCGTACCAGGAAGCGAAGCGAAAGTCGCCGGACAAGAACGACCTGCTCGAAGCAACGTGGCGCGCCGTCATCGATGAGGTGCGCGACGATAACCGTCTCGTAATCGGCGGCCGATCCATGGGTGGGCGGATCGGCTCGCAGGTCGTCGCACAAGACTCCAACGCCGACACCATCGCGCTGTTCGCGTACCCGCTACACCCACCCGGCCGCCCGGAGAAGAGCCGCACCGCGCACCTGCCCGCGGTTCAGGCGCCGACGCTGTTCTGCTCCGGCACCGGCGACGCGTTCGGCTCGCCCGAGGAGCTGGCCGAGGCCGCCGCGCTCGTCCCGAAGTCAACGCTGCACCTGTTGGACGGCGCCGACCACGGGTTCGCCGTGCGCAAGGCGTCCGGACGCACGAAGGATGACGTCTGGCGCGAGGCGGTCGACACGATGTGGGAATGGCTGGCCGCTCTGTGAGCAACGACGACCTCCTGCTCTTTCTGCCGGTCTTTCTCATCCTCGGCGCGCGCATCCTCTGGCAGCGGCGCCCCGGCCTGCTACCGTGCGCGCTCTTCTGGGGCACCTCCGCGGTCCTCCTCGCCGTCGGCTGGCAGTGGGCGATCTCCCAGTTCGTGCTGATCGCTGGCATCGCCAGCAACGCTATCGTCACACTCGCAAACGGCGGCTTCATGCCCGTGGCCACGCATCGCAAGCTCGCCGGCCCCGCGCGCTCCGTCTGGGTGCAGAAGTCCGGCGACACCCGGCTCAACTGGCTCGGCGACAACTTTGGCAACCGCTTCGTGCGCTTCAGCATCGGCGACGTGCTGCTGCTCGCCGGCATCATCGTGTCCATCGCTGGCTACTAGCGTTTTCGGGGGGGTGTACGCTTAGAGCGCGATGAAGGGTAGCTCGCACATCTTGACGTTTCTTGCGCTGGCGGTGGCTATCGCCGCGCTATTCGTCGCGTTGCGTTCGACACGTGCGGACGAAGACTCAGATCACGGCAACGTCGATTGCATCAACTTGATCGACGCCCAGGACGCGATGGTCTACCTGAGCGCGCTCGCCGGCGGGGACGGTGCACCACTCGACTGCGCTTATCAGCCACACACCTGGCCACCCACTGCGTGCGACCCCGGTCCCGCGCCTTCGACCAATTGCGACATTGTTGGACTGGACTACCCAACCACTGCTCCCGGCGCGACACTGCCGGAGCGCCTCGACTTCAACTGCGACCGCCAACGCAACGTCCTGGACGTCCTGGCAATACTCCAATACCTCGGGCTCGGCGCCCCATCGCCGACTCCCTGCGCCTCCACCCGCCCGACTAGCGATCCGTTTTGACCCAGCGCCCGCTCTCTTCGTCCTTCTCGTAGCCACCTTTTTTCACAGCGGCCCAGGCCACCCGGAACGCAACCTCCTCCCGCGAAGCGTCATCTCGACGCTCTTCGGGATCTTTGTACTCGTCGTAGGCGCTGTTGAACGCCTCCTTGAAGATGCCCTGCGCGTGCGCCGGCAGGTTGTCCTTCACCGCACCCGGCAACTCGCTTCGAGTCTTGTAAGGCATAGCGTGCACCTCCTGCTGACATCGTCGCGTCGCAGGGCGAACGGAGACGCAAAGGGGAAGCGGCCAGAGATAACGGAACGCTAGAGAAATGGTTTGGCTCCCGGGAGAGGACTCGAACCTCTAACCTAGCGGTTAACAGCCGCTCGCTCTACCATTGAGCTACCCGGGAGCGCGTATGTAGTTGTTGGTGTAGCGATCTGGCTGCCGAGCCAGGATTCGAAC
>JBDTOK010000077.1:0-11968 GCA_039933275.1 Chloroflexota bacterium | reverse complement strand
CCCGCCGCTGCACCCAGCGGCGGCAGCACGAGCGTGTCTTCGCTCACCTCCGGGCAAACCGTCTCAAACCCCGACGCCGCGCCCGCGATCGGCCGTCCCATCCCCACCGCCCTTGGCGCGCAGTCCAGCCCACGCGAACTCGTCCACATCACGCCCGCTGCCGCAAACTCAGCGCGACCCACGACTACCGAGAGCGGATCGTCTTTCCCCTGGCTGCTACTCCTTGCCGGCGTTCCCGCGCTCGCCATCGCCGCATTCGCCGTCCGCGAAACCGTCCGCGCCCGACGAAAGGCCACGCCAATCACCGCCGACGACACCACGACGCACCGCCAACACCACTAACCGCATATAATCGACCCAATGAGCGAGCGCGTCGCCGCAGCCGGCCGCACCCCCCAGGCTGAACACAGGCCCGGCCTCATCGCCGTTGACGGCTCCGCCGCCTCCGGCAAAAGCACCGTCGGCCGCCGCCTCGCGGAGCGCCTCGGCGACCGCTTCCTCGACACTGGCGTCATGTACCGCGCCGTCACCTGGGCCGCCCTTGACCGCACTGTTGACGTCCACGACGCCGACGCCCTATCCAACCTTGCTTCCTCCATAGACATGCGAGTCGAGCTCCCCGACGCCGGCACCGCTGCCCACGCCCGCATCGTCATCGATGGCCGTAACGTCACCCAGGACCTCCGCTCCCCCGCCGTCGATGAGAACGTCTCCTTCGTCTCGCGTGTCCCCGGCGTCCGCGATGCTCTCGTCCGCCGCCAACGCAACATCGCTGACAAGGGACGCATCGTAATGGCCGGCCGCGACATCGGCACCGTCGTTCTCCCAGACGCCGAACTCAAGATCTACCTCGACGCCTCACCCGAAGAGCGAGCCCGCCGCCGCCATGCTGAGTTCGTTCGCTCCGGTCGCAAAGCCAGCGAGGACGACGTGCTGCAAGACCTCCGCCGCCGTGACCAGATCGACTCCGAGCGCGCCGTCTCCCCGCTGCGCGCCGCCGACGACGCCGTTGTCCTCAACACAGACGCCATGACCAGCGACGAAGTCCTCGACGAAGTCATGAAGCTGGTCAAGCGATGAAGAAGTTCCTCACGACTCTCTTCTATTATCTGAACCTCTCCTGGGTGCGCGGCATCCTCTTCTTCGACACCAGCCGCGATATCAAGGGTCGCGAGAACGTGCCCCGCAAAGGCCCGCTCATCGTCGTCTCCAACCACCTCAACAACGCCGACTCGCCCATCCTCACCGCCGCTGTGCCTCGCCAGGTCAGCTGGCTCACAAAGGCCGAATGGTTTCACACACCCGGCATCGGCTGGATGTTCGGCGCCGGGGGCATGATCCCCGTCCGTCGCGCCGAAGCCGACCTCCACGCGCTCCGCGCCGCACAGGAACGCCTGAAAGAAGGCGGCTGTCTGGGCATGTTCCCCGAAGGCCACCGTAGCAAAGACGGCGTCATGCACGAAGCCGAGCCCGGGACCGCGCTGATCGCCCTCCGCACCGGCGCCCCGATCCAACCCGTCGCCATCTGGGGCACCGAAGGCGTCAGGCTTCCGAAGGACATGGTTACGAAGCGCACCAGGGCCTACGTCCGCTTCGGCAAGCCGTTCACCCTGCCACGTCCCCAGCGCATCGCCCGCGAAGATGTCGAGCAGGCCACGCAGACTATAATGAGAGCGATAGCAGCGCTCCTCCCCGAACAGTACCGGGGCGTTTACGCTGACAATGCGGCGCCGGAGACGCGAAAGGTGGGCACCGGAACGGACTGATATGGAGATCTTGCTGGCGAAAGACATGGGCTTCTGCTGGGGCGTACGCCGCGCGATCGACATCATGGAACACGCCGCAGACCAGTACGGCGAGATCATCAGCGTCGGTCCCATCGTCCACAACCCGCAGGTAGTCGCCAGCCTCGAAGCAAAGGGCGTCCACCTCGGCAAGCCCGAAAACTCATCTACACCCGTCGCCATCACCGCGCACGGCGTTGGCCCGCAGGTGCTCGAAGAAGTGCGAGCCACCGGCGCCGAGGTTATCGATGGCACCTGCCCCATCGTCACGCGCTCCCAGCGTTGGGCCAAGCGCATGGCTGAGCAGGGGTTCAGCGTCCTCGTCTTCGGCGATCCGGAGCACCGCGAAGTTCGCGGCGTCATCTCCTGGGCCGGCGACAAGGCCATCCCCGTACGCGACGGCGATCCACTCCCTGACCCGTTCCCCAACCGAGTCGCCCTCATCTCCCAGACCACGCAGACGCCGGAGCGATTCGCCCAGTTCGTCTCGCAGGTCATAGCCGAACACGTGAACGACATAACAGAGATGCGCTTGATCAACACCCTCTGCCACGTCACGTCCAATCAGCAAGCTGCCGCCCGCGAGCTCGCGCAGGAGTGCGACATGATGCTCGTCGTCGGCGGCCGTGCCAGCGCCAACACCCGCCATCTCCTCGAAGTCGTGCAAGAAGAAGGCGTCCGCGCCTACCATATCGAGACCGCAGAAGAGATCGAGCCGGCCTGGCTCGCCAACGTCGCCCGCCTCGGCGTCACCGCCGGCGCCTCCACCCCGGACTCCGCCGTAGAAGCCGTAGTCGAACGCGTCCGCCAACTCGCAGCCGCGTGACCGCAACCACAACGTCCGACAGCCGTTCTACAAGAGTGCACTTGTCAACATCAAAACACACGGTCACCTGTAACCTGACCACTGTCAGCAACCCGGAGGGCTAACATGTGCGGAATCATCGGGTACGTCGGCGAAGCTGAAGCAGCCCCTATCCTCATCGACGGCCTCCGCCGCCTCGAATACCGCGGCTACGACAGCGTCGGCATCGCCGTCCTCGATAGCGCCGGCAAACTCATCGTCCACAAGCAAGAGGGCAAGCTCGCTGGCCTCGCCACCATGCTCGAAGAGAAGTGGCCGCGCGGCAAGCAGGGCATCGGCCACACGCGCTGGGCCACCCACGGCCGCCCCTCGGACGTCAACGCCCACCCGCACAAAGACTGCTCCGGCGAAATCGTCGTCATCCACAACGGCATCGTCGAAAATCACCACGAGATCCGAGCGCGTTTGCTCGCCGCTGGCCACACGTTCCTCTCCGAGACCGACACCGAGGTCATCCCGCACCTCATCGAAGAACATATGAAGTCCGGCACCGATCTCCACGGCGCGCTCATCCAGACGATCAAACAACTCGCCGGAGCCCACGCCATCCTCGCGATGAGCACCTCGGAGCCCGGCACCATCGTCGCCGGCCGCGTCGGAAATGCCGGTGGCGTCGTCATCGGCTACGGCGAAGGCGAAAACTTCATCGCCAGCGATCTGCCGGCGCTTCTCCCGCACACTCGCAAGCTGCTGTTCCTCGGCCACGGCGATACCGCACGCGTTCGCGGCAACGAAGTCTCGTACTGCCACAACGGCCTCGTCGTTCACCGCGAGCCGGAAATCGTCACCCTCGATCCGCTCTCCGCTGCCAAGGGCAGCTACAAGCACTTCATGCAAAAGGAAATCGCCGAGCAGCCGGAAGGCCTCCTCGACACGATCCGCGGCCGCGCTCAGTTCGGCGAGTCCCGCGTTGAGCTCGACGACATCCGTCTCACCCATGAGCAGATCCTGAACATCAAGCGCGTGATGATCGTCGGCATGGGCACCAGCCTTCACGCTGGCATGGTCGGCCGCTACTTCTTCGAGCGCATCGCCGGCATCCCCGCCGAATACGACAACGCCTCAGAGATGCGTTACCGCCAGCCGATCATCGGCCCGGACACGCTCGTCGTCTCCGTCACCCAGTCCGGCGAGACCGTCGACACCCTCGCCGCGATGGAAGAGGCGAAGAACAAAGGCGCGATGCAGATCGCGATCACCAACGTCGCCGGCAGCCAGGCCGTGCGCATGGCCAACGGGTCAGTGCAAACCCGCTGCGGCCTCGAGATCGGCGTCTGCAGCACAAAGACCTACACCGCTTCGATCACGGCGATGTACCTGCTCGCCTGCTACCTCGCGCAGGAGCGCGGCCTCGTCGATCGCGAGCGTATGGCCGGCTACTTCGATCCGCTCGCTCGCCTGCCAAACCTCGCCGGCGAAGTGCTAAAGCTTGAGCCGCAAATCGAAAGACTCGCCCACAAGTTCCACCGCTGCGAGAACTTCCTCTTCCTCGGCCGCGGCCTCCAGTTTCCCGTCGCCATGGAAGGCGCGCTCAAGCTAAAGGAAGTCTCCTACATCCACGCCGAAGGCTACCCAGCCGGCGAAATGAAGCATGGCCCCATCGCCCTCATCGATCGCGATATGCCAGTCATCGCCCTCTGTCCCCGCGACGGCTTGCGCGAAAAAATGCTCTCCAACATTGAGCAAGTGAAAACCCGCGAGGGCACCGTCATCGCAATCGCCACTGTCGGTGACCGCGAAGTCGCCGACAAAGCAGACGAAACCATCTTCGTCCCCGACCTCTCCACCCTCCTTCTCCCCGTCCTCACATCCATCCCCCTGCAAATGTTCGGCTACCACGTAGCCGTCCGCCGCGGCTGCGACGTAGACCAACCCCGCAACCTGGCCAAAACCGTAACCGTGGAATAAGAGAAGGACGCACCCCTCCGTAGGGGCCTAGCATCAGCGCGGAAAATGCCCAACCCAACCCCCCGCGAGGTCGACTCTGTGACGCCACGGAAAATGCTGCGCCCAAACGCCACACCCACCGCACTCGTCCGAAAATTAGGCCACCAACCTCCGTTCATCCTGAATTTCTCAAAGGACCGGCCGCAGGCCCTCATCCCTGCCCAGCACCCCTACCCCGAAACGAGCGACATCTGCCCAACGAACAGCGTCATTCCCCTGTTTACCCCAAATCACCCCAAAACTACACGCCTTCGAAATGTGAATTGAAACGCAATTCCGTTGGCCACCGTTTTACATCTGGCTATAATCGCGGAGGCTGTGAAGATGAGGTGGCGGACGGTCGCGACCAACAAAAGGAGACCTAAGTGAAGTTCGTTGCATGGTTCGGCGAAGTTGACAAGGACGACACCGGGATCGTCGGTGGCAAAGGCGCAAACCTCGGTGAGCTCACCCGCGCCGGCATCCCAGTCCCCTCCGGTTTTTGCGTTACTTCCGAAGTCTATTTTGCCTTCCTCGAAGGCGCAGGCATCCGTCCTCAGATGGAAGCGCTACTCGAAAACATAGACGTCGAAGACAGCGCCCACCTCGCCGACGTCGCCGAGCAGATCAAGACGCTCATCACAAACTCGGAAATGCCCCGCGACACCGGCACCGCCATCGCCCGCGCCTACCGCCAGATGAAGGGCCTGCCTGTCGCCGTCCGCAGTTCGGCTACCGCCGAAGACCTCGCCGAGGCGAGCTTCGCCGGCCAGCAGTCTACCTTCCTCAACATCGTCGGCGAAGACAACGTCATACGCGCCGTCCAGGAATGCTGGGCCTCCCTCTTCGAAGCGCGCGCCATCTATTACCGGCAGGGCGCGGGCTTCGGCCAGCTCGAAGTCGGCATCGCGGTCGTCGTGCAATACATGGTCCAGTCGGAGCGTTCCGGCGTCATGTTCACGATCGACCCCAAGCACAACAACACCAGCAAGATCGTCATTGAGGCCATCTACGGTCTGGGCGAAGCAATCGTCTCCGGCGCCGTCACTCCCGACCACTTCATCGTTAACAAGGCCGATCTCGAGATCTCCAAGGAAGAGACGAAGGCGCAGCGCCGACAGCTCATCCGCCGTGAGCGCGCTCGCATCGGCGAAGACAACAACATCTGGGTCGACGTCGAACCGGACGACCAGCGTCAGCCCAAGCTCACCCATCAGCAGGTGAAAGACCTCGCCGCCATCGGCCGCACCGTCGAAGACCACTACGGCACCCCGCAGGACATCGAGTGGGCCTTCGAGGGCGGCAAGTTCTATATCGTCCAGTCGCGCCCCGTGACCACGACCATCGCCACTTCCAGCGAAGAAGACGACGACGGTGAACCCGCCACGCAGCCTGTGCTTCTCGAAGGATCGGGGGCCGGGCCCGGTGTGGCTTTCGGAAAGGTAAGAATCCTTCGTGGGCCAGAAGATGTCGGCTTAATCGAAGAAGGGGAGATACTCGTCGCTACGATGACGACTCCAGACTACGTACCGGCTATGAAACGCGCGGCAGCCATTGTCACGGATGAAGGTGGGCGACTTTGCCATGCTGCAATCGTCAGTCGCGAACTCTTAGTTCCGTGCGTCGTTGGAACCGAGCGCGCAACGACTATCTTGTCGACGGGTCAGGCGATCACAGTTGACGGAAGTCGAGGCTGTGTCTATGAGGGTGAGGATGTCCATCGAATTGCCTGGGGTCAGGAGTGGCGGCGACGGATCGCCGAAGCGTCGAGCATCAAAACTCGCACGAAGGTTTATCTGAACATCGCAGATCCGGAGCTTGCCGATATCACGGCGCAAGAGAACGTTGACGGAGTCGGACTACTGCGTGCCGAGTTCATTGTCGCTAACTTCGTAAAAGAGCACCCGCGCCTCTGCATTGACGAGGGTCGCCCCGAAGATTTCACAACCAAGTTGGCCGCCGGGATTCGCGCCTTTGCGCAGGCTTTCCACCCGCGGCCCGTTGTCTACCGCGCCACCGACTTTAAGACAAACGAGTACCGTAACCTCAAGGGCGGCGAGAAGTACGAGTTCGAAGAAGAAAACCCCATGATTGGATACCGCGGCGCTTCCCGGTACATCGAAGACCAGGAAGTCTTCCGCCTCGAAGTCGAGGCCATCAAGCGCGTACGCGCGGAGTTCCCCAATCTCTGGGTAATGATCCCTTTCGTGCGCACGCCGGAAGAGCTCGCTACGGTCAAAGGCCTGATGGAGAGCTATGGCCTCAAGCGCTCCGATGACTTTAAGCTCTGGATGATGGCCGAGATCCCGTCCAACGTTTTCCTATTAGACAAGTTCATCGATGTCGGCATCGACGGCATCAGCATCGGCTCCAACGACCTCACCCAGCTAACGTTGGGCGTCGACCGCGATAGCAGCATACTCGCTAGCAAATACGACGAGCGCAACGAAGCCGTCCAGAAAGCTCTTGAGATTCTGGTCACCGGGGCCAAACGGCGAGGCATCACGTGCTCGATTTGCGGCCAGGCTCCCAGCGACTTTCCGGATATTACCCGCAAGCTGGTCGAATGGGGCGCGACTTCGGTCTCGATCAACCGTGACGTCATCGCCAAGGTTCGCAAGAATATTGCACTAGTGGAGGCCGAACTCGACGCAGAACAATCCGCCCTAACCGCCAGAGCCGAAACCCTGACGTCTGCCTCATAACCCAACCGCCAAACCATCGCGCCATCAGCCCAGGTGCGAGGTACGTGCGGCGCGTTCTGTAGGGGCGGAACCCTCAAGGATGTGTCACCGCGACCGGCCCTCAAGTCGCAAGTCGACGGCGGCGCACCACACCAAGCAGGGAGTCGACATAACCAACGTGTCCACAAACGAGTGACATTCATCACCCCGTCCACACCCCACCCCGCGCTAAAATAACGCCACAAAGTGCCCCAATCGCCCAACCCCCACCTCTCTGCCGTCCGCGCTCGCCTCGAACAGCGGGAGCGTGGTCTGTCGCCCTTCGCCGCCAACTCCTTCGAGAGCCGCGGCCGGGAAGTCCCCGAAGAACCCTCACTTACCCGCACCGAATTCCAGCGTGACCGCGACCGCATCCTTCACTGCAAAGCCTTCCGCCGCCTCAAGCACAAGACGCAAGTCTTCATCGCACCCGTCGGCGACCACTTCGTCACGCGCCTTACCCACACCCTCGAAGTCGCCCAGATCGCGCGCACCGTCGCCCGCGCACTCAACCTGAACGAGGACCTCGCCGAGGCTAGCGCCATGGCCCACGATATCGGCCACGGCCCCTTCGGCCACGCCGGCGAGCAAGCACTCGCAGACGTCGTCCCCGAAGGCTTCCGCCACGCCGAGCACTCCCTCCGCGTCGTCGAAAAACTCGAGCGCCTCAACCTCACGTGGGAAGTCCGAGATGGCATCGTCAACTCCTCTAAGATGCGAGAAGACATCCTCGGCGAAGCATGGGGGACACCCGCCACCCTCGAAGGCCAGATCGTTAAGCTCTCCGACGCCGTCGCTTACGTTAACCACGACATCGCCGACGCCATCCGCGCTGGCCTCATCACCGAAGAAGAGCTCCCGAAAGAAGTCTCGCAAACGCTCGGCAGCCGCCACTCCCAGCGCATCAACTCACTCGTCGAAGACATCGTCACCGCCAGCTGGGGCGCCACCGGCGAGGGCGAGCCGTCTGCGGACACCCCCCGCATCACCATGAGCGAGCCCGTCCGCGCCGCCGCCAACATCCTCCGCGAGTTCATGTTCCAGCGCGTCTACCTCCTCGAAGAGCGCCAGGAAGAAGCCGAGCGCGCCAAGCAAGTGGTTAAGACCCTCTACGCCTACTTCGCCGCTCACCCGGACGAAATCCACAGCGACATCGTCATCGAAACTGACCCCGCCTGGCGCCGCGCCGCCGACTACGTCGCCGGCATGACAGACCACTACGCCATGAAAACTGCGCAGATGCTGGGTACAAAGACAGGTGCAGTGTGAGTAAATCACCGCTATCAGGCGAAACTTTCAGGGGGTCAGCGGGTTCTATACTTCGGAAGGATGTGCCCGCAACCGCGGGCGGTCCCGCAACCATCCCAACCGACACCCGTTACCCAATGCGAGGTCGCTTGCACGCATGAGTGAGATCGAAGACGTAAAGGCACGGTTGGACATCGTCGATATCGTTGGACAAACCGTCCAGCTGCATAAGGCCGGCCGCACTCTGAAGGGCCTCTGCCCCTTCCACAGCGAGAAGACGCCTTCGTTTATCGTCTCGCCGGACCGCCAGACCTGGCACTGCTTCGGATCCTGCGCCACCGGCGGCGACGTCATCTCCTTCGTCATGAAACACGACGGCCTCGACTTCGGCGACGCCCTCCGCATGCTCGCGGAGCGCACCGGCGTAAAGTTGAAGGAACGCCACGTCTCTGAAGAGCAAGACCGCGCACGCCGCCGTCTCCACGAAGCCAACGAAGCCGCCGCTGAGTACTTCACGCGCCAGCTAACTACTGACGCTGGCAAAGCAGCCCAGTCCTACATCGAGCGCCGCGGCATCGACGACGCCACATCGAAATCGTTCCGCCTCGGCTACTCGCTCTCCGGCTGGAGCGACACCATCGAGCGCCTGCACGGTCTGGGCTTCAGCGACCGCGAGATCGTCGCCGCGGGGCTCGCCATCGAAGGCGAGAACGGCTTGCACGATCGCTTCCGTAACCGCCTGATGTTCCCGGTGTGGGACGCCAAGGGCCGCATGATCGGCTTCGGCGCCCGCGCTCTCGACGACTCGATGCCCAAGTATCTGAATACCGCGCAGACCGCGCTCTTCGATAAAGGCGGCACCCTCTACGCGCTGAACAAGGCCGGCGACGCCATCAAGCGCGAAGCCCGAGCCGTCATCGTCGAAGGCTACATGGACGTCATCGCCGCCCACCAGTTCGGCTTCGAGAACGTCGTCGCCCAGATGGGCACCGCCCTCACCGAGCGCCAGGTCCGCCTCCTCCAGCGTCTCGCCCCCGAAATCGTCCTCGCCCTCGACGCCGATGCCGCTGGCACTAACGCCGCCGTCCGCGGCCACGACGTAGTGCGCGAGACCAGCCAATCGCAAGGTGAGCCTCCCGCAGTCAGCTGGCGTAGCCTCCTCGGCCACCAGGAAACCACCTCAATTGACCTCAAAGTCGCTGTCATCCCGGAAGGCAAGGACCCGGACGACTACGTCCGTGCCAACCCTGACGCCTGGCGCACCCTCATCGATCACGCCCGTCCCGTCCTCGAGTTCCGACTGGACGTCGCCGCCGACGCCCACGACCTCACCGACCCTCGCGGCCGTTCCCAACTTGTGCAGGACTACATGCCGCTCCTCAGCGCCGTCAGCGACCCGGTCATCCGCGCCCACTACCTCCAGCGACTTTCCCGACTTGCCCAGGTAAGCGTCGAGGAACTCGCGTCTCTTAACCCTCGCCCGGCTCGTAGCAAGGTTCAGGGGCAGGTCCGACGCCCCGTCCAGGCCGTGACCCGCGGCGCCCAGCAGGTTGACCAACGGGAGTCTTTCTTGCTAGCCTTGCTGCTCCGCCACCCAGAACTGCGAGAGCAGGGTGCCGGTATTCCCCCTGACCTGCTTTGGGACGCGGAGGCGCGACAGATTTTGGCTATGTGGCAAAAATTCGAGTCAACAGACGTACTCAAAACTAACGTTCCAGTAGAACTAATGGACTACTTTGAGCGTCTTACTATACAGAAGATTCCCCTGTTCACAGAGGCGTTAGCTGCTGACGCTCTGGCGGACTGCGTGAAGCGCTTGAACCGACGCCGGTTAGAGGCGGAACAACAAGCCATGACAGCGCAAATCGCAGGCCTGCAGGAAGAGCTCGGCGGCGCCAGGATCACATCTGCTTTCATGGAGGGATCAGTCGGAGAAGTATCTCCGGAGTTGCAGGAAACGTTGCAACACGGGGAAGAGATTGGTAATGAACTACACAAGCGAGAAAGAAAGGACGGGCGTGAAGCTGTCCCAACGACGATCGATGGCTAGACAAGCAACGGCTAAACGAACATCTGTAACGGCCAAAAAGCCGAGCAGACCGGCACCAAAGCCGGTCAAAATGCCCGCGCGGCCTGCAGCTAAAGCTGCCACGAAGGTGGTCGTGAAACCACGCGCCAAGGTCAAGCCAGCGGCCAAACCTGCGCCAAAGCCCGTCAAGAAACTCCAACCTATTAAATCGATTAAACCCGCAAAGACAGCCAAACCAGTGAAGGCGGTGAAGATGGCGAAGGTGGCGGTTAAGCCTGCCAAGAACACTAAGCATTTCGAACAGGATCAGGAGCTATTCGAGCGCAGGCAGCGCCGGAGCCGCCTGGCCAACGACCTGCTGGACGACGTTGCCGGTGAGTCAGAGGCCGACGCCAACGACGTCGCTGATGACGACGATGACATCGAAATAGTCCCCGGCGGCACAACCGTCTCGGACGAAGACGCTACACCCGCTCCCCGCGTGGGCGCCCGTGGCTCAATCGAAATCGCCGAGTGGGGCGGCGCTGAGCCCGATAAGCTCGACGAGCCAGAACCCGAACCCACTGACGTTGAACTCGAAGAGGGCATCGACGACCCGGTCCGCATGTACCTGCGTGAGATCGGTAAGGTCAGCCTGCTCACAGCCGACGACGAAAAGCGTCTCGCCCGTGCCATGGAGGAGGGCGAGTACATCACGCACCAGGAAGAATTCTTCCGCGTCGAGACCGGCCGCAACCCGCGCGCCGTCGATGTCGTTGCGCGCATGATGAAAGACCTGTGGAACCTCCGCAAAGCGATCGAGTTTATCCAGAAGGACCAGGGCCTCCAGAAACTGACCGCCTGGCAGCTCTTTGCCGATCCCACTTTCCGTGGCATCGTCGACGCGGAGCTGGACCTCGAGATGGTCGAGAAGCTGAAGAACCTCCTCAAGCTCGAGCAGGAAATCGCCGACAAGTTACCCGTCCGCGTCTCAATCGCCACACACGTCCCGAAGCCGGAGTACGTGCAGTGGGCGCTCGAGGCCATGGACTCCAAGAAGAAGCTCGTCGACCCGGCCGGCTTCCCCAAGCTCGCCGACAAGCTAAACAAGCGCGAGGCGGAAGTTCGTAGCCACTTCAACCGATTGAAAGAAGAAGGCTTTGCCGCCGAGAAGCGCCTGACGGAGGCCAACTTGCGCCTCGTCGTCAGTGTGGCGAAGAAGTACATCGGCCGCGGTATGTCGCTCTTGGACCTCATCCAGGAAGGCAACATCGGCCTCATCCGCGCCGTCGAAAAGTTCGACTACCGTAAGGGTTACAAGTTCAGCACCTACGCCACGTGGTGGATTCGCCAGGCAATCACGCGAGCAATCGCAGACCAGGCGCGCACAATCCGAATCCCCGTGCACATGGTC
>JBDTOK010000076.1:0-11993 GCA_039933275.1 Chloroflexota bacterium | reverse complement strand
GCCGCCACCCATCGCCGCGCCGTGCACCCGCGCCACCACCGGCTTCGGGCACTCCGCTATCGCGCGCATCATCGCCGCCAGCCGCTCAGCGTCCGCGCGGTTCTCCGCCTCGCTCGCCGCCGCCATGCGCTTCATCCAGTCGAGGTCAGCGCCGGCGGAGAAAGACTTGCCATCGCCCGCCAGCACGATCACCCGCACCCCGGCGTCCGAGCCAATCTCGCTGAACGCAGCGTGTAACTCAGCGATCAACGCTTCGTTGAAGGCGTTGTGGACCTCCGGCCGCGCCATCGTTACCGTGGCGACGGAGCCGGTGCAGGTTACGCGGACGTGTTGGACCATTTCCTCAAGTATCTCATTCAAGAAGACAGGTCGCCCCTCGCCCACGAAGTGGGAGAGGGGCGGGGGTGAGGGCAGCCATCACATACGGAAGATCCCGAACTGCGTGTCCGGGATCGGTGCGTTTGCCGCTGCCGCAAGACCCATCGCCAGGTGCATGCGCGTGTCGATCGGGTCGATGATGCCGTCGTCCCACAGCCGCGCCGTGCTGTAGTAGGCGCTGCCTTCCGCCTGGTACTTGTCGAGGATCGGCGCCATGAACTCTTCTTGCTCTTCGCTCGTCATGTCGTGGCCGTCCGCGCGCAGGTTCTCCAGCCGCACGGACAGCAGCACGCTCGAGGCCTGCGCGCCGCCCATCACGCTGATCTGAGCGTTCGGCCACATCCAGAGGAAGCGCGGTGAGTACGCTCGCCCACACATTGCGTAGTTGCCGGCGCCAAACGAACCGCCAAGCATCACTGTGAACTTAGGCACCTCCGCCGACGCCACCGCTGTCACCATCTTCGCGCCGTGCTTGGCGATGCCTTCGTGCTCGTACTTCTTGCCGACCATGAAGCCGGTGATGTTCTGCAGAAAGACCAGCGGAATCTTGCGGCGCGCGGCCATCTCGATGAAGTGGGCGCCCTTCGTTGCGCTTTCGGAGAAGAGGATGCCGTTGTTGGCGAGAATCCCGACGGGATAGCCCATCAGCCGCGCGAACCCGCATACGAGCGTCGATCCGTACGTCGCCTTGAACTCGTGGAAGCGGCTGCCGTCGACGATGCGGGCGATGATCTCGCGCACGTCGTAGGCCCGCCGCGAATCGGCCGGCACGACTCCGTATAGCGAGTCTGGGTCGTAGAGTGGTGGCTCCGGCGGCATCAAATCCCACGGCAACTGTCGCGACGGCCGCCCCAAGTTGGCGACGATGCTGCGAACGATCGATAGCGCCTCCGCGTCGTTCTCCGCGAAGTGGTCGGCCACGCCGGAGATCGCGGTATGCACCTCCGCGCCGCCGAGCTCCTCCGCCGTGACCTGTTCGCCGGTCGCAGCCTTCACGAGCGGTGGCCCGCCGAGGAAGATCGTCCCCGTCCCCTCAACGATGACGGTCTCGTCGCTCATCGCCGGCACGTAGGCGCCGCCCGCAGTGCACGAGCCCATCACGGCCGCCACCTGCGGGATCGCCTTCGCCGACATACGCGCCTGGTTGTAGAAGATACGCCCAAAGTGCTCGCGGTCCGGGAAAACGTCGGCTTGCATCGGCAGGAACGCGCCGCCGGAGTCGACGAGGTAGATGCACGGGAGGTGGTTCTGCTCCGCGATCTCCTGCGCGCGCAGGTGCTTCTTCACTGTCATCGGGTAGTACGTGCCGCCCTTCACCGTCGCGTCGTTGGCGACGATGACGACTTCGCGCCCGCAGACGCTGCCGACGCCGGTCACGATGCCCGCGCTGGGCGCCTCGCCGCCGTACATGTCGTGCGCGGCCAGCGGGCTCAGCTCGAGGAAGCCCGTCCCCGGGTCGATCAGGCGGTTGACGCGCTCGCGCGCCGTCATCTTCCCGCGAGCCCGGTGGCGCTTGACCAGCACCCGGCCCCCGCCCTCGCGGACGATGCGCAGGTTGGCCTGGAACTGGTTGACCAGCTCCGTCATGTGCTCGCGGTTGGCCGCGAAGTCAGGATCGGAGGCGTCGATCTTGGTCGGGAGGACGGGGACGGCCGCGCCCTCAAGAAACGCCCGGGCGTTTGCGCCGTCTCGGCTGTCGCGCGCGGTGGTCATGCTAGCGCGGCACCGGGCAGGATAGCGGATTCTGGAATCGTCACGTCCGCGCTAATCGTAGCACGCGCCCGTTTCTGTAGGTCAGGGCCCCAGCCCTGACTCGTCGGCGTCGGTCTATTTCACCGGCTCGGCCCGTATCCGGGAGGCCACCTGTAGCCCCAGCGATACGTCCTCTTCCGCGCTCCGGACGATCAGCAGGCTGTTGGAGGCGATCCGGTCGGTGACTTCGACGAGCTTGCCCGGCTTGATGCCGTGCTTGTCCAGATAGTGGAGCAGGTCGAGATCCTCTTCCAGCTCCTCAGAGATGAACCGCACGATCATCTTCTCGCCCACGTCAAAAGTGTCCATCGGGCGCCAGGAGGGGTCCAGGGTGGCACCTGTGCCGGGGATCGGGCTGCCGTGGGGGCACGTCGTCGGGTTGCCGAGAATCTTGACCACGCTGGCCTCTATCACCGGCGTCATCGCGTGCTCGAAGTGGTGGGCCTCCGCGTGCGCCTCCGCCCAGCCCAGTCCGAGTACGTCGTTCAGGAAACGCTCCGATAGCCGGTGCCGCCGCGCCACGCTCTCCGCCAGCTCGCGGCCATGGGGCGTCAGGTGGATCGTCTTCTTGTCGTCGATCTCGACCATCCCGCTCTTGTTCATCCGCTGCACAGTGGCCCAGGCGGTCGGCGGCGTCACCCGCATCCAGCGCGCCAGCCGCGCCGAGATGATGCGCTCGCCCTCCGTCTCAAGGCTGTACATCGACTGCAGGTAGTCTTCGATCGTGTCAGATGGTCGGCCTTCGGTATCGTCGTTCGGCATGAGGGCTACAGCATAGGCTAATACGGACTTTTCGCCTATCCAACGTTGTCACCATTAGCATCGCAGTTGCACGGCAAAACAGCGATTTTGCCAAACAAACTCCCCCGCAGTGTGCTAAGCGGAAGCTGGCGTCATGTAGTCCGGACGGCTCGTCTCGAACTTCGAGATCTCGTCGCCAAGCTTCATCGTCGAGCCGATTTCATCGAGCCCGTCCAGTAGCCGCTGCCGGGTGAACGGGTCGATCTCGAACGTCTCCTCGAACCCCTCTGAGTCATACAACGTCTGCGATTCCAGGTTCACCGTCATCGAATAGCCGGGGCGCTTCTCGGCGCGGGACATGATCTCCTGAACATGCTCCTCCGGCAGGACGATCGGCAGCATCCCGTTCTGGATGCAGTTGTTGTGGAAGATGTCCGCAAACGAAGAAGCGATCAGCACTCGGAAGCCCATCTCCTTCAGCGCCCACGGTGCGTGCTCACGGGACGAGCCGCAGCCGAAGTTCCGACCCGTGACGAGGATCTCCGCGCCGTCGTACTCCGGCTTGTTCAGCACGAAGTCCGGGTGTGGCGCGCCGTCTGCCGTGTAGCGCCAATCGTTGAAGGCGTACTGACCGAAGCCCGTCCGCTCGATGCGCTTGAGGAACTGCTTGGGGATGATCTGGTCTGTATCGACGTTGGGCCGGTTCAGCGGCGCAACAACGCTCTTGATGCGCTTCAGGGAGTTCAGATTTGGGTCCATAGTCACTCCATTATAGCAATGGCGCATCGCCCAGTGGCGCTCGCGTTACTTCTACCGTACCGTCTTGCCGCATGCGGACCACGTTCACCGTCTGCGCCAAGTCCGGCGAGCCGCTGTAGTACGCTGGCACGCCGCCGTCGCCGGCGCTGCCGGGCGTTGGCCAGTGGCCCAGCGCGACGTAGTCCGCCTGCGTGGCGTTGATCTCCTGCGAGTGGATCAGCCAGCTGCGGTGGCGATCGCTTTCGTTGCGCACCCAGTGGCCGTGCGCTGTCGCCACTTGCCACCGCGTCGTGCGCGGCCGCGGGTCGACGAGCGGCGAGTAGTCGGCGTAGTCGAGGTGCGGGCGGCCCCAGATCTCGAGGTCGCGCTCTGGCAGCACCCACGCCTCTTCGCTGCTCACCCCGAAGACGTGGACGCCCGGTACGTCCGCCAGCCCGCCGCGCCGGTAGACGGAGTCGGCGGTGAGGCAATCGTGGTTGCCCGGCAGAATGACGACGGGAAAGCCCGCGTCATCGAGCAGCCGCGCCGCCCGGTCGATCTGCGCGAGGTCAAGGCGGTTGTGGTCGAAGATGTCGCCCGCTAGGAGCAGGACGTCCGCGCCCTCGCGCCGGCTGGCGTCGAGCACCTTGCATAGCGGATGGAACTTGTCCGAATCGCGGCCGTCGATGTGCAGGTCAGAGCTGTGGACGATTGTCAGGTCGCTAATTTGACGCCTCGATCGTGTACTCGCCCGGCGCTTCCACGGACACATCGTTGATCTTCGAGAAGTCGGCCACGAAGTAGGGGTCGAGCTCGTTGCCGGGCAAGTCGATCCGGACTCGCTCGAAGTACGGTCCACTGTCAGAGAGCGTCAGTTCGATGGTCGACGGCTGGAGTGGGCTGTCGGACGGTTGTCCCGACGCAGGCGGATTGCCGGCCCGTGTGCGGTTCTCCGTGACCGCCTGGCCGAGATCAACCTGCCCGATGAGTATCGTAGGCGAGCCGGGCAGCGCCTGCCAGCCAGTGGCGATCTCCACTGCGGTGAATGCTAGCGTCTCCGGGAACGTTGTTGTGAGCCCGCCGAGCGACGGCGCCGAATAGCGGTTCTTTGTGCCGAGTGGGCTACCGGCCGTTGTGACAGGCGAGTCTTTCCTGATCCACGGTTCGCAAGTTGCCCCGTCGCACGTCCGAGTGTAGAGCGAGTCGGCCATGATCAATTCGGTGACCCCGCCGCTGGCTGGATCCGTGATCTTCTCGTAGTAGTCGCCGTCGTCGTAGTCGACAGGGACGGTGACGGAGTTGTCCTCCGGGCTGAACGTTAACTGCATGTGATACGACCCGAGTCCGGCCATCGACTCGCGTGCCTGGCGGACGGCGGTGTTTGGGTCGGACGTGTCGATCCTTTCGCTTGAGGACGAAGAGGTGGAGCAGGCGCTCACGCTCGCGGCGACGATGGCCACGGCGGCCACGTGACGGAGCATCAGCCGGCCGTCGCCGGTGCCGGTTGCGCCGCGCCGATGATCTCGGTGGCGCTTTCGATGCCGTTGTCTTGGAGAAAGGCGTCCACGCATTCGAGGACGTCCAGCGCCGCACGCGGGTTCGTGAACGTTGCCGTCCCGACTTGCACGGCTGATGCGCCGGCCATCATGAATTCGATTGCGTCGTCGCCGGTGGAGATGCCGCCGCAGCCGATGATGGGGACGCTGACGGCGCGCGCGACGTTGTAGACCAGCCGTATCGCGATTGGCTTGAGGGCTGGCCCGGACATGCCGCCGGAACCCCAGCCAAGTGCTGGGCGTCGCGTGCGAATGTCGATCTTCATTGCGGGGTAGGTGTTTATCAGGGTTAGGGCGTCGGCGCCCGCGTCGACCACGGAGAGCGCCACGCCGATGACATCGTTCGTATTGGGTGTGAGCTTCACGATTAGCGGGAGCTGCGTCTGGCGTCGCACCGCGGCGGTCACTTCGCCGGCGGCGCGCGGGTCGACGCCGAACTCAAGTCCGCTTTCGACGTTGGGGCAACTGATGTTCATCTCGATGCCGGAGACGCCGGGGACTCCGTCAAGGCGGGCGGCTAGCTCGCCATAGTCGTTCACGGTCTCGCCGGCGATGTTGGCGATGACGGGCACTTCCCATGTGTCCCAGATAGGCGCGACGTCTTTGAGGATCGCCTCGATGCCGATGTTCTGCAGGCCGATCGAGTTGATCATGCCGCTTGCCGTCTCAGCGATTCGGGGTTGGACGTTGCCCTTGCGAGGCTTGCGCGTGATCGCCTTGGACACGATAGCGCCCAGCTGTTGGATGTCGAAAATGCGGGCGTACTCCAGGCCGTTGCCAAACGTCCCGGAAGCGGTCATTACCGGGTTGCGAAGCGCCAGGCTCCGCTTTCCGCCGGGGACAAGGTCGATGCTCAGGTCAGGCATGGGTCTCTCTCATGATACACGGGCATAAGAAAAGGCCCTCGCATAAGGCGAGGGCCTTTCGGTTAGCGAATTCGTTGGTTAGACCGCGAGCATCGGCTGGCTGGAGCCGGCTGCTGTCGAGACGACGTCGTCGCTCATGACCGTCTTCGCGGGTGTGTTGCGAACGCCGCGCCACGGGCTGTAGCCGTTCTTGCCGGAGTCGTCGTCCCAGACGTAGTCGGTGGTGCTGTTGCGGAACTCACGTTGCTCACCGCAGACCTTGCAGCTGCCGGAGCTCAGCGCCCCGCGCGGGGACTCGATCACCCAGTGGTGCTGGCAAGTGGGGACTTCCGGGTCGGCCGGCGTCTCTACAACCACAGCCTCGACCACCGGTGCTGTCTTCTTCTTATCAATTACTTGCGTCTTTGCCATCTCGCTCAAACCTCCGTGTACTTGCTCAGAAAGATGGTTCCTGTCTGTATTACGTTACATGCGCTGAATGAGGATTCGATTAACGGCAGGTTTCTACTTTATTTACTGCGCAATCCTAGCTCACAGCCATGTATACTTAGATAACGGGGTAACGGCGGAAAAGTTTCCATGCAAACCACCAAAGAGAACATACTTGCGTATCTGAAGCGCTCCGGCGGCTGCAGTATTGACTGCCTCGCCAAGGAGTTTGGGCTTGCCAAAATGACCATTCGGCAGCATTTGGCCGCCCTGGAACGGGACCATTACGTCGTTTCCCGTGAAGAACGCCGCAAGACCGGCCGCCCGCACCTCGTTTACACCCTGACGGAGGGCGGGGAGGAGCTTTTCCCCCGCCGATACGAGCGCCTGGCAGAGCTGGCGATTGAGGAGGTGGCCTTCCTGGACGCTGCCGAGATCGTCGGGCTTAGCCCCACCGACAAGAAGCGCCTGCTCCTGATGAAGATGGCCGAGCGCGTCTACCGCGACCACGAAGACAAAGTGCACGAAAAAGCCCTCCCGGAGCGCGTCCGGATAGTCACCGATATCCTGCGCGAGGAGGGTGGCTTCGCGGACTGGCAGGCCAAGGACGGCGGCTTCGAGATCGCCGACCACAACTGCGCCTACCGCCGCGTCGTCGACACCCAGCCGGAACTGTGTGACTGGCACCTTTCGCTGCTGGGCCGGCTGTTGGGCACCGAGGTCGAGTGCAAGCAGTTCATCCGGGAGGGTGCAGACGCCTGCCGTTTTCTGGTTAAGAATGAAGAGCCACCACTGGCCGAAGCCGGCCCGAAAACTGGAAAGAGAGCCCGAAAATGACCCAAGCCCCAGAGGTCACCCGCGCGCAAGTTCTAACCGCGCTGAGCCAGATCCAGGACCCGGATCTGCACAAGGACATCGTCTCTTTGGGGTTCGTGCCCGAGGAGTCCATCACCATCGGCGGCGGCACGATTTCCGCGAAGATCGTCCTCACTACGCCGGCCTGCCCGGTCCGCGAAGAGATGAAGGCGCAGGCCGAGTCGCTGCTGCTTGCGCTGCCGGGCATCACTCGCGCAGAGGTCGAGATGGACGCTACAGTACGCCAGACAGGGGTTGGCCGCGGCCCTAAGGTCATCCCGGGCGTGCGTAACATAATCGCCGTCGCCTCGAATAAGGGCGGTGTCGGCAAGAGCACCGTGGCCGTGAACCTCGCGCTGGCTTTGCGCAAGTTTGGCGCGAAGGTCGGGCTGCTGGACGCGGACATCACCGGACCGAACGTGCCGACGATGCTGGGGCTGGACGTTGGTTTCCAGGCGGAGACAGGTCTCGCCATCACGGAGCGATACGGTATCGATGTCGCCTCGCTGGGCTTTGTGCTGAAGCGCGGGCTTCCGGTCGTCTGGCGTGGTCCAATGATTGGCACCGGCGTCCGCCAGCTGATGCATGACCTTCCGTGGGCGCAGGACGGCGAGATCGACTATTTGGTGATCGACCTGCCGCCGGGCACGAGCGACGCCTCGATGAGTGCGGCCGCTGAGGCACCGATTGCCGGCGCAGTGATCGTCACGACACCCAACGCCGTCTCCACGGAAGACGCGGTGAAGGCCGTCTCGATGTTCGAGCGGCTGAACGTGCCAGTCTTCGGGTTGATCGAGAACATGAGCTACTTCATCTGCGGCCACTGCAACGAGCGCACCGAAATCTTCGGGCACGGCGGTGGGGAGGCGATGGCTGACGAGCTGGGCATAGATTTCCTCGGCGAGATCCCATTGCAGGCGGATGTCCGCGCCGCTTCTGATGCCGGCGTACCGACCGTCGAGGCGCATCCCGATTCGCCGGTGGCGCAGGCGTTCACGGCGATCGCACAAAAAATTGCGGCGAAAACCAGCGTGCAGAGCTTCTTCGCCGAATCCGCCCCTGCCAGCGCCTAACTTTCGTATGGCAGATACGTTTTCGCGCGAATTGTTAACGTCGCTGAACACTTCGCCGTAACATCGAGTTAACGCACAGGCAATACGCCTGCAATCGATGGGTAACGCCTCGCTCCTATTCTCAGGGGCGAGATGACACGCATCACGCTCGGCAACGTGACGATCGACCGGGACCGCTTTGAGGTCTGGGTGGACGTCCGTCGCGTCAACCTGACGTTCGTCGAATTTGAGCTGCTGTACCACCTTGCCAAGAACGCCGGCAAGGTGCTGGCACGCCCAAAGCTGATGCAGGCTGTCTGGAACGAGCCGTCCCGCGGCCAGGACCGAAAGCTGACGGTCCACATGTCGCGGCTCCGCAAGAAGATGCGCAGCAGCGACCCGTGGCGCATCGAGACGGTCACGAAGCGCGG
This sequence comes from Chloroflexota bacterium, assembly GCA_039933275.1. Classification (GTDB taxonomy): domain Bacteria; phylum Chloroflexota; class Dehalococcoidia; order SM23-28-2; family RBG-16-64-32; genus DATKKM01. The sequence goes on along the minus strand of JBDTOK010000076.1, from coordinate 3,195 downwards.
ATACGCCTTCGTGGCGGACCAGGCGCCGGTCGAAGAGACGAACGGCCTCTACCCAACCCAGAGCCCCCGCGCGGAAGGATTCGCCTGATGGCACGTTTTTGCCCCCACTGCTCAGCCGCAGCTGAGTCAGACTGGCGCTTTTGCCAGGCCTGCGGAAAAACGCTGCCCGGCGCGGTAGCCGGCGCCCTTGACTCGCGCGATCAACGAGTCGCGGATGTCTGGAAGCGGGCCCAGCTCGATCTGGAGATGAACGACCTGGAGGCCGCCGAACGCACCGTGTCGGACCTGATGGACCTCGGCTGCGATACCGGCGACGTTCTCGCGCTGCGAGCGGCCATCAGCCTTCGCGGAGCAAAGATGGATGAGGCCATCGAGTTGCTCGACCGGGCGGTGGAAGAGTCGCCGATGTCGCCATTTGTGCGGTTGAAGCGCGCCGACTACTGGCGAGCGCTTGGGATGAACGACCTGGCGATCCAGGAGTTGCAAGAAGGGATGCGGCGGTCAGATTCGGAAAGAGTGCGCAACGATCTACGAGTGGTCCTGGCGAAATTAAAGAAAGACAGCCGCTGGAGCTTCGCGCGGGCCAGTCCTTTTAGTCGCAGTAAGTAAAAACTATCCACCCATTTTTCGGCCGGGCTCACGCCCGGTTGTTACAACACATCCAGTTTGAGGGAGGCGCCATGCTGGTCTTAGCTCTATTCGGGTTCATGCTCATCCTTATGCTGATGCGCGTGGGCCTGTTCTTTGGCTCCAAAGCCGAGGGACGAACAGTGGGGGAGATTCAACTCTCCTTCAAAGAGCGGTTGCTCTACCACCGGACAAACGTCTACGCCATCGGAGCAGTCTTGCTGCTGATGACGTTAGCCGGGAAGGTGTCCGGGCCAATCGAGATCGTGGTGATCTTCGCGACGTTTGCCATCATCACGATCCCGGTGAAATACGTCGTGACAACGGAAGGGATTGGGCTGAACAACGTTCTCTTCCGCCGTTGGGAAGAGTTCCGCGGAATGATGGTGGCCAAGCGTCACGTGTCGCTCGTTCCGACGGCAGAGTGGCGCGGGATGAGGCTTTTCATCACGCCCGACGTTCATCACAAGGACGTGGCGCTGATCAGGCGCTTCCTTCCGAAGATTTCGGAAGAGAAGACTCCGCGAAAGCCAGTCAACAAGCTGAAGCTGGCGAAGTACGCCTCGTTGGCGATTGTGCCGATCATGGTCGCAGCGTTCGCGCTTGGATCCGGCGTAACCCACGCCCAGGACCCAACAGACGATGGCCCGCACGCCGACCGCTCCGGCATTGAGACGGGCGCAGACGGCTGCGCCGGCCTCACCGGCATCGCGCCGGGCACAATCACCGCTGATGACTGCACTGCGGCTTCGACAAGCGAGCCTTTTGCGTCGCAGCTGTCTGTGCTGGTGAACCAGAACCGGCTGGCATCTAACTTCATGTGGGTGCTAGTCACTGGCTACCTGGTCATGTTCATGCAAGCTGGCTTCGCGCTTGTTGAGGTCGGCTTCTGCCGGGCCAAGAGCGCGATGCACGTCATGATGACCAACTTCATGATCTACGGCATTGGCATGTTGGGCTACTTCATCTGCGGCTTCGCGCTGCAGTTTGGAGGGATTGGGAACGTTGGGGTCGGCAGCCTTGGAGGCTTAGCGACCTTAAACAAAGAAGCAACAATCAGTATCGACGGCATCCATTGGGGGCTATTCGGGTATAAGGGCTTCTTCCTAATAGGACCCGGTTACGACGTTGGCGTCGCGGTCATGTTCCTGTTCCAGATGGTCTTCATGGACACGACAGCGACAATTCCAACGGGAGCCATGGCAGAGCGCTGGAAATGGTCAGCGTTCTGCGTGTACGGATTCTTTATAGGCGGGTTCCTCTACCCGATCTATGGGAACTGGGTGTGGGGTGGCGGATGGCTGTCGCAGCTTGGCAACGAAGGTATGGGCGCAGGCTACCTGGACTTTGCCGGATCGGGGGTTGTGCACGCCATTGGCGGCTGGACGGCCTTAGCCGGGGCAATGGTGCTTGGCCCGCGAATTGGTAAGTACAACAAGGATGGCTCCGTAAATGCCATCCCTGGCCACAACATCATCCTGGCCGCGGTGGGAACATTCATCCTGGCCTTCGGCTGGTTCGGGTTCAACCCGGGCAGCACGCTGGGCGCATCTGGCAACGGCAGCCTCCGCATCGGCCTCATCGCCGTTAACACAATGCTTGCCGGCGCAGCCGGTTCATTCACCGCCATGTGCTACACGTGGGCGGTTGGCAAGAAACCTGACCCGGGCATGATGATCAACGGTCTGCTCGCCGGGCTTGTCGCTATCACGGCGCCTTCCGGCTGGGTGAGCCCGTACTACAGCGTGCTCATTGGAGGTATAGCTGGCGTCCTCGTTGTCCTTTCGGTCGGCTTCTTCGACCGCGTATTGAAGATCGACGACCCGGTTGGAGCTATCTCTGTCCACGGCGTGAACGGTATGTGGGGACAGCTAGCGCTGGGTTTGTTTGCCGACGGTTCCGCCAACTACGGAGGACTACAGGCCAAGGGCCTCTTCTTCGGTGACTTCGGGCAGTTCGAAGCGCAGGTGGTGGGCGCGGTCGTCGCCTTCGTCTGGGCCTTCGGTGTGGCTTGGCTGTTCTTCAAGGGCCTCGATATGATCATGGGCATCCGGTCCAAGCCGGAGGACGAGATCAATGGACTTGATATCCCGGAGATGGGTCTGCCAGCATACAGTCCTGATGCAGAGCCATACCGCGGCGGCCAAGACTTCGTGCCAGGCTCGGCATAGGCAAGGAGAGCAGATTTCATGAAGAAGATCGAAGCAATCGTTAGACCGGAGCGGGTCAGCGTCGTTCGCAAGGCGCTGGAAGAGACCGGCTATCCGGGCATCACGATCACTGATGTGCGAGGGCATGGCGCCCAGAAGGGCGTGGTCCAGCACTACCGCGGGACGGAGTTCACGGTGGACATCCTTCCCAAGGTGAAGCTCGAGCTCGTCGTGGACGACACGGCGGTCGAGAAGATCATCAAGGTGATCACGGAAAACGCGCGAACTGGCCAGGTTGGAGACGGCAAGATCTTCGTCTCTACCATTGACGAGGTCGTGCGAGTCCGAACAGGAGAAGCGGGCCCGACCGCAATCTAGCGAACGGGCGTTCTGCGGAGCGGGGCCGGGTCACGCCGGC
>JBDTOK010000075.1:0-11994 GCA_039933275.1 Chloroflexota bacterium | reverse complement strand
GCGAGATCGCCGCGCTTGCCGAGCGTGATCATCTTCTCGGTGAGGCCACGGACTTCCTTGGCCTTCGCCTCCGTGGTGATCACCTTCTCGTAGTGGAGGAGGTCCGTCACCAGGTTGCGAAAGAGGGCCAGGCGGTGGTCCGTTGGTCGGCCGAGCTTACGGCCGGCGATTCGGTGCGCCATGTTATGCCTCGTCTCCGGTCAGGTTCAGCAGGTCGCGCTTCCACTGCGGCATCGGCTCTTCGCCGCCCTCTTTGGCCTCACCTTCGTCGGAGGTCTCCGGGGCGTGCGCAGCGGCGGGTCGCGGCTGGTAAGTGCGCTCTTCGTCGTCCATCATTCCGCCCATGCGGCCCATCGGACCTTCGTCGTCTTCCAGCGGAAGGGCGGGCAGAAGCTCGCCGTCCTCGGCTGTGACGGTGCGGCCGGCTTCCATCGGCAACAGGTTCATCTCGTCCAGCTTCTCGCGAAGCTCGTCGTATGACTTGCGGCCGAAGTTGCGGAGCGCCAGCAACTCTTCTTCGCTCTTCTCAAGCACCTGGCCCACGGTCATCAGACCACTGCGGCGCAGGCAGTTGTAGGCTCGCATCGAAAGGTTCAAGTCTTCAATCGGCATATTGTACTTGTCCGGCGGCAGCTGGCGTCCAGCGCCAAGACCGCGCTCGACCGTCGGCATCGCCGGGCGGCCCATGTGCGAAAACAGGCGGAACTGCTCGATCAGGATCTCCGCGCTCTTGCTCACGGACTCAACTGCGGTCAGCGTGCCGTCGGTCCAGATTTCGATTGTCAGCTTGTCGTAGTTGGTGGCCTGACCGACACGCGTGTGCTCGATCCGGTAGTTCACCTTCTGCACCGGCGAGTAGATGGCGTCGACGGGGATCACGCCGATCGTCGTACCGTCCACCGTGCCTGCGGGGTGGTAGCCCTCGCCCAGATCAACGTTGAACTCGACGTAGAGGCGGCCGTCCGGCGCGTCCACTGTGGCTAGGTACAGGTCCTGGTTCACGATCTCGAAGTGCTCCGGCACTTGGATGTCGGAAGCCGTGACGGGACCGCTGCGCCCGCTGATGTCCAGCACAAGAGTGCCGGGCCGATCGGAGAGCGCACGGAGGCGCAGCTCCTTCACGTTCAGCAGGAATTCGATTGTGTCTTCTCTTACGTTGGGGATGGTTGAGAACTCGTGCTGCACCCCATCCACCCGGACAGACGTGACCGCCGCGCCCTTGAGCGAGCTCAGGAGCACGCGCCGGAGCGCATTGCCCAGCGTGATTCCGAATCCCGGCGGCAGCGGTGACGCGACGATGCGCGCAAAGTTATCACTCGCCTCTTCGACTTCGATCTGAGGCTCATCTGACGGCTGCGGCGCCGCGGAAACAAGGCCGACTCCAGTGCCGAAGCCGCCGCCACTTCCTCCCCTATACAACTGCTGTTCTAGCATTGCCTTCCTTTACCGCGAGTAGTACTCGACGATTGTTGCTGCGTTGAACTTCGCGCCGATCTCTTCGATTTCCGGCTGCTGTTCGACTCGTCCGTTCATTGCTGTCACGTCGCGGACTAGCCACGTCGGCAGCGTCTTACTCGCTACGTTTTCACTCACCACCTTGAAGTATTCGCTGTTGCGGCCGCGAATGGTCCACGCCAGCGTGTCGCCCGGCTTGAGGATCCGGGAGGGGATCGTGATTTTTCGTCCGTTTACTGACATCATCCCGTGCGAGACGAGCTGACGTGCCTGCTGCCGTGAGTCCGCGAAGCCGAGGCGGTAGGCCACGTTGTCCGCGCGGAGCTCAAGCGTGCGCAGAAGGGTTTCGCCGGTGACGCCGGGGCGTCGCACTGCGTCCTCGTAGTACTTGCGGAACTGGCTTTCGAGGATGCCGTATACCGCGCGCGCCTTCTGCTTTTCGCGCCACTGGAGGCCTCGGTCAGAGACCTTCCTGCGGCGGGTCTGTCGGGGGCCCGGCGGGAACGGCCGCTTATCGAAAGTGCACTTGGTAAAGCACTTCTCACCCTTGAGGTAAAGCTTGTCCCCAAGGCGGCGGCACAGTCTGCACTTCGGGCCGGTGTTTCTTGCCATTCAGATGCTCCTATACCCGACGCCGCTTGGGCGGCCGGCAGCCATTGTGCGGGATCGGTGTGACGTCTCGGATGCTGGTCACCTGCAGACCAGCTGCCTGGAGAGAGCGAATCGCAGCCTCACGGCCGGAGCCGGGGCCCTTCACGCGCACCTCAACCTGGCGCAGACCGTGGTCCATCGCCTTGCGGGCCGCAGTCTCAGCAGCAAGACCGGCCGCGTACGGCGTGCTCTTGCGCGAGCCTTTGTAACCAGCAGTGCCGGCGCTTGCCCAGGAAAGGACGGCGCCAGTGGGGTCGGTGAGCGTAATGACCGTGTTGTTGAACGTAGACGTGATGAAAGCCTTCCCAACCGGGACGTTCTTCCTCTCGCGTCGTCGCGTTCGCGTCTTCTTTTCGCCTGCTTTGCGCTCTGCCATGCGTAATGCCTACTTCTTCGCAGCGACTTTGCGGCGGCCGGCGACTGTGCGCCTAGCGCCACGCTTCGTGCGTGCGTTGGTCTTCGTGCGCTGGCCGCGCGCGGGAAGCCCGCGACGGTGGCGCATGCCACGGTAGCTGTTGATCTCAATGAGGCGCTGGATGTCCGTGCGCACTTGCTTGCGCAGCTCACCTTCGACCGTGTAGTTCTTGTCGATTAGCTCGCGGATGCGGTTGACCTCGTCATCGGTCAGCTCCCGGACCTTCGTCTCAGCGGAGACGCCAGTCTGGGCGCAGATCTTGCCCGCCGTCTGTCGGCCGATGCCGTAGATGTACGAAAGGGAGACGTCCACACGCTTGTCGCGCGGAATGTCTACACCGGAGATACGAGCCATGCGGTCCTCCTACCCCTGCCGCTGCTTGTGGCGGGGGTTTGAGCAGATAATGCGAACGACGCGCTCTCGCACGACGATCTTGCACTTCTCGCAGCGTTTCTTAACTGATGCTTGTACTTTCATGCGTCTCTCTACCTATCGGAACCTGTAAGTGATTCTGCCTCGCGTGAGGTCATAGGCAGATAGCTCTACCAGGACCTTGTCTCCGGGAAGAATTCGGATAAAGTGCATCCGGATCTTGCCGGACGCATGGGCGAGCACTTTGTGCCCGTTTGCCAATTCTACACGAAACATGGCGTTCGGCAAGTTTTCCTTGACCGTGCCTTCTACCTCAATACCGTCTTTTTTCGCCATTCAGGCCTCTCGGCCATACACCTCCAGAAAGTTGTCACCCGAAACGTATATTCTACAAATACTTTACGCTTACGGCAAGGTCAAGACTTCCGCTTCACCGTCTGTAATGGCCAGCGTGTGCTCAAAATGTGCGGAAAGGGACCCATCTCTAGTACGAACTGTCCAGTTGTCAGGATCCCTCTTGGTCGCCGCCCCGCCCACGTTAACCATCGGCTCAATGGCTATGACCATGCCCGGCCTCAGCGGTAGGCCCGTGTGCTTGTTGCCATAGTTGGGGATCTGCGGCTCCTCGTGCATTTGCCTGCCCACCCCGTGCCCAACGTACTCCTTCACGATGGAGAACCCCTCGCCCTCCACGTATGTCTGGATGGCGTAGCCGATGTCCCCGATCCGGTTGCCGCCCCGAGCCGCGCCGATGCCCCTCCAGAGAGCCTCTTTGCAGACGTCGATCAGCTTCTGGCGCTCCGGCGGGACGTCCCCTACCCCAACTGTGACGGCCGAGTCGGCGACGAAGCCGCGGTGCGTGCAGCCCAGGTCAATGCTAACAATGTCGCCGGACTTGATCTCCCGCTTCCCGGGGATGCCGTGCACAATCTCGTCGTTGATGGAGACACAGACGGTGGCTGGGTAATCGTTCTCGCCGGAATGCGGGTAACCGAGGAACGTCGGGATGATGTTTCGCTTCTTGTACTCGCGCCGGACGATCTCGTCCAGCTCCAGCTCGATGATGCCGGGCCGGAGCGCGTCGACCAGCAGCTGGATGACCTCCGCCAGGTGGCGGCCGGACTCCCGCATGATGCTGATCTCGTCGCGAGACTTAACAATGATTGGCACGTTAGTTGTCATCTCCGATTATGCGCTTCAGGTCATCAAAGACCGCGTCGGGATCCCGATCTCCGTCGATTTCGGTCAACTTGTTCTGCTTCCTGTAATGCTCCAGCAGCGGCTCCAGGTTCTTCAGGTTCACCTCGAGTCTCGTACGCACGACCTCTGGCTTGTCGTCGGCGCGCTGGGTTAGCTGCGAGCCACAGTAGTCGCAGATGCCGGCCTTCGTTGGCGGCTGGTTCTGTTCGTGGTAAACGGCGCCGCAGTTCGGGCAGCTCCAGCGGCCGGCCAGGCGCGAGACCAGCTCGTCCTGATCGACGTGGATGTAGATCGAGCGGTCGACCTGCTTGCCTTCCTTGACCAGCGCTTCGTCTAGCGCCTTCGCCTGCTCGTTGTTGCGGGGGAAGCCGTCGAACATGACGCCGCTCTTAGTGTCGGGCTGTTTCATGCGGCCCAGCAGCATGCCGATCGTGAGCTCATCCGGCACAAGGTTGCCGCTGTCATAGAATTCCTTGGCCTGCTTGCCCAGCGGCGTCTCGTTGCGAATGTTTTCGCGGAAGAGCTCGCCGGTGGTGATGTGCGCGAGTCCGGTATCGTCTTTGAGACGGGCGGCCTGAGTGCCTTTGCCCGCCCCGGGCAGGCCCAGCAGCACTATATACACGGCGACCGGGTTACCGGATGAAGCCTTCGTACTGTCGCATCATGAGCTGCGCCTCAATCTGCCGAAGCGTGTCGAGAACGACACCAACGACGATGATGAGTCCGGAGCTGGTGATGCCGAAGGCCGTGGCGCGCTGCGAGCCACCGAAGCTATTCGCGCCAAGCACATGTGAGAAGATGAACGGAATAACGGCCACCGAGCCAAGGAAGAACGCACCCGCCCACGTGATGCGGAAGAGTACGCGATTGATGTACTGCTCTGTCGGGCGGCCGGGCCGGATGCCAGGCACGAAGCCGCCCTGCTTCTGCAGGTTCTCCGCCAGGTTCTGCTGCTGGAAGATGACCATCGTGTAGAAGAACGTGAAGATCACAGTCGTCACGAAGACGAAGATCCAGTAACCAAAGTTCCCGGGGTCGAAGACCGTCTGCAGTAAGTCACCGAAGTCAGCGAGCGCGCCGTTACTGGATGACGAGAAGACCTGCCCAATGAACGCCGGGAAGATGATGATCGAGAACGCAAAGATCAGCGGGATCATACCTGTCGTGTTCACTTTGAGCGGGATATGGGTCGCCCCTGACTGTCTATACATACGCCCGGATCTGAAGACGCTTCGTGAGTACTGCACAGGGATACGTCTAACCGCTTCCTGGAAAACGACGATGTAGGCGATCAGCCCGCACATCATCGCGATCAAAATCACGGTTACACCAAGGCTTTCGCCGGTGCCACTGTAGAGACGCCCGACAATAAGCTGCGGTAAGCCCGCGATGATGCCGGCGAAGATCATCACCGAGATGCCGTTGCCTATGCCCTTCTCGCTAATCAACTCACCGATCCAGACAAGGAACATCGTCCCCGCAGTCATCGTGATCACGGCGGAAAGCGTGGGCAATGCGTTGGCGCCGGTCAGCGAGATGCCGCTGATGCCGCCCTGGCTCTGGACGATGATTAGCTGCCCGTACGCCTGCACGAAGGCCATCGGAACAGCCATCCAGTGCGTGTAGATGTTGATCTGCTTGCGACCCTGCTCACCCTCTTTAGAGAGCGCCTGCAGCGTCGGCACGATTGGCACCATCAGCTGCATGACGATCGAGGCCGTGATGTAGGGGTAAACGCCCATTGCGGCGACGCTCATGTTCTGGAGCGCGCCACCCGAGAAAATGTTCAGGAAGCCCAGCACTGTACTGCGCTGGAAGAGCGAGTCCAGTGCGACCGGGTTGATCCCCGGCACCGGAATGTTCGCGACGAACCGGAAGATTACCAGCATCGCGAACGTAAAGAGCAGCTTCTCCCGGATGTCGGGCTGCTGGACAGCGGCAATCGCCGCCTGCAGAAGCTGCGGCCGAGGCTTGGCTGCCCCGGAGCTCTGCGGTCTAGCCTGCGTCGCCATCGCTTGTTATCTCTTCGGCGGTACCGCCGGCGGCTTCGATCTTCTCTTTGGCTGACATTGAAAACTTGTGTACGCGGACTGTGAGCTTGGTCGAGATGTCGCCCATGCCCAGCACCTTCACAGGGTTGCGCAGGTGCGCCACAAGGCCGGCCATCTCCAGGAACTCAGGCGTAATCTCGGTGCCTTCGTCGAAGCGGTTGAGGTCGCGCACGTTGACCGGCGTGTACTCAACGCGGAACGGGTTCTTAAAACCGCGGCCGCGAGGCAGCTTGCGCATCAGCTCCGTCTGGCCACCTTCGAAGAAGCGGCGGGGGTTGTTGCTGCGCGCGAACTGGCCCTTGAGACCACGTCCGGAATACGTACCGTGACCGCTGGAGTTACCACGGCCGATACGCTTCTTGGTGTGGGTTGAGCCGGGATTCGGCTTGAGGTTGTGCGCTTGCATGTGTTATGCGTCCTCGGTTACTTCAACCAGGTGTCGGACGGTGTTAATCATACCACGCACTGCCCGATTATCCGGCTGTTCGACAGAGTGCCCAAGGCGCTTCAAACCCAGCGCTTCGATCGTGCGCTTCTGGTTTTCTCGGTAGCCAATGGCGCTCTTTTTCCAGGTGATTGTCAGCTTATCGGCCAATGGACGCCTCCGCTGAGAACTGGCGCCTGCGTGCGAGTACTTCCTTGGCGGAACGCATCTGCGAAAGGCCGAGGATCGTGGCCTTGACGGTGTTGGCGTGGTTGTTGGAACCGAGCGACTTCGCAACGGCGTCCTTCACCCCGGCCATCTCCAGCACGGCGCGAACGCCGCCACCGGCAATGAGGCCGGTGCCCTGCGGCGCCGGCTTGATCAGCACCTTCGATGCGCCGAAGCGGACCAGCACCGGGTGCGGGACCGTCGTGCCCTTCATCGGGACGCGGATCATGTGCTTGCGTGCCACCGTGGAGGCCTTGCGGATCGCCTCCGGGACCTCGGTCGCCTTGGCCATCGCCGCACCGACAACACCATTGGTGTCCCCCACCACGACGATCGCCGTGAAGTGGAAGCGGCGGCCACCCTGCATGACCTTGGCCACGCGGTTGATGAAGACGACCTTCTCCTGGAGCTCTGCGTCTCCGGCTTCGGCTCTTTCCTTCTTGGCGATGTACTTACGTGGGTTCGACATTGGTTATCCTCTTGGCTAGCTAGAACGTGACGCCGGCTTTGCGTACTGCGTCCGCCAGTGCCTTCACGCGTCCGTGGTAGCGATTACCCCCACGATCGAAGACTACTGTCGTGATGCCCTTCTCCTTGGCGCGCTTGCCCAGCGCCTGGCCTACGAGGACCGCAACCTCGCCCTTCTTCTTGCTTGTCGCGTCCTTGCGGACGTCCGCGTCCTGGTCGGAGGCGGAGATCAGCGTGTGACCGGCGGTGTCATCGATTACTTGCGCGTAAATGTGGTTCAGCGAGCGGAACACGGCCAGCCGCGGGCGCTCCAGTGTACCGGTCACAGAGTGCCGGACACGCGCGTGCCTGCGGACGCGGGCTGCTCTGGGTGTCTTGTTACCCTTCATCGCTCAACTTCCTACTTCTGGGCCTTGCCGGCCTTACCGGCCTTGCGCCGGACGTACTCGCCGAGGTAGCGGATGCCTTTGCCTTTGTACGGCTCCGGCGGGCGGATCTTGCGAACGTCCGCTGCCACCTGGCCAACCTGTTCTTTGCTGATGCCGCGCACGACGATGCGTGTCGTGCCCTCGACCTCGAACTCGATATTCGTGGGCGGGTTCACTGTGACCGGGTGCGAGAAGCCGATGGCCAGCACCAGGTCCTTGCCCTGCATCGAAGCTCTGTAGCCGACGCCCTGCATCTCCAGCGTCTTCGAGAAACCGTCGCTGACGCCCGCGACCATGTTGAACACGAGCGATCGTGTCAGGCCGTGAATCGCGCGGTGACGGGGCTGGTCAGTAGGCCGGGCGATCGTGACGACACCGTCAGCCTGCTCCAGCTTCATGTCTGGGCTGATGTCGCGCTCAAGCTGGCCCTTCGGACCCTTGACCGTGACGCGCGTACCCTCGGAGCGTACGTCGACGCCCTTTGGCAGCGTGATTGGCAACTTTCCTACTCGACTCATCTGATTACCACACAAACGCCAGTACTTCGCCGCCCAGGCCGCGCTTGCGGGCTTCCTTGCCCGTCATCACGCCCTGCGGTGTCGAAACGATAGCGATGCCAAGTCCGCCGTAGACGCGCGGGATCTCACCGCTGCTGGAGTATACGCGCAAGCCCGGCTTGCTCACCCTGTCCAGGCCGGTGATCATCGGCTCGCGCTTGCCGCCGTAGGCCAGGTGGACGCGCACCTTCTTGAAGGCGCCGTCCGCCATAGACTCGTAACCCTTGATGTAGCCTTCCTTTTTGAGCACGTCCGCCACGGCCACCTTGAGGGTGGAGGCGGGCATGTCTGTGTAATCGTGCCGCGCGACGAGCGCGTTACGAATGCGGGCGAGCATGTCAGCGATTGGATCAGTAACAGCCATGGCTTACCAGCTCGACTTCTTTACGCCGGGAATATTGCCCAGGAGCGCGTGCTGCCGGAAACAGATGCGGCAGAGCGCGAACTTGCGGATGTACGCGCGCGGCCGGCCACAGAGGCGGCAGCGGTTGCGAAGCCGGCCGGGAAACTTCGGCGTCTTGTGAAACGTCTTTTCGTAAAGTGATTTTCGGCTCATCGGTACCTATCCTCCACGCTTCGCGAACGGCACACCCAGAAGCTCAAGCAATCGCTTCGCCTCTTCGTCCGTCCGAGCCGTGGTAACCATCGTTATCTGCATCCCGCGGACCTTGTCGATCTTGTCGTACTCGATCTCCGGAAAGATCATTTGCTCCTTCAGGCCCAGCGAGTAGTTGCCGCGGCCATCAAAGCTGTTGGGACTAACCCCGTTGAAGTCACGGATACGCGGCAGCGAGGCGTTGATCAGCCGGTCCAGGAACTCCCACATCTGGTCGTTCCGAAGCGTCACCATCACGCCAATCGGCATGCCTTCGCGGAGCTTGAAGTTGGAGATCGACTTCTTGGCGCGCGTGATGACCGGGTGCTGGCCGGTGATCGTCGCGATGTCAGCGGACGCTGCTTCCAGCGCCTTGCCATTCGCCACAGCCTCGCCCAGGCCGATGTTCAGCGTCACCTTGTCCATGCGTGGCGCCTGCATCACGTTCCCGTAAGAGAACTCCTTAACGAGCACGGGCACGATCTCTTCTTTGTACTTCGTCTTCATTCGCGGTTCGATGCGTACTTTTGTAGGAGGCATGCTAGTCCACCGGCTCCCCGCAGTTTTTGCAGAAGCGGACCTTGCGCCCGCTCACCGTCTTAAAGCCAACGCGCGTCGCCTTGTTGCAGCTGACGCAGATTAGCGAAACGTTGGCCCAGGAGATCGGCGACTCACGCTCGATGATGCCACCGGGCTTGTTCTGGCCACGTGGTTTCATATGGCGCTTCACCAGATTGACGCCGGTGACGATGATCTTCGCCGGCGACTCGCCGCCGTACTTGTCCTTCTTCTTGCCCGCGGGAATGACCTTGCGGATCTGGCCACTGCGGCCACGGTCCCGGCCTTTCACCACGAGCACGTTGTCATCTCGCCTGAGTTTGTTCACGACTAAACCACTTCCGGTGCCAGGGATACGATCTTCATGTAGTTGCGCTCTCGCAGCTCTCGGGCCACAGGACCAAAGATACGAGTGCCCTTCGGGTTCTGGTCGTCCGCGAGGATGACCGCTGCGTTTTCGTCAAAGCGAATGTAGGAGCCGTCCGACCGGCGCCACCCCTGGGCTGCGCGAACGACGACGGCCTTCACGACCTCGCCCTTCTTCACAGCGCCACCGGGCGATGCAACCTTCACGGAGGCCGTGATGACGTCGCCCACGCTGCCGTAGCGGCGGCGGGAACCACCCATCACCTGGATTACCATGATCGACTTCGCGCCGGAGTTGTCGGCGACCCGGAGCCGCGAGTATTGCTGAATCATTGGCTGTCGCCTTCCGGCTCAAGTGCTTCGAAGCCAGCGTCAGCCTGTACGACTTCTTCCTCGTCCATCGCCGGGACTTCAGGCTCGCCCATCGGAGCGGCGTCCTCTGCGGACATCGCGTCAGACTCGAGCGCCTCCATGCCGGCGTCGGCTTGCACCGGCTCCATCTCGGGCGCCGCTTCGCGTTTGGTGCGCGGAGCCGGCGGCTCGATCGGCGCGGCGAGATCTTCGATCAGCGTGCTGTCGATCGCTTCCGGCGCGATGTCTGCCAGGTCAAGGTGTGAGAGCACTTCGGCGACACGCCAGCGCTTGCGCTTGGAAATAGGCGCGTTCTCAACGATGCGGACGCGGTCGCCCATCTTGGCGACTTCGTTCTCATCGTGGGCCATGTACTTGCGCACGCGGCGGATTGTCTTCTTGTAAAGCGGGTGCAGCTTGGCAGAGTGCACAGCGACGACGACCGTCTTCTCCATCTTGTCGGAGACGACGGTGCCCTCGCGCACCTTGCGGCCACCGTAGACGCCCTGGCCGGCGGTCACTTGGACGGACCTTTCTGGCCGCTGAGCTCACGCTGCCGCTCGATCGTCTTGAACCGGGCGATGGCGCGGCGCACGCGCGGAATCTCGCGGTGGTTGGCCAGCTGCAGTGTCTCCTTCTGGAGGTTCAGCGCGAACAAGCGGCGGTAGGACTCCTCCAGCTCTTTCTTGAGCTGCGGCTCCGTCAGCTTGCGAATGTCCGTGATCGCTGTTTTCGTCTTTGTCTTCTTGGCCATGCTAGTGTTCCTCTCGCCGCACGAACCTGGTTGCGATTGGCAACTTGTGGGCAGCCAGTCGCATCGCCTCGCGGGCGACCTCTTCCTTCACGCCGGAGATCTCGTAAATCACGCGGCCGGGCTTGACGACGCAAACCCAACCTTCGACGGGGCCCTTACCGGAACCCTGCCGGACTTCCAGCGGCTTCTTGGTGATCGGCTTGTCCGGGAAAACTCGGATCCAGAGCTTGCCGCCACGGCGAACGTAGCGGGTAATCGCGCGACGGCCGGCCTCGATCTGGCGGGCGGTGAGCCAGTGCGGTGCCAGCGCCTGCAAACCAAAGTCGCCGAATTCGATGGCGCTTCCGGTGTAGGCGAGACCGCGCATGCGGCCGCGCATCATCTTGCGGAACTTCGTTCGTTTAGGCTGAAGCATCTGTCTTCTCTTCTGTCGTGGCGGCCGGCGCCTCGCTCGCTGCGGGGGCGGCGGCCGGTGCCGGTGCTTCTGCTACGGCCGTGGCTGCGGGTGCAGCGGCTGCTGCCGCCGGCGCGCCCTCGGTCACTGCTGCTGCCGCGGCGCCTTCGTTTTCGGCGGCTTCGGCTGCGATGTCGGCTTCTTGCTTCTTGCGGCGGGCAGCGCGGACGATCTGGTGGTCGCCCTTGTAGATCCACACCTTCACGCCAATCTGGCCCAGCGTTGTCTTTGCTTCGGACGTTCCGTAGTCAACATCCGCCTTCAGCGTGTGCAGGGGAACCCGGCCCTGGCGCTCCTGGTCCGTGCGGGACATGTCGGAGCCGCCGAGACGGCCGCTGATTCTGATGCGCACGCCCTTCGCACCGCGCTGCATCGCGCGGAGCGCGGCCTGCTTGATCGCTCGGCGGTGGGCCACACGGCGCTCGATCTGCTCAGCGACTGCGCGAGCGACCAGCGGCGCCTCGATCTCCGGTACGCGGATCTCGTTGATATTCACTCGGACCTTATTCTTGGTGAGCTTCTCCAGCGACGTGCGGAGCTCGTCCACGCGCGAACCGCCTCGGCCAATGACGATGCCGGGGCGCGCGGTGTGGATGGTCACCGTGATCTGGTTAGCGTTGCGCTCGATCTCGACAGGTTTAACATGCGGGTCAGTCTTTACGGACGC
>JBDTOK010000074.1:0-12237 GCA_039933275.1 Chloroflexota bacterium | reverse complement strand
CATGTCCAACGACGACATGGACGCCGAGATGGAGGCCGTGGTCAAGGCCTTTCCAGCCAAGACGGCGGGCGTCGGAGGCGTGCCGCTGGAGTACACGATGGACAACGGCGTCCGCGTATTCGAGCTGGTGTGCCAGGAGATCAAGTGGGAGACCACCCCCGGACAAATGCAAGAGGCGCACGCTTACAACGGCATCGTTCCGGGTCCGGAGATTCGCTGCGTTGAGGGTGAGCCCGTTCGTATCAGTGTAAAGAACGAGATGACGCATAGCACGGGCGTCCACTGGCATGGCCAGCAGATCGTCAACGCGATGGACGGTGTTCCGTTCCTGACGCAGCCGCCGATAAAGCCCGGCGAGACTTTCGTCTACGAGTTCACGCCCCGGCCTTATGGCAGCCACATGTACCACTCGCATCACAACGCGACCGAACAGGTCGGCGGTGGGATGCTAGGCGCGCTGATCGTCGATCCAAAAGACAAGACGGTCGAGCCGCAGTACGACCTCGATTACACGTTCATCACGAACGACCAGCTAGGCGGCTTCACCGTCAACGGGAAGGGCTTCCCGGCCACGGCGCCCGTCGTCGCGAAGCTGGGCCAGCGCGTGCGAATCAGGTTCATGAACGAAGGGCAGATGGCCCACCCGCTGCACCTGCACGGCCTGATATACGAGGTGTTCGCGCGGGACGGCTATTTGCTGCCGCAGCCGTTCAAGTGCGACACCTTGAACGTCGCTCCGGGTGAACGCTGGGACGTGATCGTTGTTGCGGACAATCCGGGCACGTGGGCATTCCACTGCCACATCCTGAACCACGCCGAAGGATCGAAAGGTATGTTCGGCATGGTCACGGTCTTCGTGGTGCAGGACGCCAACGCCGCTTCGATAATCCCGCAGGGGAGCGGCACGACGGCTGCGTTCGCGTCGCAGGCGTCAGGCTCAACCGCCAGTTTTGAGTGCCCGATTGTCGAGGCGTAACCAGCTAGCCCAGCTGGATTGTTTGGCCGATTGGCGTGCAGCCGGCGGTGGCAGTGGTGAGGTTGGCCAGGTACTTGAATATGAGTAGCGCGTCCAGCGGATCGTCGGCGCCGTCGCAGTTCACGTTGGCCTGACCGGGACAGAAAACCGTGCTGAGGCTACCGAAATTCCTGAGCACGGCGAGGCCGTCGTCCGTGTCGACGTCGCCGTCGCAGTCGGCGTCGCCCTCTATCGCTGCGGGCGTTGCTGTTGGGGAGGCCGTGGGTGTGGCGGACGCGGTTGGTGAGGAGATAGGTGATCCTGTAGGAGACGCCGTTGGCGTGGGAGAAGGCTTCGGGGTAGGTGTGCTGTCCGGCAGGCAATCGCCGCCGCCGACTGTTCCCTCGTAGCCAGCGTTGCTGCGGGCGGTGATGCAGCCGGCGATGAAGTTGTACTCGGCCGAGTTGTCGGACGGCGGGAAGTCGACCGGGCCCGGGTCGAGCTGGAAGCCCTGCGAGTCTTGCGGCAGGTCGTGGTTGAACTTCGTGCCGAAGAACGCCACGCCGGTGTAGCCGGTGCCGTAGGCGATCGAATCGATTGCGTCGGGTGAGCCGCAGCCCACGTCTCCGTTGCTCTCGTAGACGATGTTGCCGTTGGGCAAGGGGATCGGGGCGTTGACGTCGGCGGAGACGTTGAGTGCAGTCGTGTTGCTCGCGTCAAAGGTGAAATCGAGGTGGGCGTCGGCGCCAGCGTTCCAGTCGCTTTCCATCAACGCCGAGCCGATGAGGATCGATGCATTGCTATCGCCGTTCGTCACGCTATGCGGGAAGACGAAGCGCGCCCACGGAAAGCCGCCGGAGTCGTAAAAGCAGAGTTGTGCGTTCTGCACCTGCCTCTGGTTGCCGATAGCCTCTCGGAGCTCGACGAACTGCTCGCCCGTGGAGCCGGCGGCGCCGCCCATGACGCCGTAGATGCGCATCTCGTGGAAGCTCGCGATCGCGGGCGTGGACCCGCCAGTCGTGAGGACGAGGATGGCCAGCGTTACGGCGACGATCGGGGCGGCGAAGAAGGCTGCGCGCATGCGAGGCTCCTAACTGTTGTCTATTAGGGATACTGCTCGACTAGATTGTAGCCGAGCCTTCGCCAGCGCCGCGGATTAAGCCGCGCAGGTCTTCGATCATGCCGATGTGACATGACGTTAGCTGCGCCAGTTACTTCGGAGATACGGACTGGCCTCTCAAACGCCTTCACCACGAACTCACCGCCGTCGGCGGTCGAGCATATCGGACTTCGCGCCCCATGCGGCGAATTGTACAACCCATGGGTTGGGGTTACCGTCTGACGCCCGGCGCGAGAGCTGCCTACGGCTTGATGTTCTGGTTAAAACGGAACATGTTCGCCGGGTCGTACTTGCGCTTCAGTTCCTTCATCCGCGCCAGGTTCTCGCCGTAGCACTCCTCGACGCGTTCGTCGCCCTCGGTCTCGAGGAAGTTGACGTACACGCCCGAGCGCTCGTGGCTGATCCCGTCCCACAACGATCGGATCCAGGTCTTGTGCGGTGTCGCGTCTTCTTTCTCGTCTCCCCAGACGGCGATCACCGACGTCATGTAACGAGCGTCGCGGTCGCTGAACGCCGTCGCCTCCGGATGGACTGCACCGAAGGCGCCACCCAACCCGCGGATCTGGACCATATTCATCATCGCCTTCCCGTTGGGCATCGCAGCGATCATCTTGTCGATGGAGTCATCACAGATCTCCCGCTGGAACAGCGAACGGACCGAGTTGCCATGCGGCACGGCCGCCTCCGCCGTGAGGTTGTAGATGGCCGGGTACGGCATCGGTGAAACGATGTCGGCCAGCGGAGTGGCCAGTTTGCGCAATGGCTCGATCGCCTTCTTCCCATCTTCGATTGCGCCGACCCAGCAGACGAGGACCATGAACACGGGCTTGCCAACCCACTCCGCCGGGATGAACGGGGCTGGTGGCGCTGGCATTAGTTGGCCGATGGTCGAGAGGTCTTCCGGTGCGTTCGGGGTGTAGTCCACGTAGCCGCGGATGACTTCTCGCGTGGCAGGGAAGACGATTGCGCCGCCGAGGATCTGGTCCACTCGCGCCAGTCGCAACTCGAACTCCGTCACGATCCCGAAGTTGCCGCCACCGCCGCGGATGCCCCAGAAGAGGTCGGGGTTCTCCGTCTCGCTGGCGGTGAGGATCTTGCCATCGGCTGTCACGACCTGCGCGGAGATGAGGTTGTCGATGGTCAGTCCGAACTTGCGGACCATGAAGCCGATGCCGCCGCCGGTCGCCAAACCGCCCATGCCGACGGACGACGTATCGCCGGTTGTGAGAGCGAAGCCGCTGGCGTGCGCCGGACCGGCAAGGTCGCCGGACGTGACGCCGGGCTGCACGCGCGCAGTGCCCGCGTCCGTATCGATCGTGACGCCCTTCATCAGCGAGAGGTCCACCATGATGGCCACGTCGACGAACATGTCGTCGGAGAGGCCGTGTCCGCCACTGCGCGCCGCGACAGGGAGACCAGCACGCGCCGCAAAGCCGACGACGGCCGCAACGTCTTCCGTGGTCTTCGCGCGGACGATGACTCCTGGGCGGTTATCAATGGTCGGGTCGTGCATCCTTCGGCATTCGTGGTAGCCGTCCGATTCCTCGGTGAGTAGTTCACATCCGAGGTCTGAGCGAAGACCCTCAATGTCGAGTGTGTTGGCCATTCTTCCGTCTCCTCAATATTCGAACTGGTTACTGGCAGTAGCGCAAAGAGATGCCGAGACCTCTAGGCGTGGGATCTTGTATCTGGCGCCCCGGCCAGGACTCGAACCCGGAACCTTCTGATCCGAAGTCAGCGGTTCCGTGGAAATGAGCCACGGGGCCACTTTTCAGATAAAAATCTCGCTCGGCCGAGCTATTTTAGGCCGGGAAATGCCCCGTTTGAGCTTCTGACTCAAGCGGTGCTGAGCATCTGACACTCAGTGTCCGCGGGCGTTGCCAGGCCGTCAAGCCTTCTGACTGTCGCCGTCGGCGGCTAGCGGTGGACGCCGAGTGGGAGTAGCCCGAAGTACCCGTCGCTACGCCGGATTTAAGACGGCAGCCGGGGGACTGACGGAAATGATCTTGCGGAATTCGTCGGCGGGAACTGGACGGCTAAAGAGGAATCCCTGGAACTCATCGCACTTCTGATCACGCAGGAACTGAAGCTGTTCTTCCGTCTCGACACCTTCGGCAATCACGCTCAGGTTCAGTTCATGACCAAGAGAGATCACGCTAGCGATGATAGCTGCGTTGGCTCGATTCTCCATCAAGGTCAGAGTAAACGACTGATCAATCTTTACCTGGTGTAGTGGCAACGTCTCCAACTGGCGTAGCGATGTGCTACCGGTGCCGAAGTCGTCGATCGAGATTAGGATACCGGCCTCTGAAAGACGGTTAGCGACTTCTCGTGTCCTATCGACATCTCGCAACACAGTCGACTCGGTGATCTCAATCTCCAGGCGCTGAGGTTGCAGGCCGGTGTCCTTGACGATATCGAGGACATGTTCAACGAAGTCTGGGCGCTCGATCTGGCGTGGCGAGACGTTGACAGACAGGCGCAGCGGGTGCGGCCAGGTGCTTGCTTCCTCGCAAGCGTTGCGAAGAACCAGCTCACCTAACAGGTTGATCAGGCCGGTCTCCTCCGCTAACGGAATGAATTCGGAGGGCATGATTAGACCACGTTCTGGATGCTGCCATCGGGCAAGTGCTTCGGCGCCGATCACTTGGCCAGTGTCTACGCGAACCTGCGGCTGATAGAAGACTACGATGTCGCCGTTTATCAGAGCCTTGCGCAGTGCCGCTTCCATGGCGAACCATTCCTTGTCACGAGTGGTCATACCCGCCGAGTACACACGGAAATTGTTGCGGCCATTTTCCTTGACGACGTAGAGAGCCAGATCGGCGTTATTAATCAGCGTCTCGCCGTCGTTTCCGTGGTCGGGCAGACGGGCGATGCCCGCGCTGGCAGTGATGTGTACCTCGCGATCGGCGATCCGGAACGGGCGCCGGAATCCGCCGATGACGCGCTCGGTGGCTTCCATCGCCCGCGGCAACGATTCGCTTTCGGGGAAGACTATGATGAATTCGTCGCCGCCGATCCGAGCCACCGTGTCTCCGTCGCGAACGAGAGAGGCCAGTCGGGTGGCCACTTGACGGAGCAGATCATCACCAGCGTTGTGACCGAGCAGGTCGTTGATATTCTTAAAGTGGTCAAGGTCGACGGATACGACGCAAACGCCCATGCCACTGCGGTGCGATTGCGCCACCGCGATCTCCAGACGGTCCTGCAGGAGCCTGCGGTTCGGCAGCCCCGTCAGTTCATCATGGTAAGCCATATAAGCTATCGTCTCTCGGGCCGCCTTCTGCTCGCTGACGTCGCGCCCGTTCAGCAGGATTGCGTCGTGATCGCGCCACCGGATCTTTGACGCAATGCTCTCCATGTCCGCATACGATCCGTCCGCTCGCCGAATTCTGCATTCAAGTAGAGAAGTCCCTTCGCCGGCGGCAACGCGGGCCAAGGCCTCGCCGACGGTCTGTAAGTCGTCTGGGTGAGCGTAACCGACCGAGTCGGTACCGACGATACCTTCGGCCGTATAACCAAAGATAGGCTGCACAGCGGAGTTGGCGAAGACGATCTTCTGATCAGAATCAACGACCATGACCAGGTCGTGGGAGTTATCGACGAGGGCGCGCCACCGCGCCATGGAATCGCTGAGCGCCGCATCGCGCTCGTGGAGTTCGGCCAAAGTTGCCATGACAGTGGCGTTGCGTTCGGAGATTTTTGCAGCGGCCGAATTGACGACGAAGGCGAGCTCCTTGATTTCCCGCGGCCCCGTCAATTCAGCCCGCGCCTCGAGGTCACCGTCCCCAATTGCTTGCGCCGTCTTACGCAGGCGAGAGAGGGGACGGACGACTGACCTAGAGGTTAGGAACGTTGCAAGGAACGCGTTCAGGATGAGGATGGCGGCGGCTAAGAGAATGACCCATGTAATGATGGTCGCCTGGCTCCTGGATTGATCGCTCAGCGAATGGGCCTCGGCTCCTTCGGTGGAGAGTATGCCAAGGAATGCCGCGGACACCCATCGAGAGTCATCTAACCCTTGGAGCAGCAAGGTGCCCGCTGTCGCCTGGTCCCCGGCGGTGGCTGCATCCATGGACCCTTGGCGGGAAGCGATGGCGGTCTCAGCCTGGGCACGGATAGTTCTAAAAGTATCGGCCTGGTCTTCAGAGCCTGCCGCCTTGGCGAGCCCGATCGCTGTGTCTATGTTTTGAAGAGACTGTTGCTCAAGCGAGTGCACCGCGAAGGCGGTTTCGGGGAGTGGGGTGACGATATAGCGGCCCGCCAGAGTATCGGCCAGAAGCCAATCGACGCTGGCCTGCTGAGCGGCCGTAACGGTGTCGCTGCTCTGCTGGCTGGCGTCCAGATTTTGGGTCTGTTGGTGTATCTGCCAAACAGTTACGGCCGCCATCACCACAGCAATGACAATGACCGGAAATCGCACTGCGGAGATCCGGCCGCTCGCCGTCTCGGGCACAATTCGGTGCAAGCCGAGCCAGGGAGGAAGACGCTTCATACTCTCAGAGATGTCTGAGCGGTAAGAATGGTTACGGGCCAAACAGCCGTTTGTCGTAGTGCCATCTGGCCGGTCGCCCGCCCATAATCCCTGTTCGCCTAAGAAAAAGATCTCCGCCTTAACCGCTCTCGCGCCGTAACGGGATCAACGTAAGGACTATGTACCCTCCAGCCGACCCTCGCGAAGTGGCGGCCTAAATGAGTGCATTATTGACCATTGGCTCCAACATTCTGAGCTGGCGAGTCTCCGGGGAACTGCGACTCGTGCGCCCGCATCTTGCGCGGAAGTTGTCGCCCAGTTGAGGGCGTTTGACGGTCCGCGCAGGTTCGCCCCTCTGCCTCGCTCGCTTCTTGCTTCCTCTATCTTTGCGAGCGTCTGATTATCGGTCAGAAGCTCCGAATTCGTATCTGGAATTGTCAGGGACTCGACGTCACAGATACGACGAGAGCTTCTGACACTCGAAAAGAGACCGCCAGATCGGCGGTCCGTCGGCCTAATTTTGTATCTGGCGCCCCGGCCAGGACTCGAACCCGGAACCTTCTGATCCGAAGTCAGACGCTCTATCCAATTGAGCTACCGGGGCACCGTAAATCGAGTATAGCATCGGCTCTTTGGCCAGCTTTGGCCGGAAACTGGCTCACCATAACGCGCTCAGATTGACCCGCTCGCGCTTGCGCCGTTAAGGTGAGTTTGGCGCCCGCGCGTCGCACATTTCCACAGTTTCAGGTACATCATGACGACCGAACAAGACGCTGCCGCCGTTGAAGACCGCCTGCGTGATCTGCTGCATAGCGATGACGTAGAAGCCGCACGGGCGACGCTGTCGACGTTGCACCCCGCAGACCAGGGCGACTTCTTCGATCAGTTGGATGAAGACGAGCGCGGGACGATGCTCTCGCTGCTCGATGCGGACGGCGTGGCGGCGTTGTTTGAGCACATGGACGAGGACCTGCGCCGCGAAGTGGCGGAGAAGATGCCGCGCAGCACGCTCGCGCAGATCCTCGACCGTACCGAGAACGACATCGCGGTCGACATCTTGCACGAGATGGCGCCTTCCGATGCGACGCGGACGCTGGCGCAGATGACGACCGCGTCGGAAGTGCTGCCGCTGCTCCAGCACGAGGACGAGACTGCCGGCGGCATCATGACGCGCGGCTACGTCGCGCTGCATAAGAGCATGACGGTGACGGAGGCGATGAATTTTCTGCGGGCCACAAGGCCATTGGCGGAGGAGGCGTACTACCTTTACGTGCTTGACCGGCAGAACAGGCTGGAGGGCGTGGTTAACCTGCGGCAGCTCGTCGTCTCACCGCCGAATACGAAGCTGGCCGATGTGATGGTCGCCGATCTCATAACGGTGGCGCCTGACATCGACCAGGAAGAAGCGGCACGGTTGCTTCAGCACTACCGCCTGCGCTCGATTCCAGTGGTTGATCCGGAGACGGGCGTGCTCAGCGGTATTATCACGGCGGACGACATCATCGACGTCATCCAGGAAGAGGCTACGGAGGACATGTACCGCATGGCCGGCCTCCCGGGCGACGAGAGCATCTACGCGCCGGTGTTCGTATCGGCGCGGAAGCGGATACCCTGGCTGCTCGTGAACCTGGTGACGGCTTTTGCTGCCGGCGGCATCGTGGCAGTCTTCGAAGGGACGATCGCGAAGGCGGCGGCACTAGCGGTGTTCATGCCGATCATCGCCGGGCAAGGCGGCAACGCTGGCATCCAAACCGTGACGCTCGTCGTGCGCGGCATCGCGCTCGGCGAGATCGAGCCGAGTGACGCGCGCGCGATCCTGTCCAAGGAGGCGGCGCTGGGTTTGATCCGTGGCGTGTTGTTTGGGCTGATCGTTGGGATTGCCGCGTACGCTTGGAAGGGGCAATGGGCGTGGGGCCTAGTAGTGGGAGGGGCGATGTTGCTGAACATGCTGGTCGCCGGGCTGATGGGAACATTCATTCCGCTCGGTATGCGCGCACTGAAGATCGACCCGGCGATTGCGTCTGGCGTCTTTCTGACGACGTTCACGGACGTGCTGGGCTTCCTGTTCTTGCTGGGCTTCGCGACGATCCTGATCGGGCAGCTAACTTAGGCGCCGGGCAGTAAAAAGCGGCGCTTGCGTGCGCCGCTATCGGGTGACGAGTGGGGTGGACGAGGGGATTTGAACCCCCGATCTTCAGAGCCACAATCTGACGTGTTAACCGCTACACTACGCCCACCATGTGTGCGACCCAGCACGCCGAATCGCCAATAAACTGTAGCATCGCCTCGCTCAGGCGGTCAACGCGAACCCCTGTTACGATTAAACGCGCGATGGCCACCGATTTCGACCCGTATGGCATCCTGCAGGTGCCAGCCTCGGCGCGCCAGGAACAGATAGACGAGGCCTATCGCAAGCAGTACGCAGCGCACGGCAGCGACCAAGCGCCGGACATACGCCTGCGCGAGATCCAGGCGGCCTACCGTGTCCTGAGCGACCCGGCCGAGCGCCGCCTCTACGACGAACGCCGGGCCCACGCACCCGCGCCAACGGCTGTGGCGGAGCGAGCGGTGCCGTTCGAGGGCGAGGCAACGGTTGTAGCACCGACAGACACCGAAACGCCGTTGTGGACGACGGGCGACATCATCCGCGCGGTCCTCTCCGTGATCGCCGTCGTCATCGCCGGCTCGGTACCGATTTACCTGCTGGCCGGGCAGGTCGCAGGCAGCACAGACAACATCGACAAGGACGGCAACGCGATCGCCATTGTCCTGATGTCCAGTTTGCTGTTTCAGGCGGCGGCGTTGGGCTCGGTCTGGTACTTCGGGCTGCGCAAGTACAAGCTGAGCATCCGCTCGTTGGGGTTCCGGCCGCCGGAGACTGGGTGGCCGTGGCTTCCGTTCGTGCTCGTGATGGCGGCGATGGCCATTGTCGTCGTATACAGCCTATTGCTGGACGCGGCCGGGATTAGCCCGGACACAGACCTGCCGGACGCCGTGTATGACAACATCCTGCCGCTCGCCATTGCCCTCGTGCTTACGGTGGCCGTGGCGCCGGTCGTTGAGGAGACATTCTTCCGGGGGTTCGTCTTTGCCGGACTCTCTAGGCGGTTCGGGTGGGTGTGGGGTGCTCTCGGCAGCGGCACGTTATTCGGGGCGGCGCACCTCGGCAATGCGGGGTATTTGTACGTCGTGCCGCCGATCATTGCGATTGGGGTGATGTTTGCTTGGGCCTACCGCAAAACGCACTCGATCTACACATCGATGGCGGCGCACTTCCTGTTCAACTTGATCCAAATGATCGCCGTGCTCGCGTACCGATGAGCAGCCGCATCCAAGAGGCGTTCGCCAGCGCTAAGAAGGAAGAGCGCTGCGCTTTCGTCGCCTTCGTGACTGTGGGTTATCCGGACGTCGAGTCGACGCCGGGGTTGGTGCAGGCGCTGGTGGACGGCGGCGCGGACATCATCGAGCTTGGGATCCCGTTCTCGGACCCTCTGGCGGAGGGGCCGACGATCCAGGCAGCCTCGCAGCACGCTCTCGCACAAGGCGTCACCGTAAACACCTGCTTCGATGTCATTCGCAAGCTACGGACGTCCGGGCTCACGGCCCCGCTGATCCCGATGGGCTACTACAACCCGACGCTGGCCTACGGTCTGGATGCTTTCGCGAAGGACTTGGCGGAGGCAGGCGGCGACGGCATGATCGCCGTGGACCTGCCGCCGGAGGAGTCTGGCCCTCTCCACGAGGCATTTACCAGACACAACCTGAGCCTGATCTACCTGCTCGCGCCGACCAGTACAGATGCCCGGATCGCCGCCGTGGCAGCCCAGGCGAGCGGTTTCGTGTACTGCGTGAGCGTCACTGGCGTGACGGGCGCACGCGACGAGCTGTCGCCAGATTTGACGAGCTTTGTAGCGCGCGTCAGGAAGCAAGTTAGCTTGCCAATCGCAGTGGGATTTGGTATATCTCAGCCTAAGCATTTCCAGGCAGTAGCCCGTATAGCGGACGCTGCTGTCATCGGAAGCGCGATCATAGACGAGATCGCGAAAAGTGGTCCGTCTGAGCGAGAAGGAAGGCTAAAGCATTATGCGGAGGTGGTCACCGGCCGGCGGGGAGCAGCTTCATAGGCGCGCTCGGATTCGTCTCATGACGGATTCCGTCGGCCGTGCCTATTGTGGCGGCGCCCGGGCCGGCATCTTTGGCCCCCAATAGCTGTCGCCGCCCGGTTCTGGCGGGGAAACCGACATGCTGGTAAGGGGCGTCCGCGGGGCCACCACGGTTGAAGTCAACTCCGTTGAGGCGATCCTTGAGGCAACTCAGGAGCTTCTTAAGGCGATGCTGAAAGCTAACGAGATCGACGTTGAGTACGTCGCCTCTGCCTTCTTCACCACCACCGTTGACCTGAACGCCGAATTCCCCGCTCTCGCAGCCAGGGACATCGTTGGCACTAACGTGGCACTGATGTGCGGGCACGAGATGAACAAGCCGGGCGGCCTCCCGATGTGCTTGCGAATCCTGCTCCACGTGAACACGGAGAAGCCGGCACGAGACGTCAAGCACATCTACCTACGGGGCGCGAGAGTGCTCCGGCCCGACCTAGAGGGCCAGGCGAACTGACCGCCGGACGGGGATCGTCCTGAATGGCGGATCTTACAACAGGAGAAACATACGAAATGATCGTCGTAATGAAGGCCGGCGCAACAGAAAAACAGATAACCAACGTCCAGCAGGTGGTCAAGGAGCTCGGCTTCAAGGACCACCGCATTCACGGTGAAGAGCGCTCCGTCGTAGCGGTGCTTGGGCACGTGTACCCGGAGCTCGTGGATGAGCTTGGCGTCATCGATGGTGTCGACACGGTCGTCCGCATCAGCAAGCCGTTCAAGCTGGCGAGCCGGGAAGTGCAGTCGGAGAACACCGTCGTGCGCCTGGGATCGCTGGCCATCGGTGACGGCAGCGTCACGATAATGGGCGGCCCGTGCTCCGTGGATAGCGAAGAGAACGTAATCGAGACGGCGCGCGCGGTGAAGGCCGCGGGCGGGCACATCCTGCGAGGCGGCGCGTTCAAGCCACGCTCATCCCCCTACGCCTTCCGTGGCCACGGGGAAAAGGCGCTGCACATTCTCGCGGCGGCTCGGCAGGAGACTGGCCTGCCAGTGATCACCGAGGTCATGGACGCGCGCGACGTGGAGCTAGTCGCGAAGTTCGCGGACATTTTGCAGATTGGCGCGCGCAACATGCAAAACTTCACGCTGCTGGACGAAGTCGGGAAGGCGGGACGGCCGGTACTGCTCAAGCGCGGGCTCTCCGGCACGATCGAGGAGTGGCTGCTGGCGGCGGAATACATCCTCTCGCACGGCAACCGCGACGTCATCCTCTGCGAGCGCGGCATCCGCACGTTCGAGACGGCGACGCGCAACACGTTCGACGTGAACGCGATCCCGGTGGTAAAGCGACTCTCTCACCTGCCGGTGATCGGCGACCCCAGCCACGCGACCGGCAAGTGGTACCTGGTCGAGCCGGTCGGGCTCGTGGCGGTGGCGGCGGGCGCTGATGGTCTGATCATTGAAGTGCATCCGAACCCGGACCACGCACTGTCAGACGGCGCGCAGTCGCTGACGCCGGCCAACTTCGCGAAGCTGGTGCAGAAGACGGGCGTGATGGCGAACGCGCTGGGCCGCTCACTCGCCA
>JBDTOK010000073.1:0-12369 GCA_039933275.1 Chloroflexota bacterium | reverse complement strand
GGATTGTAACAAGCGTACACTTCCTAGCCGCAAATCCGAACAACGCTAAACGCGCGTCCCGTTCTCGGCCGCAGCGCTACCTCACTCAGATCCCATCTGTGCATCATCAGTGCTATCTGTGGCCAAAATAATCTGCGCAAAATCTGCGCCAATCTGCGGCTATTTCTCGCGCTCACCCGCGGTTAGCCGTCTAACTCTGACCTCCGGCGTAACCCAGCTCCCGCAGCACCTTCCGCGCTTCGTCCGGATCGTAGCAAGCGTACACTTCGTCCCCGATGTGTACCTCGCGTTCGTGGCCTTTGCCCGCCAGCAGCACGACGTCTTCATCCACCGCCATCGCCAGCGCCTGCGAGATCGCTTCGCGCCGGTCCGGCACTACGCTGAAGTCGTGGCCGTCGCGCTTGTCCGCCGCCAGCAACCCCGCCGCGATGTCCTGCAGAATCACGTCGCG
This sequence comes from Chloroflexota bacterium, assembly GCA_039933275.1. Taxonomy (GTDB): domain Bacteria; phylum Chloroflexota; class Dehalococcoidia; order SM23-28-2; family RBG-16-64-32; genus DATKKM01. Next base: position 11,918 of record JBDTOK010000073.1, on the reverse strand, counting down.
GTCTTCTGAGTACGGGTTGTCGTCCGTCACGAACGTATAGTCCGCCAGCTCTGCCGCCGCCTTCGCCATGCCGGGCCGCCGGTCCTTGTCCCGCTCGCCGATGCACCCGAACACTGCGAACACCCGCCCGCTCGTCGTCGTGCGCAGCAGCTCCAGCATCCGCCGCAGCGAGTCCGGCGAGTGCGCAAAGTCCACGATCACTGAGAACGGCTGCCCCGCGTCTACCCGCTCCATCCGTCCCGGCGCCCCCGGCCACGACTCCAGCGCGTCCGCGATCTGGTAGATGCGAAGCCCCGCTGCTAGCGCGATGCTCGCTGCCGCCGCCACGTTGTAGGCGTTGAACATCCCCGGCTTCGAGAAGTGCAGCCGCAGCCGCCCCTCGTCGATTTCGTCGTCGTGCAAGTCCTGCTTGAGCGACATCAGGTTGATCACGAGGTCGCTGCCAAACCCGTTTGTCTCGCAGCTCTCGATCCAGACGTTCTCCAGAGGGTCGGCGCCGTACCTGATCCGCCGCGCCTTCGTCAGCCCCCCGAACTGGATCGCCGCAAAGTCGTCCGCGTTCAAGACGGCCGTCTTCTTGATCCCCTTATCGACCGATTGGTCCAGCAGCGAGAACAATCGCCCCTTCGCCGCCACGTAATCCTCGCGCGACCCGTGAAAGTCGAGGTGGTCGGACCCCACATTCGTGAACGCTGCGATGTCGTACTCACATTCGTCCACGCGATGCAGCGACAGCCCGTGCGAAGTCGCCTCGATGATCGCCCACTCGCATCCGGCCTCCGCCATCAGCGCCAGCATCGCCTGCACCTGCGGCGCCTCTGGCGTCGTGAATCGCCCCGTGTCCGGCAAAACCTCATCGCCGATGCGGCACTCCGCCGTGCTGATCAGCCCCGTCTTCAGCCCGGCGCTGTTAAACACGTGCGCGACAAGATACGCCAGGCTGGTCTTGCCGTCCGTCCCCGTTATCCCAACAACTCGCAGCTTCCGAGCCGGATAGTCGAAAAACGCCGCCGACAACTGCGCCAGCGCCACGCGCGTGTCCGGCACCACCAGCAAATCGACGCCACCGCCTTCAACCACCGATTGCCATATCCCCGAGTGGTCTTCCTGCACAACAACCGCCGGTGCCCCGCCCTGGATCGCGCGCCCCAGGTATGCGTGCCCGTCCACCTTGAATCCCGGCACCGCCACAAACAGCGAGCCAGACCCCACCCCGCGAGAGTCCTGCTCAATCGAAGTAATCTCCACATCCCCATCGCCCACCAGCCGCACATGCGGCAGCGCCTCCGCCAGCTCTCGCAACAACATGCCTAGAGGGTCGAGGCTCAAGCGTCAGCGGTCAAGACCTCTGTTGTTCTTGTGGGTGAGGGCCCAGCCCTGACCACCCAACGGTAGTCACTCGAACCACCTCACCCGCCATTTCCCTACCGACGCCTCGGACACTACAATGCCCACCGAACCACCATCAGGAGGCGCCCGCAATGGAAGGCAAGCACGTCAACGTCAACGGCCAGAACGTCTACTACGAGGAGTACGGTCAGGGCGATCCCCTCCTCCTCCTGCACGGCGGCTTCGGCACCGGCGATTCTCTCCTCCCCATCGGCCAGGAGCTCGCCAAGCACTTCCGCGTCATCGCCCCGGACCGCAGCAGCCACGGCCACACCGCCGACAAAGACGGCCCGCTAACCTACGACAGCATGACCGATGAGACGATCGGCGTCATCGAAGCGCTCGGTCTCGGCAAGGTCAGCCTCTTCGGTTACAGCGACGGCGCCATCATCTGCCTGCTCCTCGCCCTCAAGCGCCCCGATCTCATCAAGAAGATGGTCCCGCTCTCCGCCAACTTCCACTACAACGGGCTCGAGCCCGCGATGGCCGGCATGATGGGCTCCTTCACCCCGGAGATGGCAAAGATGATGCTCGGCGAAGCCGTCGCCACCTACGAAAAGTACACCCCCGACGGCCCGGACCACTTCCCCGTCGTCTTCGAGAAGACGAAGGCGATGTTCATGACCCAGCCAACCCTCACCGTCGAAGACCTCGCCAAAATCACTACCCCAACCCTCGTCCTCGCCGGCGACCACGACCTCATGACGATCGAGCACACCACCGCCCTCTACAAAGCAATCCCCGGCGCCCAGCTAGCCATCATCCCCAACGCCACCCACGAGCTAGCCTTCAGCCACGCCCCAGACGTCTCCCGCGAGGCTCTTCGCTTCCTCCAGTCCTAACGCAAACCATCTTCGTCTCCCCCAGATCTGGTGGGTCAGGGCCCCAGCCCTGACCACCAACGCTGACGTCTCCAACCGACACTACCCCGACCACAAACAGAATGCGCCTCGCCCGTCGAGCCGGGCCATCGTGCCGTCTTCCCCTTCTAACGCCGCCCCCTTGACGCCATTGGTAAACTGCAAAGCAGGAAAGGAGGTGATGTGAATGGATCATCATAGAGGCCGTAGGCCCGCAATCCGTTCGCACCACCACCTCGTAGAGGTGCTGGTGTAGCCCAAAGTGGCTAGCGGTGCGTGGTCTGCGTGCCGTACGCAAAAGGCCGACCCGCAAGGGTCGGCCTTTTGCTTTATCCTGAACCGCATGTGGCTGGCCCTCCCCAACGTAGAAGACGCTCTCGAGACGGACTTCATTGCCCGCCGTCTCCTCTACTACACAAGCACATCCTCCACCATGGACATCGCCCGCGCTGAGGCAGACGCTGACGCCAGCGAAGGCACCACCGTCCTCGCCGAAGAGCAGACAGCTGGGCGTGGCCGCTTCGGGCGTACGTGGGTCTCCCCCGCTGGCAAGAACCTCTACTTCACCGTCATCCTCCGCCCCACCGTCCAGCAAGTGCGCCTGCTCGGCATCATTTCGCCGCTGGCCGTCGCCCTCGCCATCGAGGAGACGACGGGCCTCACCCCGCAGATCAAGTGGCCGAACGACGTCCTCCTCGCCGGCCGCAAAGTCTCTGGCATCCTCATCGAGACCGAATTTTCCGGCTCCGATCCGAAGTACGCCCTCGTCGGCATCGGCATCAATGTCAACTTCGAAATCGAGCCCGACTCCGAGATCGCGGACATCGCCACCAGCGTCAAGCAAGAACTAAACGCCGAAGCCAACCGCGAAGCCATCCTCGCCGCCGCGCTCAACCACATCGAAGCCCTATACGCCGCCCCCGACCCGCCGGCCGTAATCGAAGCCTGGAAGTCGCGCCTCGAAACCCTCGGTCGCGAAATCACCCTCACATTCCGCAACGAAGCCATCTCCGGCCACGCCGAAGACGTGGACGACGCCGGCAACCTCATCCTGAAGCTGGCAAACGGAACAATGCGGACGTTTGAGGCGGGGGAGGTAAGCCTGCGGCCACCATCAGCCCAACCACCCGCCTGAGCCCAGTAATCCGCTCATCCTGAGGTTCTCGAAGGACCGCGAAGCAAATCAGGCGCAGCAACGGACATTCCTCTCGGAGTGCCACTTGCCTCTTACGAAGCGGCAAACCGTTCGCTAAGTTCACCGTATGTTCTACACGTACACGCTCGTCTGCCGAGACAAGTCGCTCTACATCGGCCACACCGACGATCTAGACGTTCGCCTCGCGCAGCACCAACTTGGCCAATGCGACAGTTACACCGCCAAACGCCGCCCGGTGCACCAACTCTGGTGCGATACGTTCCCAACGCGCGACCAAGCGTTCGCCGCAGATCAAAGGTTGGTCACGCCAGAAGAAGCTCGCGTTAGCGCAAAACGATTGGTCGCTAGTCCAGCATTTGTCGCAGCGAAAGGCGCCTCAGCCTCAAGCCACTGATATGCTGCGCGCGCCTTCGAGACCCTCAGGATGAGCGGAGCGCGGTGCTAATACTTAATCGACTCCCGCAACCATTCCGCATTCGACGCCACCGCCTCCTCCAGCTTCCGCACCAGCCCCTCCCGCTGCTCAAACAACCGATACCCCGCGCGCGATCGCAAGTACCCCCGCGCCAGCGAGTCCTCCGCAAACAGCGCCTCCTCGCCGATCTCCGCCGCCCGCTGTTCGTAGCGAGCCCGCTTGTCCAGCAGCGCCTTCACCAGGAACGGCATCACCATCGAGTAGTCCGCGTTCACGCTCTCCGTCGTCTGCTTGTAGCGGTCCTTGTCCACCTTGCCCCACGTTACTGCCTCGGCCGGCGGGCACGACGACAGCGATCCGTCCGTCACCGGCGCCGTCACAATCTGCACGTCGAAAAGGTAGCCGCTCACGTTCGGAATCCCGAGCACCTGCCCGAGCGCCGGCTCTGGTTGCAGGTTGAAGTTCTTCGGCACGCCGCCGCCCAGGATCAGCGTCCCCAGCGCGTGCGCCGGATGATCGAACAGCCCCCAGCGGTGGTACGCGCACGACTCGAACACCTCCGCATGCATGTCGATCTCGAAATCGTAGCGGTCGATCAGCCCCGCGTTCTTCATCGCCCACAACTTCATCGAGTTGAGGAAGATCGATCCGTCCGCCGGCGCCCCAACAAAAATCGGCACCGCCAGCTTGTGGCACGTCGCCAGCAACCCTGGCTCGACGCCAACCTTCTTCTCCTGCGTCGCATACAGCTCGCCGAGCCGGTAGCGCATCTCAGTGCCCGTCATCTTGTGCTGAAAATCGGGGGACATCAGCGCTGCGCTCAAGAACCTGTCCTGGTCCAGCAGCACATCCTCATCGAACGCCATGTCCGTCACCCGGATCGTGCGCTCATCCCGCAGCGCCCCGTCATCGCCGAAGATCGGCACTTCGTGCACAGGATCGCGATGCCCCGTCAAGCTCCGATGCCCATCGTGATAGCAGACGGCATCAGTAGTACTGAGGTACGCGATCCATCCCGTCTCGATCAGCGGAATAAGCCACGCCTGGTGCTGCCCCGAAACCGTCACCGGCCCCGCAATCGAAAGCGTCAGCGGACAGTCCGAGCCAACAGCCGCATCCAGAATCGTAAACGCCCGACGCAAAAACGCCCCGCCAAACGCCGGCAGCGCATGCTCAAACAGCTCCTCCAGCGTCGTCAGCTCATCAACCCGCCGCACCCGCACCGTCTGTCGCTCATCATCCGTCATAGCAAGACGTACGCTAGCCGACAGCCGCCCAAACAGCAATTAATCACCGAAACACCGAAGGGGTATCCAGTTCCAGGCCCCTTCAGCTGCAACCAACCCCTTAACCAGATCGCATCTGTGCCGTCTGTGGCCCAAATCAATCTGCGTAAAATCTGCGCCAATCTGCGGCTATTTCCCGCCCAACCTATCGCGAAGAACTCCGCACATCATTCCGCAAAAACTCCAACAGCACTCGGTTAAACCGCTCCGGCTGCTCCATGCTCGGCAAATGCCACGCGCCCGCAAACACCTCCAGCCGAGCCCGGTTCACGTTCGCCGCCAGGATCTCCGCAATCAAGCGAAAGTCCGGCGCGTCGTGCTCGCCCACCACAACGAGCGCCGGCGCCGCAATCTCGTCCAGCTTCTTCGTCATATCCGGCTGCTTGTACTTCCCCTCGCCCGCGTAGTCCGCCTGGTACTCGCGGGCCGGATACGCCAGCACCATCTCCCGAAGCAGTGCGAAGACCTCCGGCTGCTTCCGCACTCCATCGAAGAACGGATGTTGCAGCCACTCGCGCGCAAACCCTTCTGATCCCTCCGATCGAAACGCCGCCTGCATCGCCGCGATCTCCTTGCCAAGACTGCTGTCGTACCCAAACCCCGGCAGCGCCGAATCGACCAGCGTCAGCGAACCAACCCGCTTCGGATACGCCAGCGCAAACGCCAGCCCAATCCCGCCACCCATCGAGCACGCCACAACATGCGCGGACTCAATTCCGAGGTCATCGAGCAATCCCGCCAAATCCTTCGCGTAGTTGTCCCACGTGTACCCACTCGGCGGCACCTCGGTCTCCCCGTGCCCGCGAACGTCATACGTCACCGCCCGAAACCCAGCCTCCACCACCGCCGGCACGTTATACCGCCACATCCGCTGGTCCATCGAATGCCCGTGCAAAAACACAACCGCCGGCCCACTGCCGACGTCCTCAAAATTAGTGCGAATCCCATTCGCATGCGTATCAGCCAACAAACTCTCCATCTCTACCCACACATAAAACGACGCCACACAAGAGGCTACGTTACGGATCAGCCGGTCTTCCAGCCAAGGGGCCATCCTGAAGCTCGACGAATCGGACAAGGACTCAGCGAAAAATTAGTGAAACGAGATGGGAGAGCGATCACCGAAAAGTCACCGTTCATCCTGAGGTTCTCGAAGGACCCGCGAAGCCCTCGTCGCTTCGTCTAGCACCTCTCCTGGCAACGCAGTAACAAACGCCCGAACTGGCACTGGCCCCAACCCTCAGCAGCCAGCCGCAACCCATCCCTCATCCAAATCGCATCTGTGCATCATCTGTGGCCAAAAAATCTGCGTAAAAATCTGCGCCAATCTGCGGCTAAACTCACCGCTCGATCAGAAACTCCCCCAGCTCCACATCAGCTCGCGCCGGCGGCTCAAACCCGTCCTCCGCATACCCAATCAGCACTAGGAACGCCGGCTCCCAATCCTCCGGCAACTCCAACGCCGAGCGTATCGCCGCCTGGCAGAAGAGAGGCGCCCCCTTCAGATACGCCGCCAACCCGCGCTCAACTGCCGCCAACAGAATGTTCTGCAACGCCGCCCCCAGGCTCTGGACGAACATATCCCGCTCCGCCGCCGTCCGCCGGGCGTCCGGCTGCGGCTTCGCGCCATCGAGCGCCACGCAAGCCACCAGCAACGCCGGCGCCTCCAGCACCTGCTCCCGCGACCGCGAGATCAGCTTCTCGACCTCCAGCACACTGCGGTCCTCGCGAGCCATGTCGTCCAGCCACGACTCCCCCATCGCGTCCGCGAGGGCAGTGCGCCCCTCAGTCGACATAACCTGGACGAACCGCCACGGCCGCGAGTGATGCGGCGCCGGCGCCCGGCACCCGAGCGCAACCAACTCCCGCACAACCTCCGGATCCACCGGCTCATCCGAAAACTTCCGGATCGACCGCCGCTGCTCAATCACATCCGCCACCGGCCAGTACTCATCACCCACAGCAGACCTCCTGTCCGCATCTCCCTCACCGCTGCCAGCAGGCGATAGCCGAATCCCGCGCGTCCGCCGCCGGCTCACGTCGCCCTCAGCGCGCTAGTCAGCGCATCCGTAGCGCAAGCGAGAAAGCGCGGCCCCCACCGCCCCCGTTCATCCTGAGGCTCTCGAAGGACCGTGAAGCCACATGATCCGCGCAAGCACCCTTGCCGCTCACGCAGCAAGGATGCTGCGGCTAGCAGACGCCACAACCACCTCAGCCGCTTGCCATCAGCCCACACCGCAAGTGATGGGGCCGCAGGCCCATACCGGGGGTCCGGGGGTGTTCCCCGGTTCTCTTTCTTTTCGGGGGGCGGGGAGGGGTGGGGTGCCAACACCAGCACCATCAAGCCCGAGCCCCCACATCCAAAGTCCCCAACAACCGATGCGTAACAGTCTCGCCGCGTCTTTCCATCAGCCTGGTCAAATCGGCAGGGGAGTCTATGTCGCGCGCAATCGACTCCGCCCGCACCACCTCCATATCGAGCGCCTGCGCCGCCGCCTCCCGCTTGTGCAAAGAAAACGACTGCGCCCCAAACCGAAACGGAATCAGCCCCGCCGGCCGCATCGCAAGCAAACCCGTCCCCTTATCGTGCGAGGGGCAGATCACCAGCCCCCGCTCCGGCAAAACAGCCAGCGCCGACTCCACGTCCGCCACGAGAATCTCCGGCACATCAGCCAGCACCACAACCAACGCCTCCGGCCGAGGCTCAAGCGAATCCAACGCAAACGAAAGCGCCTGGTTTATCCCGCGCACACTCGACGGCTCCTCCAACGCCTCCGCCCCCAGCGAAGCCGCGAGCGTCAGCACATCAGCATCCGGCGAAACAACAACAACGCGATCAATTGAAGACACCGTCAGTAGCGCCCGCACCACATCCTCCAGCATCGCAAGCGCCAATAACCGCCGCTCCGACTCGCTAAGAATCAAAGCCAGCCGCCCCTTGGCCTGGTCCAGCGCCTTAGCCGGCACAACCGCAGTAATCACACCCGACAGGGTCAAGGGTCAGCGGTCACGGGTCAAGGGGTACGCAAACGACCTCACCAGCGCCAACGTTCGTTCCGTTATCCCGCGTGCCCGCCTCAGGAGGGAGGTTCTCGAAGGACCGCGAAGCCACATGACCCCGCCAGCACCTCTACCCCTAACGCAGCCCAGCCATTGCGCCCACACACCCACGCCGGCAGCCACAAATCGCTACGAAGAAACAGCCCCCAACACCGCCCGCGCCAGCTCCGCCTTCCTCTCCGCCGAACTCATAATCGTGTCCGTCACCACAACCTCCATCCCAAGCTCCCGGATCGGCTCCGCCAGCGCCTCATCCGCGTTATCGATCACCATCACGTTCACAAAATCCGCATACAGCCGGGCCACCCCCAACGCGCTCGCCTCCAACCCCTGGTCGCGTAGCATCCGGTCCGCCGGCCCCTTGATCGTCTTCCCGCCGATGATCGGACTCACCGCCGCCACCCGAGCCTTCGTTTCCCGCAGCGCCTCGCGCACGCCCGGCACCGACACCAGCGGCCCGATGCTAACCAGCGGGTTCGATGGCGTCAGCACCACCGCGGACGAATCGCGTATCGTCTCGATCACCCCCGGTGCCGGTTTCGCCGATTCCGCGCCGTCGTAGATCGTCTCCCAGGCGTGCCCTTCCGTCCGTCGCTTAACAAAATAGTCCTGGAAGTCGAGCACCCCATCGTCCGAGCGAATCTTCGTCCGCAGCCGGTCGTTCGTCACCGGCGTAATCTTCGCCGGCACCAGCAGAGCCGCCGCAATCTCCGCGCTCGCCTCTGCCAGCGTCTTCCCCTTGCGCAACAAATGCGTGCGAGTAATACACGTCGCCATATCGCGATCGCCCAGCCGGAACCACGTATCGTATCCGTACTTCCCCATCGAATCGATCACGTTAAACGTATCGCCCTTCAGCCCGAACCCACGCTCCTCATCCGCCATCCCGGCGAGGTGATACAGCACGATATCGATGTCCGGCGACACGTGCAGCCCGAAAAACTCCGCATCGTCCCCAACATTCGAAATAATCGTCACGTCCGAGGGCCGGTGCACAGCCAGCACCCCCTGCAAAAACCGCGCGGCCCCCACGCCGCCCGCAAGCACAGCAATCACGGCCTAAGCGTCGAGGCTCAGCCGTCAACGGTCAAGCCTGTCCCCAACTGTAGGGGCGCAGCATCTTCGCCCTCCTGACGCCAAACCTTGACCTCACTGGGCTGTCCACTCCGCCGCGATCCAGCAAATGCTGCGCCAAAACACCTCGCTGAATACCAGCATCCGTTTACCGCGATCACTACCGAGACGTAGCGCTCAAGACAACCCGGCCTCGTCGCCGGGAAACTGATCTCCAGACAAAAACCCCAACGCCATCTCCGCCACAACCTCCGGCTCCTCCATCGGCGACAGGTGCCCGCCACCCAAAATCGTCTCGACCCGGCCATGCTGCACCCGCGACGCCACCTGCTCCGCCACCATCGACAAGAACCCCTCCGTCGTCTCACCGCGCATCACCAGCACCGGCGCCTCGATTCGCGGCAGCACATCCCACACCGGCAGTGAACCGCTCTGCGCAAACAGCGCCCCCTCAATCGCCCCCGAGCACTTCAACTCGATCGACCCGTCCTCGCGCTTGTACGTCCCATCCTCCACATACATCCGCAGCAAGTCATCGCGCCACTTCGCAAACGTCGGGCGGGACTTGTACTGCGCGAGCATCTCAGCCGCGCTCCCGAACACATGCCGCCGCTTGCGAGCCGCTGCCGCCATATCGCCCCGTCGAGTCTCGTCCGGCACGAACCCGCCCGGCATCACAATCGGCTCGATCGCGACAACCCGCGACACATACTCGGGCTGATTCCCCGCGAGCCACAACGCCGTCGCGCCGCCAAACGAGTGTCCAATCATCGCCATGCCCCTCAACCCCAGCGAATCGAGAAACCCGCGCAAATCATCCGCCGCCCGGTGCCAATCGTAATTCTCCTCCGATGCCGCCGGCTTCTCCGAATCCCCATTCCCGCGGGCATCGAACGCCAGCACTCGCCACCCCGCCCCGGCGAGCGTTTGCGCAACCGGCTCCCACAATCGAGCCAAAAACCCAGTCGCATGATTCAGCACCACCACCCGCGGACTACCAGCATCCCCCCAGGCAAGGTAATGCAACCGCAACCCATTAGCCGTCACAAAATCAGAAGCCGCTTCAGTCACAAACGCCAAAGTAAGGACAAAACTTCAGCTCTGTCAAAGAACGCGCCGCCCTCAGCGCTAACGACTCCGTTCATCCTGAGGTTCTCGAAGGACCCGCGAAGCGAATCGCCGCACCTGGTACCCCTACCGCGCCAGCGCCGCAAACCTCACGTCCACCAGGGACTGCCCGCACCTGCCGCAACCCAACCCTCACCCAGATCGCATCTGTGAATCATCCGTGCGAATCTGTGGCCCCAAACAGTTCCGCGAAAAATCCGCGCAGTTCCGCGGCAACTAAGCCGAGTAAAAAATCACCGGTATCGCCGACCGATCGAACTCCCCCAACCGCCCTTCCCCCAACTCCTCCACCCGCACCAACGTCCCCCGAATCTCCTCCAGCAACCGCTCCACGTCAACCCCAAGCGTGCGAGGCCGATACGGCTCCAACAACCGAAAAGTATCCCCCAACAAATTCACCGTCCCGCGATAGTTATCGCGCAGCAAGTGATGGTAGCCTGCCGCCGCCTTAATGATCCCCTGGTAAAAATTCGTCAGAGTCGAGTCGTCACCCTTCTCCCCAGCCTCCCGCCAAATATCCTCCAGCGTCTCGTGGCAGTCGTAAAACATCCACGCATTGAACTGCGAGATGCCTTTCGCAAACCCCTCCGGCGCCACAACTTCGCCCCGATCCGCACCCACTGTCTTCTATTCGCCCTCCACCAGCACGGCATCGTACAGCGCAACCTGCGGCGGCCCCTTCAGCACCCCCATGAGCGAACCCTGCCTATGTCCCGCCGCGAAGTTCTCACTCTGCGTCCAACTGATAAACGCCTCGCGGTCCTGCCACGTACTGTGCGAAATGTACTCGCCCCCATCCCCCTTCAGCAGCGCAAATCGCATAAACCCCGGCACATCCGCCAACCGAGACTCCCGCTCCCGCCATATCTGCTCGAACTTCTCCCCCTGCCCCTCATTCACCGTAAACCGATTCATAGCCACAAACATGCGATCCTCCTTCTGCCCCGCGATTGTACGCAGACCCGACGCCTCTATGTCATTCGATTCCCCCAGTCCAGAGATCCCGTTCATCCTGAGGTTCTCGAAGGACCGGCCCGCAGGCCCTCATGCTCACTCCCAGTACCCATGCCCGACTTCACCCTCACCCAGATCCCATCTGCGAAAAATCTGCGCCATTCCGCGGCTACCAAGGCACCACCGCCGCCGCTAAAATAAAACCAACAGCCCCAAACCGAAAGGAGACCCACCATGGCGATCACAGGTCTAGGCGGCACCACCATCTGGAGCGAAAACATCAACAACCTCCTCCCCTTCTACCGCGACACCCTCGGCCTCAAGCCCGGCGTCGAAGGCCCCGAATTCATCGTCTTCGGCGACCAATCCGCCCCCGCCCTCTCCATCGGCACGCACAGCGAAGTCCATGGCAAAAACAACGATCCCGCCCGCCACATGGTCGGCCTCAACGTCGACGACGTCCACGGCGAATACGAGCGCCTGAAGAAAGCCGGCGTCGACTTCGTCGATCCGCCAACAGACTTCGGCGGCCTGACCATCGCCACCCTCAAAGACCCCGAGAACAACTACATCCAGCTCTTCCAGTGGACCGGCGA
>JBDTOK010000072.1:0-12632 GCA_039933275.1 Chloroflexota bacterium | reverse complement strand
GTTCCTCGTGCCGACGTTGATTACCTACGACGTGCTCGCTGAGGGCGGTAAAGAGTTGGGATTCACGTCGTACCAAGTGCAGAAGCTGAACCAGGTGTGGAAGGCTGGTGAGGAAGCGGTGCGCATCGCGAAGGCAGCCCGCGTGAAGATCGGCTCCGGCTCCGACCTGCTCGGCCCGGCGATGAACCTGAAGGCGCGCGAGCTCGTCATCAAGGCGCGCATCCTCTCACCGATGGAAGCGATCGTCTCCGCCACCCGCACCAACGCCGAGCTCTTCGGCATGGAAGCAGAGATCGGCACCGTGCAAGAAGGCAAGCTAGCCGACCTAACCATCTTCGACCGCGACCCACTAACCGAACCAGAAGCCATGGCGAACGCAGAGCGCGTGCGCCTCGTGGTGAAGGGCGGCGCGGTAGTGAAGGACATGGACCGGCGATTGGCGGCGGAGTTGGTTGGCGCCTAAATCGGAACTGACGCTTGCTCGGGTTCAATGACGTAAGCGTCGTCCGGGATGCAATAACTGCGCATGTACGCTCTGATCCCGTCCGTTGCTTCATCCGTCTCGGCGCCGAAACGCATGCGATCGTTCGCCAGATCTAGGCCGGAAGAAACAGCGCCTGGCACCGACAGGGCGTTATATCCGATGTTGTTGTACCAGTCGCCAATCTGGTACAGGGAGTAGTTCCCCTTCACTACTTTGATGTCATCTGCCGATGTGATCGTTCCATGCCCCTCTCCGGCCAGAACCGCATTCTTCGCGCTTGCCACCGCTATCTCGTCTGATGGATCGACCATTCGGATTGTCGGGACGCCGTTATCGTAAAAGAATCCCGCATAACCAGCCGCACGCTCGCCAATTTGCGCAACGAGATCTGCGTGGGATGTTGGTACAAACCCTGGGCTCGCACCGGTTGGAACACACGCTGACGACGATGAGCCACCACAACCGCAGCAGAAGAGTAGAGCGATAAGCAACGCAACCGACAGGGAACGTGGCAGGTTCCGCATGACGCCTCTATTCTATTTCTCAGACACAGCGCGAGTGTAATAGGAAACTGTCGCGAGGCAAGCGCCCGCCCGGTCATCGCCCCCAAAACCCAATTTTGCCAAACAATTTCCCGGTCCAGTTCGCCGTGCCATTTCTCCCTTCATCTGCCCGCCGTCCAGCCATACACTCACATCGGGAGGAATGGATGACGCGTGGCGGTAAGCGTCCCGGCGCAGGTGCGCCAAAGGGCAACCTCAACGGCCTCAAGCACGGCCGAAACTCAAGACTCGTTCAGCAGTTCGTTGACCTCATTGCCAGCGAGCCCGCCGCTGCTCGTCTCCTCGCCGACATCCAGCGCCAGAACGAGCGCCGCGCCGCCCGCGCCCGAAACGACGCCCAGCGCCTCCTCGATTCACTCATCCAGCGCATCGATCACGCCAACAAAGACCGCGACTCCGTCATCTGGGAACTTAACCAGCGTATTCCTCCGCCCGCCTGGCGAGATCCTGGGGACGAAACTACATCCAACAAATCACCAAATCCAATCAATCGCCCAATCTGAAACAGCAAATGCAATCAAAGAAAAGGAGGCGCAAACAGGCGCAACGGCGCAGTCAGCCAACGAACGTGTAACCAAGCCCGCGCTTGGTCACGATCATCTTCGGGTCTTTCGGGGCGTTTTCGATCTTCTGGCGCAGGTACCAGACGTACAGCTTCACCTGGTCCTTCTCCCCGATGTAATCCGTCCCCCACACGTGCGAGAGTATCTGATCATGGGATAGCACCCAGCCGCGCCGCTCGATGAGGTACGTCAGCAGGCGATACTCTGTCCCCGTCAGCGAGACCAGCTTGCCGTGCACGAAGACCTCGCAGCTGCGCAAGTCCACCGTCAGGCCGTTGCGCTTGTAGACCCACTTGATGTCGTCGCCGCCCTCGGGCGCCCGGTTCTGCAGCGCGTTAAGCCGCATCAGCAGCTCCTTCATCGCAAACGGGCGAGCCAGGAAACCCTCCGCGCCCAGGTCGAACGCGCGCGTCATCTCATCTTGCGTAGCGTCGGCGCCAGTCACGATCATCGGCGTATCGGACAGCTCACGGATGCGGGTGATCACGTTCCAGACCGGCATCTCTTTCACACTCAGGTCGACAAGAACGAAGTCGGGATGCACATTGAAGAACTCCCGCAGGCCACTCAGGCCATCTGTCGCCTCCACCGTCTCGAAGTTCTCGGCGTGCAGAAAGCTGGACAGCCCGTCCAGGCGCGCGCGATCACTATCGATAAGTAGGACTAACGTCCTGCTAATCATCCCGTCCCCCCATAGATGCCTGATCCTGATTCGCCCGGCGCATACCGGCTTGCAGCGCGCGAGCGTGGTTTCCGGTTCGTTTGATTCAACTGCGCGTAACGGCTGACGTTACATTCCCAGCGTAAGAATCACCTGTTTCGAACGTACGGACCCGCCTGGCCGTACATCAAACCCCCAGGCTCGTATTCGGCGCAAGCGTGCGCACCCAACTCTGACTATCTTCAGACCCGCCTCAAACCTTCTCCATACTTGGGACAAACCGTACCCCCCTAACGTCGATTTCGCTATGACAACTATTATCGTCGTTGGGGGCGGCTACGTCGGGCTCATCACCTCTGCGTGCTTTGCCCGGCTTGGCCACAAAGTCTTCTGCCTGGAAAACGATCCCGCCAGAGTGCAAGCTCTCCGCGAGGGACGCCTGCCTATCCGCGAGCCCGGCCTGCCCGAGATCTGGGAGCAGGGCATCGAGTCCGGCCAGCTCGAAGTCTCGAGCAGCTACAAGGAGTCCGTCCGTAGCAGCGACTTCGTCTTTATCGCCGTCGGCACGCCGCCCAAGGCCAACGGCGCCGCCGACCTGCGTCAGGTCGTCTCCGCCGTCCGCAGCATCGTCGGCGCAGTCAACGGGGGCACAATGCCGACCGTCATCGTAAAGAGCACTGTCCCGCCCGGCACGGCAGAGGTAGTGAAGAGCCTCATCTCCGAATACCGGCCACACGAGACTCCGCGCGTCGTCTCCAACCCGGAGTTCCTGCGCGAAGGTCTCGCCGTCATCGACTTCATGCGCCCATCGCGCATCGTCCTCGGCGCTGACGATCCCGACACCTCGCGCGCAGCAGGCGAACTCTACGCGAACCTGCGCCGGCCTGTGATCTACACCAGCAACCGTGCCGCCGAGATGATCAAGTACGCATCCAACGCTTTCCTCGCCACCAAGATCAGCTTCATGAACGAAATCGCCGGGCTCTGCGAAGAGATCGGCGTTGACGTCGTGGACATCAGCAAGGCGCTCGGGATGGACTCTCGCATCGCCAGCAGCTACCTCGACGCCGGTCTTGGCTGGGGCGGAAGCTGCCTCCCCAAAGACGTCAGCGGCCTGATCTGGACCGCCAATCGCGTCGGCGTCGCCACGCCAATCCTCAGCGCCGCCGTGAAGATCAACAACCGCCAGGGTTGGCTCGCCGTCGGCAAGTTGAAAGACGTAATCGGCGACCTGCGCGGCAAGACAATCGCCATCTGGGGCCTCGCCTTCAAGCCGAACTGCGACGACGTCCGTGAATCACAGTCGCTGCACCTCGTCCGCCATCTCGTCTCGGAGGGCGCATCCGTTCGCGCCTTCGACCCCGTGGCGATGGAACAGGCCGCGCGCCACTACCCTGAAATCGAATACGCATCGGACGCCTACGAAGCGGCCACTGGCGCCGACGCCCTGGTGCTGGCTACCGCCTGGCCGCAGTTCCTCACGCTCGATCTACACAAGGTACGCTCGCTCATGCGGCGGCCTCTGCTCCTCGATGCACGCAACGCGCTCAACGTGAAGACGGTGACCGACGCCGGCCTCGTCTACCTGGGCATCGGCCGCCCGATGTCCGGCCCGGAGTTCGCACAGGAACCGAAGGAGCTAGCGCAGCACCTGCACGGCTCGCGCCGACCGCGTCAGGCATCGCGCGGCAACGGGAGGCGCATCGCGTGACCTCCGAGCTTCGCCTGCCCAACCAGACAACCGCCGCGGACGTGCGCGCCCATGCCTATGTAGGCGGCAAGCGCATCAGCCGCTGGCTAAAGCGCGACTTCGATGTCGCCGCATCGCTCGGCGCATTGATCGTCCTATCGCCATTGCTGCTGCTCATCGCGATCATCATCAAGTTCGACTCGAAAGGCCCGGTGCTCTTCCGCCAGGAGCGATTGGGCCGCGACCTCAAGCCGTTCTGGATGTACAAGTTTCGCTCCATGCAGACTGACGCCGGAGACTCCCTACACCGCGAGGCCGTCCGCCGAACCGCCGAGTCCAGCCGCCGCGAGATTGGCACGTTCAAGTCATTGGACGACCCGCGCGTTACGCGCTTCGGGCGCTTTCTCCGCGCCTGGAATCTGGACGAGCTGCCGAACTTGTTCAACATCCTCCGCGGCGAGATGAGCATCGTCGGCCCGCGCCCGGCACTCGATTACGAGTTGCCCTACTACAAGGACTGGTACTACAAGCGCTTTGCCGTGCGTCCGGGCCTGACAGGCCTCTGGCAGGTCAAACGCGCCGACGCCGAAGACTTCGACGAGATGGTCCGCATGGACGTGGAGTACGTCGAAACGCTGGGCTTCCGCCGCGACCTCAAGCTCATCGCGCTCACGATCCCATCAATCATCCGCGAGAGGGGTGCATTCTAGTGATCAACCGCCCGATTCGCGTGGGGCTGGCCGGCTGCGGCTACTGGGGCAGTAAGCACCTCCGCGTCCTCAACGAGATCCCCGGCTGCGAAGTCGTCGCATTGTGCGAGCCTTCCGAGGCGAACCTCAAGCGCGTGCCGAAGGGCCTGCTCCCGGACTGGATCACCGACGACTTCGACGAAATGATCGCCGGCGACATTGACGCCGTGCTGATCGCAGCGCCGGCGCGCCTCCACTACCCGCTCGCCAAGGCCGCGCTTCTCGCTGACAAGCACGTGCTCACGGAGAAGCCGTTCGCCACCAGCAGCAACGAAGCGATGGACCTGATCGACATCGCGGAGGCGCGGCGGCTGACGCTGATGGTCGGCCACACCTACGTCTACCACCCCGCCGTCAACTTCCTGCGCAAGTACATCGCCGAAGGCAAGATGGGCCCGCTCCACTACATCCACATGGCGCGCCTGAACTTCGGGCTGCTGCAGCCGGACGTCGACGTCCTCTGGGACCTCGCGCCGCACGACATCTCGATCCTCATGTACCTGCTCGATGAAGAGCCGATGGTCGCCGGCGCGCGCGGCACCGCTCGCATCAACCCGCGCCTCGCGGAAGTCGCCCACCTCGACCTCGAGTTCCTGGACGGCTTGCTCGCCCACATCTATGTGAGCTGGCTGGAACCGGTGAAGGTCCGCCGCCTGACGATCATCGGCCAGAAACAAGCGCTCACTTACGACGATACGGCGCAAGGCGACATGATCCGCATCTTCAACAAGTCGATTGATCTGGGCGAGCCAAACGGCGAAAACGGCTTCGGCCCGCCCACCTACAACAACGGCGACATCGTGATCCCCTTCGTCGCCGACGCCGAGCCGCTGCGCCTCGAGGACACGCACTTCCTCGATTGCATCCGCTCCGGCGAACGCCCCCGCAGCGACGGCTTCGAGGGCCTGAAAGTCGTTCACATCCTGGAGTCCGCCGCGAAGTCGCTCTACAACGGCGGTTCTATGGAGTACCTCACGCCCGGGCTCTACCTGGGCTCGCACCCCCAAGGACATACGAAGTTGCAGAGGAGAGCATCATGAAAAACGTCCCCCTGGTTGACCTGCGCGGCCAGTACGAGCCGCTCATGGAAGAAGTACAGGCCGCCATCGCCGATGTGCTGGACGGCATGAAGCTGTTCCTCGGCGAGAACGTCTTTACCCTGGAGCGAGACTTCGCCGCGCTCTGCAACGCCAAGCACGCGATCGGCGTTGGCTCCGGCACGGACGCCATCTACCTCGCGCTGCGGGCCCTGGGCATCGGCCACGGCGATGAAGTGATCACCGCGCCGAACAGCTTCATCGCTTCCGCCGCCGCCATCGCCATGACCGGCGCCACACCCGTCTTCGCCGACGTCGATGCGGAGACCTACACCATCGATCCGGAGCAAGTCGAGCTTGCCGTCACGCCGCGCACGAAAGCGATCATGCCCGTGCATCTTTACGGCCAGCCGGCGAACATGGCCGCGCTCAAGCAGATCGCCGACGCCCACAAGCTGGCCATCGTCGAAGACGCCTGCCAGGCTCACGGCGCCGAATACCGCGGCCAGCGCACAGGCACCCTCGGCGACGCCGCTGCCTTCAGCTTCTACTACTCGAAGAACCTCGGCGCTTACGGCGAAGGTGGCGCCGTCGTCACCAACAACCGCGGCCTCGCCAGCAAAGTCCAGCTCCTGCGCAACCACGGCTCCTCGCAGCGCTACCACCACAGCGTCCTCGGGATGAACTCCCGCCTCGATGAGCTTCAGGCGGCGATCCTGCGCATCAAGCTCCGCCACCTGGAGCAGTGGAACATTGCCCGCCGCGGCCTCGCGCTGGAGTACAACAAGCGCCTCGCCCTCTACCCCGAGATCATCACCCCGGTCGAGCGCGCCGACGCCACGCACGTCTACCACCTGTACGTGATCCGGGCGCCCCACCGCGACGAGCTGCTGGAGTGGCTCAACCGCCACGGCGTCGGCGCGGCCATCCACTACCCGGTACCGATCCACATGCAGGAAGCGACGCGCTACCTCGGCTACGGCGCCGGCGACTTCCCGGTCACCGAGCAAGTCACCAGCGAAATCATCTCGCTCCCCATCTATCCGGTGCTCACCCTCGATGACGTGAACTACATCTGCCAGACCATCGGCGACTTCTTACGCGCCCGGCGAGGCAAGCGCGGCCGCACACCAGCCGCGGAAGGAGTGGCATCGTGATTCCTGAACACTACATTCGCATCGCGAAACGTTGGGCCTGGCTGATCGCCGGCGTAGTGGTTGCCTGCGTGCTGGTCGCCGTCCTCGCCGTCCCGGCGCTAATGGGCTCATCGGTAGCGGCGCACAGTGCAGCCACAACGCTCGGCGTCACGCGGCTCGTCTCCGCTAGCGGCAGCGTTACGACTGCCGGCGGTACCGGGACGCCGGAACTGCTCTCCAATTACACGCAGTCCGTCGCCGATCGTGGCAACACACCGCAGTTCCAGAAGGAACTGCAGGACCGCCTCGCCGCGCAGGGCGTCATCGTTCCGGCCGCTGCGCTCGCCAAGAAAGTTGTCTTCAAGCCAGACGTCGGTCTCTTCCGTGTGACCGTCACCGCCAGTGACGCCAGCGCCACCAACGCCCAGATCATCGCCGACACCGCCGCCGCTCTCGTGACGGACGACATCACCGCCGAGGAGGGTCGCGTCAAGGCCGACCTCACGAGCACGACTGCACTCCAGCAGACCCAGCTACTTGCCCAGCTGAACGCCGTCTACGCTGCCCGCACAACCGAGCTCGCCAATGTAGGCGAGCCAGCCATCCGCGCCGCCCTCGACGACCTTGTACGTAGTGGCGTCGGCCAGGACCCGAGCAAGACGTTCACCGCCCTCGTCGCTAACCTCGCCCGCCTCGGCTCAGACCCGCAGCTCGCGGTACTGAACTCGCAGGCGACGTCACTGGAGACGCAGCTCGGCGCGCTCTCCGACCTTCAGCGCTCATTCTCCGACCAGATCCTGCAGGGCAAGCCGCTCTCCGTCGTCGATCCGACATCGACCGTCCAGCTTGCGCCTCCGACAGCACTCCGGACGCGCGACCTCGCTCTCATGGGCATCGTCGCTGGGCTCGTGCTGGGATGGATCGCTGCGGCCGTTACCGATGGCTTCATCGTCGGACGACGCATGGACCGCGCCCGCCGCGAAGAGTGGGAGACCGTGAACACGGCCCGGGTCGACAGGTACTTCTCGCATGACTAATACGGTTCTCGTTACAGGCGGCTCGGGCTTCATCGGCTCGCATCTCGTTGAGCGTCTCGCTCAGCAGGGTGATCGCGTCGCCGTTTACGACAACTTCGACCCTTACTACGACCGCGAGATCAAGCAGGCCAACATCGGCCCATCCCTCGCGATGGGCAACGTGCGCTTGGCCGAGGGCGACATCCTCGACCGCGACAAGCTCTTCGCCGTCTTCGAGGCTGCACGCCCGGCGAAGGTCGTGCACCTCGCGGCCCGCGCTGGCGTCCGTCCTTCCTTCGAGAACCCACAGTCCTACGTCGACACCAACGTCACCGGCACGCTGAACGTGCTGCTCGCCTGCCGCAAATACGCCATCGAGCGGCTGGTCTTCGCGTCGTCATCGTCCGTCTACGGCTCGGCGTCCGCCGCCGCCCAGGAGAACGTGACACCGCTGCGCCCGCTCTCTCCCTACGGCGCATCGAAGGTTGCCGGTGAGGCGCTGTGCTCAGCCTTCTCGCGGCGGTCCGGACTGGCTGTGACCGCGCTCCGCTTCTTCACCGTCTTCGGGCCGCGCCAGCGTCCGGACATGGCCGTTAATCGATTCACGCGCATGATCATGAGCGGCGAAACCGTCCCCGTCTATGGCGATGGCACCAGCCGCCGCGACTACACCTACATCTCGGACACAATCGCCGGCATCGTCGCCGCGCTTGACGCTGACCTGCCCGGCTTCAACGTCTTCAACCTCGGCCGCGGCCAGCCGATCATGCTCCGCGATCTCCTCAAGCTGATCGAATTCGGCCTCGATCGCCACGCTCGCCTTCGCTTCGTTGAAGACCAGCAGGGCGATCCGCAGCAGACTTGCGCGGACATCACGCGCGCCCACGCGGTCCTCGGCTACGAACCCAGAGTCTCAACCCAGAACGGCGTCATCCGCTATACCGAGTGGTACCTGGAGCAGGGACGTGAGCGTGTCGGCAGTCGCTAGCGCCCCCGCGCTTGAGACGCAGGCACCCTCCGCCGCGGCCAAGCTCTCCCTCGGCCCGACGGCTGCGTTGCTGTTTGCCGCGCGCTGCCTGCAGTACATCGTCTACGGCGTCACGGGAGTCATCCTTGCGCGATCACTCGGCGCTGATGGCCGGGGCATCTACGGCCTGATCAACGAAACCGCCGAAGCGCTCGCCTCCTGGCCTGGCCTCGGCCTTGAGATGGCGGCGATGTACCTCGTCGGCCAGCGAATGTTCCCGCTCCAGCGCATGTTCTCGAATTCGCTCACGTGGTCAATCGGCATGGCCGTGATCGCCGGTGGCCTCATCGCCGCCGCACTCCTCAGCGGCGAGCGTCTGTTGGGAATGGACGCGCGCGACCTCTCGATCGCCCTCGCCGGCGCTTGCCTGATGACCATCACCGACGGCGCCTGCGAGTTCCTCCTCCCGCTCGGCAAGATCCTTCCGTACACCGCCGTCAAAGTTCTGATTCCAGTCGTCCGGCTCATCGGTATTACCGCCATCGCAATCGGCGTCGGGCTGTCGATCCAGTCCGCAGCCGGCATCTGGCTACTATCGTTCGCGCTCGGTTCCGCCGTCACGATCTTCTTCCTCAGCCGCCACGTCCAGATCAAGCCCGGCTTCGACTCGAAGTCGTTCAAGGCGCAGGCCTCGTACGGCATCCGTGGCCACACCGGCTGGATACTGCAGGCGCTCAACCACCGACTCGACGTCTTTCTTGTCGGCGGGTTCATCGGCGCGGAGGGCGTTGGCCGCTACCTCGTCGGCGTCAACCTCGCTGAGCTGTCGTGGTGGGTACCGCTCACGCTGGGCACCGTCCTCTTCCCTAAAGCATCGGCGATGGACGGCATCTCCAACTTTGCGATGTCCGCCGCCACCTGCCGCCGCACGCTCGTGGTCACGGCGCTGGCCACGCTCGGCCTGCTGATCATCTGCCGCCCGGCGATCCCGCTGGTCTATGGCAGCGACTTCGGCCCGTCGGTGGGCGTCTTTCTCATCCTCGCGCCGAGCGGCGTGCTCTACACCGTGCACAAAGTCCTCGGCTCGTCTCTTTCCGCGAACGGCATGCCGCAGAGCGTGCTCTTCGGCGGCATGGTCTCCCTGCCCGCAACGATCGGCCTGAACATCGCGCTGATCCCCTACATCGGCATCGAAGGCGCGGCTATCGCCAGCGACATCGCTTACCTCATCAACTCCGCCGTCGTGCTCGCCATCTTCCGCGCCCGCAGCGGCATCAGCATCCGCGAAACGCTCGTCTTCAACCGCAAAGACTGGGCCGTCTTCAAGGCGACGACGGCCGGGTACTGGAAGACGTACGTCCTCCGCCAGCCAGCAACGTTGCCGGCGGGAAGCGAGTAGCGCGATGTCCAAAGTCAGCGTTGTCATCGCCGCCTACAACATGGCCCGATACCTCCCGCACACGATCGAGTCCGTCCTCACCCAGGACTACCCCGACTTCGACGTCATCGTGCTGGACGACGGTTCCACCGACAACACGGCCGACGTCATTCGCAGCTACGGTGACCGCATCGAATACCACTACCAGCCGAACGCCGGCGTCGCCAAGGCCTGCAGCCGAGTGATCACTCTCGCTGACGGCGAGTACCTCCATCTCCTCGACGCGGACGACTCGCTCTTGCCCGGCGCGCTCTCCCGCAACGTCGCCATGCTCGACGCCAACCCCACCGCCGCCATCGCCTACAGCGACGCCCTCATCATCGACTCGAACAACCGCGTCGTTGGCCGCCGCACTGCGCCCCGCTGGATGCACGCGCAAGAGCTGATCCCATCGGAGCGCGCCTTCCGCGAGCTCCTGCACGGATGCCACATCACGAACAGCACCGTCATGATCCGCCGCAGCGTCGCGCAGTCGATGCCGCTCTTCGTACCGGAAGCGGTCCCCGGCGAAGACTGGGACCTCTGGCTCCGCATCGCCGCCGAGCACGATCTCGCCTACACCCGCGAGCCGCTGGGCTGCTATCGCGTGCACAACTCCAGCATCACCTCCGGCTACACCGTCGAGATGGTTGCCGACTCCCACTTCCGCACGATCGACCGCCTGTTCTACCAGGAGGACTTCCGCTACAAGCACCTGCGCTCGTACGCCTACGCCTGCGTGGAGCGCACGATCGCCCGCGTCGCCGCCCGCCTGCGCCGCCGCGTCGAGTTCGCAGGTTACTTCGCCGACTCGCTCCGCCGCTCGCCGCAACTGGCGTTTGAGCGCGACACCTACGCAGTCGCTGTCGAAGGCGTGAAGTCGCTGCTACCAACGCCCTTCATCGATGCCGGCCGCACCGTCAAGCGCGGCCTCCGCACAAAGTGGAGCGCATCGTGAGCAGGCCCGTAGGGGCGCCGCTTGCTGCGCCCACGCGGCGTGCTGCGTCCACGCCGCACGCCGCGCCAAAGGTCACGATCATCATCCCGACGTACCAGCGCGCGCACCTCATCGGCCTCACGCTACAGAGCGCGCTCAACCAAACGTACAGCGACTACGAGATCCTCGTGATCGACGACGGCTCGACTGACAACACTGCCGATGTCGTTCGCTCCATCGCTCCGAAAGCGCGCTACATCGCGCAGGCCAACGTCGGCATCCCCGAGGTGCTCAACGTCTGCGTCCGAGAAGCCCGCGGCGAGTACATCAGCTTCCTCGGCTCCGATGACGCCCTCGCGCCGTCCGCCCTGGCGAAGGAAGCCGCGATCCTCGACTCCAACCCGAAGGTCGGTCTAGTGCATAGCGCCGCCTGGCTCATGGACGAGGCCGGCCGCCTGACACAACTCCTGCGCCCATCCTTCGCGCGCGGAAGCTACGTCCGCCCCGGCTACGCGGAGATCGCCGACCTCCTGATGTCCAACCACATCGTCGCGACCACCGTCATGGTTCGTCGCGCTTGCTTCGACGAGTGCGGCTTCTTCGACCGCCGCTTCGGCCTCTACGAAGACTGGAACATGTGGACGCGCATCTTCAAGCGCTGGGACGCCGCCTACGTCGACGAGCCGCTCGCCTTCTATCGCGTTCACGGCGGCGAGGCCGGCAGCATCTTCCGCAAGGCCAACCCGCACGACCTCGCACGCTACCGCCGTATGCAGCTCGACGACATTCTCGCTGACCCTGACGTCGGCCCGAGCTACGCGCACCTGCGCCGTCGCGCTCTCGCCCGGCACTACTACACCGTCGCGCTTCAGTCGTTCGACTCCGGTGACCGAATGTACGGCCTCTGGAACGCCGCCCGCTCGCTGGCTTCGCGCCCGACTCGCGCCGCCGCATGGCTCTTCGCCAAGAACCTGGCGCCAACGTTCGCCCTGAACGCCGCGCGTCACCTCAAGCGAAACGAACGTGCCGCCCAACCAAACGCCATGACAATCGACGCGATCCTTCGTGGCGCAGCGGTGCCAGAGGCCTAGCGATGTTCGGCAAGATCAGCGACGTCCGCAACAAGATGCTCCTCCGCGCCGCCGTCAAGCGCGGGCTGAAACTCGGCCGCGAGGTGCGCATCATCGGCAAGCCAGACTTCGGCTCCGAACCATACCTTGTGCAGATCGGCGACCACGTCACCGTCTCCAGCAACGTCACCTTCGTCACGCACGACGGCGGCACCTGGGTCTTTCGCTACCGGCCCGAGTATGCTGGGATGCAGCGCTTCGGGCGCATCGCCATCGGCAACAACTGTTTCATCGGCGCCCGCGCGATCATCATGCCCGGCGTCCGCATCGGAGATAACTGCG
>JBDTOK010000071.1:0-12702 GCA_039933275.1 Chloroflexota bacterium | reverse complement strand
GGCTGCGACCAATGGCCTCTCGATCCGGGAGTCCAGCCGTCTTCAAGCAAGAGCCGGTGGTCCGTGTGCGGTCGATCACCGAGGACATCGGCACGATTCAAAAACGACCCGCCACGAAGATCGGTCGTGACAGCCGAGGGAAACTGCCCGATTCGAGCGGATTGGGTATAAACAGCACGCAATTGGAGCAATAGCGCCGGAATCTTAGACCGAAATTGGACTTGTGCGCGGTACCGTGACAAGACGATGGCCAAGCGTCCGGCAGGCTCAAACGACGGCGCCCGGGGCTCCGATTCATCTTCGCGACCGCATGACGCGGTAGCCGGGACCGGGGATGCGCAGCCCTGGCTAGTGGTTGAGATCGAGCACCGACACACATCCCTGCCTCCATCACTCGCGTGGAGGCAACTCTGGAAGCGCCTGCTATCTCGCGTAGAGGCTGGCGCACACGAGCCGACGGGCAAGTCTGATCGCACCTGAGTCGACGTGCCACCGAACGGTGGCCAGGATGACTCTGTCCTTCTAGAATCGTGGGTGCCCGGAGAAGGAGGACACCATGCGCGCAGCGATCTATTGCAGAGTGTCGACAAGTGGTCAGGCGGAGAACGGAACGAGCCTTGACTCTCAGAAGGAAGCTTGTCTGAAACTGGCAGCTGAGCGCGGTTACGCGGTCCCGCCAGACTGCGCTTTCATTGAAGACCTGAGTGGCGCAGACTTGGACCGGCCAAAGCTCGAGCGTGCCCGTGAGCTTGTTCGAGCGCACGAAGTCGACGCGCTGATTTGCTACGCCGTCGACCGGTTGGCCCGCAATCCTATTCACGTTGGCATCGTCGCCGAGGAGTGCGCGAAGCGGGAGGTCGAGCTCATCTTCGTACTGGAGCCGCTCGACAACTCGCCGGAGGGAGCGCTCATTCGGTACGTCAAGGGTTACGCCGCTCAGATCGAGCGCGAGCGCATCAAAGAGCGCACTATGCGAGGCAAGCGGACAAGGGCACGCATGGGATTCTTGGTCCAGGCCACGGGCAAAGGCATTTACGGATACCGCTATCTTCCTGAGGCTAAGAAGAGGGCGATAGATCAGGCAGAGGCCCAGGTAGTCCGTAGAATCTTCGATGCCTGCCTGCAGGGGACGTCGTGCTACTCGATCGCGGTCAGCTTGAACGACGCTGGCGTCCCTGCGTTTAGTGGCGGACTCTGGCATCCCCAAACGATCGGACGCATGCTGACAAATTCGTCTTACAAGGGAATGACCATCTTCGGAAAGACGCGTCGCGTTGCCCTAGGAGGTAAACGACGCCGGCTCGAACAGCGCAAGGAAGAAGATTGGATCGAGATACCTGGCGCCACTCCGCCGATCGTGACTGAGGACGTTTTCGATGCGGCGCAGAGAGCACGCGGCCAGCGACGGCGAAGTCCGAATCTGGCATCAAGAAGGTATCTCTTAACCGGCCACGTCGATTGCACCTGCGGCTCCCCTGTTGTCGGGACGTGCCTGAGCCGAACGTATCGATACTACCGTTGCCGGGCGACATGGCCGACCACACTCAGGCCGAGGACGTGCGATGCGCGCTACATGCGAGCCGACCGCTTCGAGTCGAGCGTTTGGGCCGCGGTTCGAGAAATTTTGGAGAAACCGGACGTCATCATTGATGAGATAAAGAGACAACAAGAAGAGTCGCCGTTCATCGAGGACGAAATTGCGAGGATCCAGGGCTCGATCCGCAGACTCGGCGATCAAGAGCGCCGGATGATCCGCCTGTTCGGAATAGATAGCGTCACCGAAGAGTTCGTAGTACGCGAAGCTGAGCAGATCAAGAACTCCCGGCAAACTCTGGAGCGTGACCTAACTCAACTTCAGCAGCAGAAGCAGCATGTGCGGGATCTGGATGGCTTGACCGAGCGGGTGCGCACCTTCTGTGCCCAAGTCGCGGAGGAGCTGGATGAGTTCGACTTCGACGCCAAGCGCATGGCCCTCAATGCCGTAGAGATTACGGTCGTTGCCGATTCTCACGGTGCCTTGCTAAAAGGTGCTATTCCTTACGATTTAGCTACCATTGAACAAACATCGGCATGACCACGTGAACATACCGCTCGTCGCCCACTGGCCGGATCACACCGGGGCTGGACGGGTTCGTCGTCTCCAGCATCACGTGCGACGTCTCCAGCACGGACAGCACGTCCTGCAGGTACCGGCTGTTGAAAGCGATCTTGCTCGCCTCGCCCTCAAGCTTCACGTCCAGGTCGCCGCGGTGATCGCCGATCTCCTCCGCGCGCGCCGATATCGTCAGCTTGCCCACGTCCTTGTCGCCCGGCTCCATCTGCAGCCGCACAATGCCAGCGCCGTCGCGAGCAAAAATCGCCGCGATGCGGGTCTCCTGCAGGAACGGCTTCATCTCGATCTCCGCCCGCGTCGCGTAGGACTGCGGGATGAGCTGGCTATAATTCGGGAACGTGCCCTGGATCAGCGTCGCCACGATTTCCACCGACTTCATACGGAACATCACCTGCGACTTCTGCGCGTTGATCGCCATCTCGACTGGCTCGTCGTTTTCGGCGAGAAGCCGCTCAACTTCCCGCAGCGCACGAGCCGGGATGATCACTTCGACTTTCTCCGCAACGTCCTGGTCCAGCGGCAGGTGATGCACGGCGAGCCGGAACCCATCGGCAGCCGCCAGCGTCAGGACGTTGCCCTCGGCCAGCGTGTGGATGCCCGTTAGCACCGGCCGCGTGTCGTCAGTCGCCGCCGCGAACTGAACCAGCTGAATCGCCTTGCGCAGCGTCTGCGGAGCCAGCGTCAGCGAGAGGCCATCGCTCACAGGAGGCACCGGCGGAAAGTCCGCCGCATCGCCGCCCGCGATCGTCGCTTCGTTGCGAGCGCACTGGATGTGCAGCTGCTTTCCGCGCCCGGACACGCCGAGGTCGATCTTCTCGTTCGGCAGCGAGTTCACGAAGTCGGTGAGAAGCCTCGCCGGCACCGTGATCGCGCCCTCTTCTTCCACCGTCGCGCCGATCCAGCATGTGATCGCCATCTGCGACGCATCCGACGCCACCAGCTTCAGCCGGCCCTGGTCGGTCTCCATCATTACGTGGGACGCCTGGGGCAGGACGCTGCGCACGGGCACAGCTCGCCCGACTATTGAAAGACCGCGGTTGAGATTCTCCTGCAGGGAGGAAACCTTCATAATTGCTTACTCACTTAATCATTAAGATGCGGGGCGCCCGTAGTATAGCGCCCTCCAACCGCGGCGGACAATGACCAGCGAGCGCGAAACTCAGCGCGCCATGGCGCGCTCAGTCGACGGCGGCGGCTCTTTGCGCATAATCAGCGCGATGCTCGTGATCAGCACCCAAATGCCAAACAATGCGAAGCCAAAGAATCCAAACGCGCCGAAGACGCCATGCTCATCACCGTCGATCGGCCAGGCTGCCCCGATCACGAGCAACGGCGCCGACAATAGCGCAATAAACCCAGACCAGCGCCAGATTACCCCCGTCCGCGCAACCAACAGTCCCGGAGCCGCAATAAACAGCGCGATCGCCAGCTGGCCCGTCGCGAAAGTGTAACTACTCGCCAGCACGAGGGCCTGTGTCGTCGAATCGTCGAGCGAGATATTGTTCTTCGAAGCAACAGCAAGAGCGCCTTCGAATGCGCCGGCCGCGCCGCCAAGCGCTGTCAGGATGAGTCCAGCCGCCATCATCGTCCAGGACAGTATCGGCGGGCCGTCTTCAGCCGAGCCGAGAACCCAGCGCAAGCCGACGACGAACGGCACGAAGCCAAACACGAAGCCAAGCGAGATCATGAAGTCGCTAACGAGATATTTTCCGGAGTCGCTGGCCCAGTACGACTTGATCTCGGCTAGCGTTTGCGTCGAGTCAGGGGAGTCGCCCTGGATCACGAACGCTCCCACAAAGAACAGCACGAACCAGAAAATTCCCGCCACGCCCGCTAGCCGCCACCACTGTGGGATCGAGCTCATACCCATCGGTGATTGCATATCCGAACCTCCCGCTGAATAATCTGGCTGATTCTAGAGATTACTTACGGGCTAGTAATACCGTTCATGGCCGGATAAATGTTGAAGACTTATCGCAAAGCCGCAAATGACGCCCGAACCGCCTCCACCGTCTCGTCGATCTCCGCATCCCCGTGCGCCATCGAGACGAACATCGCCTCGTACTGAGACGGTGCCAGGAAGATCCCCTGCGCAAGCATCTCCCGGAAGAACCCCGCAAACCGCTCCGTGTCAGACCGCTTCGCCGACGCAAAGTCTGTCACGCTCTCGCTCGTGAAGAACATCGTCATGATCGACCCGATACGGTTCAGCCGCACCGGCATCTCTGCTTCCTCCGCCGCGCGCAGCAGCCCATCCTCCAGGTAGATCGAGGTGATCTCCAGCTTCTGGTACGCCTCGACCGGGTCCTTCCGCAGCTCATCCAGCGTCACCAGCCCCGCAGCCATCGCTAGCGGGTTCCCCGACAGCGTTCCGGCCTGGTATACCGGCCCCAACGGCGCGACCATCTCCATGATCTCGCGCCGGCCGCCGTACGCGCCCACCGGCAACCCGCCGCCAATGATCTTGCCGAGACACGTGAGGTCAGGCTCAACCCCAAAGATAGTCTGCGCGCCGCCGTACATCAGCCGGAAGCCAGTAATCACTTCGTCGAAGATCAGCAGCGCCCCTCGCTCCGATGTCAGCGCCCGCAGCCCCTCGAGGAATCCCTGCGCCGGCAACACAACGCCCATGTTCGCCGCCACCGGTTCCACGATGACCGCTGCGATCCCACCGTCGTTCGCATCGAACAACGCCCGCACTGCATCGAGATCGTTGTACGGCGCAACCAGCGTCTCGGCCGCAAACGACGGCGGCACTCCCGGACTGTCCGGCAGCGAAAGCGTCGCCTGCCCGGAACCCGCCTGCACCAGCAAGCCGTCTGCGTGCCCGTGGTACCCGCCCTCGAACTTGATCGTCTTCGTGCGCTTTGTAAACGCGCGCGCCAGTCGCAGCGCCGACATCGTCGCCTCCGTACCGGAGTTGACGAAGCGAATCATCTCGATCGAAGGAATCGCCTCCACAATCCGCGACGCCAGCTCCACCTCGAGCTCGCTCGTCGCGCCGTATGCCGTGCCGCGCTGCGCCGCCTCGCCCAGCACCGCCGCCACCGCCGGATGCGCATGTCCAAGTATCAAAGGTCCGTATGCGCACACGTAGTCGATATAGGAGTTGCCATCAACATCAACAATCCGCGGTCCCGCGCCGTACGAAATGATCGGCGGATTCCCACCCACCGCGCGAAACGCGCGCACCGGACTCGATACGCCGCCCGGCATCAAACCTTGCGCGCGCTCAAATATTTCGCGCGAACGTGCGTTGTCACTCATCGCTACGACTTCGAAATGTTTTGTTGTCTGACTCGCTCATCTCACTGAATATAATGGAGGTGCCCAACCTAAGACACAAAGAAGGAGGTCGCCATGCAGCGAATAATGCCCTGTCTCTGGTTCAACGGGAACGGAGAAGAAGCGCTTAGCTTCTACACCAAGGTATTCAAGGACGCAAAGGTCGTCGAGAGGTCCAATTATCCCGAAGGCTCACCAGGACCGGCTGGCTCGCTGATGACCGCAGTCCTCGAAATCAAGGGTGAGCGAATCCAGATCCTCAACGGCGACATGGACTTCCCGTTCAGCGAAGCCATCTCGCTCTCAGTGAGCGTCGACTCGCAGGACGAAGTGGACTATTTCTGGAACAAGCTCACAGCCGAGGGCGGCGAGGCCAGCCAATGCGGCTGGCTGAAGGACAAGTTCGGCCTGTCGTGGCAAATCGTCCCGAGGCAACTCGTCGAGATGCTGAGGGACTCCGACAAGAAGAAGTCCCAAGCGGTCATGCAGTCGATGCTGAAGATGACCAAGATCGAAATCTCGGAGCTAGAGAAGGCGCGCGACAGCGTAACTGCGCGAGTCTAGTCCGGAGTTTTATGGCTGGGCCGTTGTAGCCGGGGCTTGAAAGCCCCGGCTTCTAACGTCGGAATCAGCACCGATACCAGCTCCGTCAGCGACTTCACGCGCACGTGCGGTTGCGGCACATTTCGCGGCTTCCGATACCCGCCGCGATTCACCCACGCCGCCAGCATCCCAGCACGCACCGGCCCAAGCACATCCGGAATCGGATTGTCGCCGGCGTAGAGAATCTGCTCCGGCGGCCTTTGCAGAACGCCAGCGAGCTTGTCGAAAATCGCGCGGTTGGGCTTAATCGCCTTCGCCGACTCCGACGTCACGATCACATCGAACGACAAGTTGTTGCGCCGCAAACACGCCGACAAGAAATCATCGTCCGCATTCGAAAGCAACGCAATCCGATATCGAGACGATAACGTCTCGATCACTGGCCCAACCTCATCGAACGCAGGCGCATCCGCCAGCCGCCGCCAGAAGTGATCCGCAGCCGCGCGCGCATCGCCGTCCAGCTTCATCTGCCTGAACACAACCTCAAACTGCAACCGCCACGCATCGTGATAGCGCGTGTACACCGGATCGATATGATGCTCCACCCGCAGCTTCTTAGACGCAGCCAGGAACCGCTTCCACATCTCATCCGCATCCGCAGCCAACCCCTGCTGACCGGCAATCTCCGCCATGGTCACCAAAAAGTCCGGCTCCTGGAAATCGAATATCGTCCCATAGCCATCAAACGCAACCGCAGTCACGCCGGAGAAAATAGCCGCGGATTTGCGCAGATTGGACGCAGATTTTTTCATTTGGTTTTGACGACTCGTTTGACGTGTACACTCGAGCCACCGAAGTTGACGATCAGCGCAAGCTGAAGCCGAGTAGCCGTCAAGTAATGAAGCACTTGCGCTTCATGTGCCGTATCGATATTCGCGACGGCCTTCAGTTCGACGATCAGCTTGCCTTCAACGAGCAAGTCAGCGTAATACTGACCAATCGCTGACCCCTTGTAATAGACAGGGATCGGTGCCTGCACGACGGCCTTGATGCCAAGCGCACTAAGTTCTCGCAGAAGAGCGGTCTGGTAAATGGTCTCCAAGAAGCCCGGCCCTAGTTCATTGTGAACCTCGTAAGCCGCGCCAATCACTTTCTGAGTCAATTCCTTGTCAGGAAAACCCGTCAAATCAATCTGCGTAAAATCTGCGCTAATCTGCGGCTGATTTTCAAACGATGGCCCCGCACCTACATCAGCCACTTAGCAACGTCCTTCGCGTGATAAGTAATGATCACATCCGCACCGGCCCGCGCAATACCAGTCAGCACCTCCAGCACCGCTCGCTGCTCATCCAGGTAGCCCGCCGCCGCCGCTGCCTTCACCATCGCGTACTCACCACTCACGTTGTACGCCGCCAGCGGCACATCGAAGCGCTCTCTCGCCCGCGCGATCAGGTCCAGGTTCGGTAGCGCTGGCTTCACCATCACGATGTCCGCGCCTTCCGCGACGTCCGCCTCGATCTCCCGCATCGCCTCGCGCGAGTTCGCTGCGTCCATCTGGTACGCTCGCCGATCGCCAAACTGCGGCGCGGAGTCAGCGGCGACGCGGAACGGCCCGTAAAACGCCGACGCCTGCTTCGCCGCGTACGCCATGATCGGAGTTTGCCCGAAGCCGGAGTCATCGAGCGCTGCGCGAATCGCCAACACCCGGCCGTCCATCATGTCCGACGGCGCCACCATATCCGCGCCCGCCTCCACGTGCGATACCGCCGCACGAGCCAGCAGTGGCAGCGTAGCGTCGTTGTCGACTTCACCCAATGGCGTCACCAGCCCGCAGTGCCCGTGCGATGTGTACTCGCACAGGCAAACGTCCGTGATCACGACCAGCTCCGGCGACGCATCCTTCAGCGCTCGCACCGCCCGCTGCGCGATCCCGTCCTGCGCGTATGCCTCCGTCCCCTCCTCATCCTTCGCCGCCGGCAGCCCGAACAACATCACCGCCGGTATCCCCAGCGACTGCAACTCCTGCGCCTCCCGCTCCAACTGATCGACTGACAAATGAAACTGCCCCGGCATCGACACAATCTCCGAGCGCACGCCCTCGCCCGGCACAACGAACAGCGGATACACAAACGACTCCGGCGAAAGCCGCGTCTCCCGCACCAGCGAGCGCAGCCCCTCCGTCCGCCGCAGCCGGCGAAATCGCGCGAATTGTGCTGGCAGTGTTCGTGTAGTCATCTCTCTCACTCCTCGTGCGCCTGCACGTGCTGGAACAGCTCAATCAGCGTGCCATCGGGGTCGCGGAAATACGCCGTGCGCGCGCCCCACGCCAGTTGATCGCGCGGCGCCTCCTCAAAGTTCACGCCCTTCGCCTTCAGCGACTCAAACTCAGCGTCGATGTCGTCCACCTGCAGCGTCAGCAAAACGCGATCGCCGCCCTCCATCAGCCCGAGCCCAACAACCTCCGCCATCGAGTCACGGTCGTATATCTCGAGCGCCGTCTCACCGGTGTCGAACTCCGCGAACTTCGCCTCCTGCACGACCATCTTCACCGGAAACCCGATCACGTCACGGTAAAAAGCAACGCACGCATCGAAATTACGGACCAACAACCGAACATATCCGAGCTTCATGCGCGCACCTCCTTATTTTCCTTTAACGCCGCCACCAGCCCTTCCACCGTATACTCCGCCGCCATCACGTCCACTCGCAGCCCAAGCTCACGCGCCGTCTGCGCCGTGATCGGCCCGATGCATGCGATCATCGCTCGCTCCAGCGCTGACGTATCGCCGAGCATCGCCACCAGGTTTCGCACCGTCGATGACGACGTGAACGTCACGATATCGATCCGGCCTTCGCGCAACTCCGCCAGCACCTCCGGCGACGCCTCCGATGGCACCGCCGCGCGATAGATCGGGACCTCGTCCACCGTCGAGCCTAGCGCCTCGAGCCCAATCACCAGCTCCGCACGCGCAGACTCAGCGCGTGGCAGCAGCACACGGTCGCCCGACGCGACCAGTCCGCGCATCGCTTCGACCACCGCCTCCGCCACGTACTCCGCCGGCACAACGTCCGCGCGCAGCCCGCGCTCGCCCAGCGCCCGAGCAGTCGCCGGCCCAATCGCCGCGATCTTCGCCGACGCAAACGCCCGCGAGTCCAAACCGCGCTCCGCCAGGTGCTCAAAGAAAAG
Organism: Chloroflexota bacterium; assembly: GCA_039933275.1. Taxonomy (GTDB): domain Bacteria; phylum Chloroflexota; class Dehalococcoidia; order SM23-28-2; family RBG-16-64-32; genus DATKKM01. The sequence continues at coordinate 3,574 of JBDTOK010000071.1, read as the reverse complement.
CTCGACGGCGTTGGCGCTGGTAAACGCGACCCACGCGTATTCACTACTACGCAGCGTTTCGATCGCCGCCTCCACCGCCTCGCGGTCCTCAATCGGTTCGATTTCGATCGACGGCAATTCCACCGGCACCGCGCCTGCCTCCGCCAGCAGTCGCGCCAGCGAGCTCGCCTGCCGCCGAGTGCGCGTGATCAGCACGCGCTTGCCAAAGAGCGGCCGGTCCTCAAACCAGGACAGCGCCTCCCGCAGCCGCACAACTTCGCCGACGACCGTGATCGCTGGCGCACGCAGCCCTGCTTCTTCGACTCGAACGGCGACGTCCGCCAGCGTGCCAGTAACCGTCCGCTGCTCCGTCGTCGTGCCCCATTGGATCACGGCCACCGGCGTCTCCGCCGATCGCCCATTCTCCGTCAGTCTCGCGACGATCTCCGGCAGATTACGCACGCCCATCAGAAAGATCAGCGTGTCCGTCGCCGTCGCCAGGTGCGCCCAATCGATCGCCGTCTCCGGCTTCGTCGGGTCCTCGTGGCCCGTGATCACGGCGAAGCTCGACGCCACGCCGCGATGCGTCACCGGAATCCCCGCGTACGCCGGCACAGCAATCGCCGACGTGATGCCTGGCACGACCTCAAACTCGATACCCGCCGCTCGCAGCGCTTCCGCCTCTTCGCCGCCGCGCCCGAACACGAACGGATCGCCGCCCTTCAACCGCACGATGTTGCGTCCCTCGCGCGCCTTCGCGACCAGCGTCTCGTTGATCCACTCCTGGCTCGCGCTCTCCGTCTCCGGTCCTTTGCCAACGTAAATCATCTCGGCGTCAGCGCGCGCCTGCTCGATCAACCGCGGACTCACCAGCCGGTCGTACACAATCACATCCGCCTCGCTAATGCGCTCAAGCCCGGCGACCGTGATCAGCCCCGGATCGCCCGGCCCCGCGCCAACCAGGTACACCTTGCCGCGCGCGCTCACAGCACCGCCTCCAACAATTGCGCCGCGCCCTGCCCGATCATGTACTCCGCCAGCCGCACGCCCAGCATCTCCGCTTCCGCCGCCACGCCTTCCATCTCCGCGCGAAGTATCCGCCCGCCCGCCTGGCCGACAAATCCGCGCAGCAACAACGGCGATCGATCCCCCACTTCCAATTTCCCCTTTCCCGCGATCGTCCCGTGCGCGCCAATCGCCGCCGCGCAGCCGCCGCCAAGCTTTCGCTCAAACGCGCGCTCTGCAGTCACCGCCGCGCGAGTCGCCCAGTCATCCGCCGCCCCAACCAGCGCCAGCGTCTCTGCATCATCAGATCGAGTCTGCACCGCGAGCGCTCCCTGCCCGACCGCCGGCACCATCGCCTCCGCATCGAATATCTCCGACGCCCGCTCCAACCACCCCAGTCGCTTCAGTCCCGCCGCCGCCAGCACGACCGCGTCATACTGCCCTTCCTCCACCTTGCGCATCCGCGTGTCCACGTTCCCGCGTATATCGCTGACTATGAGGTCCGGCCTCGCCGCCAGCACTTGCACTGCCCGCCGCGGCGAGCCCGTCGCCACCGTCGAGCCCGTTGGCAACTGCGCCAGCGTCTCGCCGTTGCGCGAGAACAGTGCGTCGCGCGGGTCTTCGCGCGGCAGCACACCAGCGATCGTCAGGCCCGGCGTCTCTTCGCTCGGGAGGTCCTTCAGGCTGTGGACTGCAATGTCGATTTCACCCGCCAGTAAGGCCCGCTCGATCTCGATCACGAACACGCCGCGCCCGCCAATCTCAGAAAGAGACTGCGTGCTCTTATCGCCGGACGTTTGGATTGCGCGAGTCTCGAAGTTGGCGCCGGACGTTGCCTTGCGCAGCGCGTCGAGCGCGAGTTCTGTCTGAACTAGAGCGAGCCGGCTGCCTCGAGTGCCAACGACGAACGTGCGAGCGGACACACCAGCGCCGCCTTACGGTCGCGTTCGCCCGGCGCGCGCGGACGATGGCCGCACGTCGAACAGGTCTTCCAGCGCCTCGATGTACAGCCCGCGGTCGGCGCCGTCCTTCAGCCGCGCGATCGGCTTGTCGAGCATCTTCTTCACGATCGCAGACGTCATCGCTTCGATGCGCGCCCTTGTCTCATCGTCGACGGCGATATTGCCCAGCGCACGGTCCAGCTCCTGCAGCCGGATCGACTCCGCGCGTTCACGTAGCGCCGAGATCACCGGAACGATGTCCAGCGAATCCCACCAAGCCTCGAACGCCGCCACTTCTTCCGCGACGACCGCCTCAACCTTCGTGACCTCTGCCTGGCGCCCGCTCCAGCCTTCGTCCGTCTTCGCTTCGATGTCGTCGATGTCGAACAAGTGCACGCCGTCGATCTCGCGCACGGCCGGATCAATGTCGCGCGGCACGGCGATGTCGATGAACAGCAGCCCGCGCCCATTGCGCGACGCCATCACCGGCGCGATCTCCGCCGGCCCAAGGATGAACTCATCCGAGCTCGTCCCGCTGATCACTATGTCTGACGCCTCGAGCGCTTCCCGCAGGTGCTCCATGTCGAACGCCTGCGTGTTCGGCCCCAGCTGCCCCGCCAGGTCAATCGCCCGCTCGCGCGTGCGGTTCGCCACCAGGATCCGCGAGCCGGTCTGCTGTGCAAGCGCCTTCGCGGCCAGCTTGCCCATGCTTCCAGCGCTGATCACCAGCACCGTTTTGTTCTCCAGGTCACCGAGCGACTTTCGCGCCAGCCCAACCGCCGCCGAGCTGACCGAAACGGCGTGCTTACCAATGTTTGTCTCGGAGCGAGCGCGCTTGCCCGTCGTCAACGCGGAGTGGAACACATGCGCAAGCGCGCCGGCCAATGTTCCGGCGTCAGTCGCCGAGGACATTGCGTCCCGCACCTGCCCCAGGATCTGCGACTCCCCCAGCACCATCGAGTCGATGCCGGACGCTACGCGGTACAGGTGCTCCGCCGCCGCCGTGTGCTGCAGCAAGTAGAAATGCTTGCGGTCCAGCGTCGAGTCCTTCAGCGAGGTCAGTACGCTGATCAACCGCTCGCCCTCGCCTTCCGGCGCCATCGTGTATAGCTCCGTCCGGTTGCAGGTCGAGAGCAGCGCCGCCCCCGGCAGCTTCTCCGCCAGCGAGAGCAGCGCGTCGTTCAATTCAGCCGCTGTGAACGCGAGTTGTTCGCGCTCTTCAACGGGGGATGTGTTGTGATTCAAGCCGACGCAGGTCAGGACGCCCGTCTTCACTTGGGCGCGCCTTCGTGCTGTCCGGACGGCGCCAGCAGCAGGTTCAGCATCCGCGCCTTCGCGTCGTCGCGCTTACCTTCGGCGAGCAGCGCCTTCACGATACCGTCCAGCGCCGCGTTCCATACGTCGTTGTTGTTGCGCTGGCAGTGATTGCACGCCTTGACGACGACGCTCTGCTCGCGCAACTCGCGCCGTACTTCCGCGGCCAGGTCCAGCATCGCAGCGTCATCGTCCGTAAGGAACGCCTGGATGTCCTCGCGAGTCTTTCGCGCGATCGCCGGGCTCAGCCCGCTCGTCGAAATCGCCACGATCAGCTCGCCCTGCTTCACGATGCCCGGCATGATGAAGTCGCAGTTCGGAATGTCGTCGACGGC
>JBDTOK010000070.1:0-12878 GCA_039933275.1 Chloroflexota bacterium | reverse complement strand
CCTGGTTTGGGGCCAGGAGGTCGACGGTTCGAGTCCGTCCACCCCGACCAGCCCTGCTATTGCGACGTCTCTTCTGCCTTACGCTGGAGCGTCTCCTCGAAGCCCTTCAGCCAACTGGCGGAAGAGCTCGCCTTGTCGGCGATGAGTGTATGCGTCTCCGGCGTCAGGCCTTTCTGCAGATAAGCGTCGACCTGGTCGACGCCTTGCTGAATGCGCGAGTCGCTTTGGGCGTTGCTGCTACTTCCACCGCCGCCAAAGGCCAGGGCGAGGCCGATGACTACGATTACCCCGAGTAGTAGTACTTTCATTTGAGACGTCCTCCTCTGTGTGCTCAGTTTCGCCCTGGCGACTGGCCACAATCTCGCCGCGCTGCAGTTAACGTGCAGCCGGAGCCTTAACCGCTATCTCAACGTAGGCCGGCGAGATACGATGGAAGGCGACATGGCACCTTACGGAAGCTCCGCGGACGACCTGGACGAAGACGACGACGAGGCGATCAACATCGCCCTGATGCGGCAGGTGCCGATCGGGATCATCTTCGCCCGGATCATCGTCGTTTCGGCGATGAGCTTTGCGGCCGCCGGATCGATATTCTTCCTGATTGGCGGGATCTGGGTGCCGGCGCTGGCCTGCGCCGGGGTAACGGTGCTCTTCCTGTTCTTAATGTTCTTCATCGAACGGGGAGCCGAACGCTCTCACGCGGCGTAATCTATTGTGAGTTGACCTACCAAGCGCTGGAGCCGCCGCGTCTGCAGCCTTAGATTGTGATAACCTGATCTCGCGAGGAGGCGATAGAAATGCCTAGCATCGGCGCACCAGAACTGTTAATCATCCTGGCGATCGTAGTCGTCCTGTTTGGGGCGACCCGTATCGGCGACCTTGGCAAGGGCCTCGGGCGCGGCATCAAGGAGTTCCGCAAGGAGCTGAAGGATGACGACGACGCACCCAAGAAGACCGAGACGACGGTCACGACGGTGACCACCGAAGACAAGAAGCCCAGCCAGAGCCACTAAGTCCCGAAACGAAAAGAAAAGGCCAACCATTTTGGTTGGCCTTTTTGTTGCATTGCGTTTGGGCTAAGAGGCTGGGGCGACCGTCACGCTCTGGATAATCACTGTGTTCGCGATGTCCGTGTCGCAGTTGGGGACCGCCTGCGTGAGCGCTGTGCAGAGCCGGAAGTCGGCTGCGTTCTGGAGGACGTCCTGCCCGCCGGTCACCGTTCCGAACACGGTCTCCTTGCCGTCCAGCCGCGAGTCGTCCGCGAAGAGGATGCGGAACTGGCCGCCACTTACCTGCTCGCCGCCCTGCACCACCGGCGCCACTACCGCGAACTTCACGTGCTTGAGGGCCGTGCCCTCGATCGGGAGCTTGTAGCCACCGTCGTTCGAGCCGGTGCAGGTTGTCTTGGAGTCGGCGCGACAGTCTGGATCGCCGGCCTGCGCCCAGTAGGCGTGGTCTACGTAGAAGAAGGCTGCGTCGTTGTAGAAGCCCTTCGCGGCGAGGAACTTGAAGCTATTCACGGTCTCTGGCGTGTCCGTCGCCAGCGTGATCGTGATATCGCCCTTGTTTGTCTTGACAGTGGCAACGTACGGCTTCGTGCCGTCGATAACCTGCGCCGGGCTGGCGAAGTTGATCGGCGCGGCCGAAATCACCGGCGTCTCTGTTACGTCGATTGGCGAAGGCGGGGCGACGTTCCCTGAACTGCTGTTACGGCTGAGGCCGACGGCCGCCATGCTGACGATCATGACCACGATGAACAGGAAATAGAAGGCTTTAACGTTGAAAATAACGTTCAGCGGGAACGGCAGGTTCCTCTTTGGCTGGCCCGCGTAATCCGCTGGCCCGCGCCGTCGTCGTCTTCGTTGCTTTGGTCCTGGCAAGCTGTTACCTCGTTTGTAGGGATCGCGGGTCAGTATAACAAAGGGTTTCGTTAGCGGCCCGTCATAAGTACGCACCGGAATCGACTTCAGACTCCCGGCAAAGGTTTGTAACGTTCGCCCCGCCGGCCCATCTAATACAGCGACAATCAGAAATTATGGGGGAAACTATGACGCTTGCACGCCGGACACAAGCCGCCACGACAACAAACGATAGCTGGGCAGACCTTAGCGGACGCTGGTTTTTCGCCTGGCGCATGGCGGCGGCCTGTGAAGGGGCGCTGCGGGAGGTACGGTCAGCCAAGGCCGCCCAGACCGACCCTATGCGCACAAACGCCCTGGATCACGTCAGCGACCTCCTCCAGAAGGAACTGATGCGCTGGGTCCGCCGCGGCGAGGCTCTGGACATGATCGTCGACCACCTGCCACGCGGCACACAGTAAGAATTCTCGCGCGTTGCGATTGGGCCGGCCGTCATGGCCGGCCTTTTCTTATGTAGCGCTGGGATCGAGCGCGCTGGCGCTGCCGACGACGATCTTCGTGCCGTCCGCCTTTTCACACCAGACCTGGGATTGTGCGCGCTGCTGCGAACCTTCCCGCGACAACTCCGTCACCTGCCCGCGCGCGGTCACGTGCTCGCCTTGCCACAGGACGTTCACGAGGTTCACGTTCATCTTGCCGCCGGCCCACCAGCCTTTGGCGAAGCGCTCGCTCATCATTTGGGAGATGAAGCACAGCGACATCATCCCTTGCACGACGATGTCGGGAAATCCGAGCTTGCGCGCTTCTTCGACGTCGTTATGGTAGTTCTTATTGGGGCCCGAGAAGAGCTGGCACATTTCGATCGAGATTTCTTTTTCGGGTGAGGCGATGCTTTCGATCGCAGACGGTTGCTCCATGTCGAACTTTCGGTCGCTGCGCTTTTCTCGGTCTTTGTCGATGACGGTGCCGGCGGTGACGTCCTTGCGCACGAAGCTTTGGTGTGTACGTCCGCGATTCAACAACTTCCCATCGGCACCGAAGCAACCGACCTCCATCACGAGATATTCGCGGTCACGCTTGTGGTACCGCTCGACGATCTGGCGGCGCGTTGTGACAACGTCGCCGACCATGATCGGCGCGAAGAACTCGAACTCCTGGCGCGCGTGCAGGTTCCCGAAGTAGCTGAGGTACCAGTCGATCGTGGTGTAGACCTCTGAGTGGAGGATCAGCGCCGGCGCGACTGGCCCGCCGAACGGCGTTTCGCCGAAGTACCACGGATTGTGATCGAGGACGGCGTTGGCGTAGTGCTCGACGAGCGCGGGCGTGATTTCGACAGTGCGCTCGCCATAGTAGCTGCCGACGTGCTTCTCATCGGTGCTGGTAGTCATCGTGCGCCCAGTCTAACGGAAAGGCGTCGGCGTGGGGGAGCCCGACGGTGTCGCTTCGTCGTTGGTGAGGCGCGTAAGGCCGGTGGCGTCCGGGTGGACCGTGTAGATGTCGCGGCGGCCGTTCCGAGTGGAGGCAAAGGCGATGACCGAGCCATCGGGCGACCACTGGGGCCGCGAATCCCAGCCGGGGTCGTTGGTCAGGCGCTTCTGGCCGCTGCCGTCAGCGTTTGCGATGTAAAGCTCCTGGTTGGCGTCTCGGTTTGAGATGAAGGCGAGGCGGCTGCCGTCAGGTGACCATGACGGCGTGATGTCATCGCGGATCGCGTCGGTGACTCGCGTGAGGTCAGAGAAGCGCGTGTCGATCACGTAGATCTCAGCGTCGGCGTCTCGGTGTGAGACGAACGCAAGGCGTTGGCCGTCGGGTGCCCACGCCGGCGAATCGTCGGAGAGCGGACGTACGGTCAGGTTGATCTTGTCGGAGCCATCGATGCGCATCGTCATGATGTCAACGCTCCCGACCTCCGTCGACTGATACGCGATGTGCTGTCCGTCCGGAGCGTAACTGGCGTTCATGTCGTCCTGGTCGCTGTCAGTAAGGCGCTTCTCGTCCCCGCCGGCAGCAGCCATCGAGTAGAGATCGAAGTTGCCGTTACGGTTGGAGCCAAAGAGGATACGCGTGCCATCCGGCGAATAGCCGTACGGAAGGTCGACGCCCTCGCTTTTGGTCAGCCGCACGAGATCGCTACCATCCGGCTTCATCGAGTAGACCTCGCCGTCACCGTCGCGCTCCGTGTAGAAGACGAGGCGCGAGCCGTCCGGCGACCAGTTCGGGAAGGCGTCGTTCTCAGCGCCTTCGGTTAGCCGCTTCATGCCGGAGCCGTCCGAGTTCATGACGTAGAGGTCGGTGTTGTCGTCGGCGTTGGTGAGGTCGAACACGCGGTCGCTGTAGAAGGCGATGCGCCTCCCATCCGGCGAATACACCGGCTGCGAGTCCCACGGCAGCTCACTCGCGAGCTCTTGTGGTGACAGCGCGGTCTTCTGCGGGAGGCGGATGACGTAGTCGCCATTCTTACGGGCGATGAACACTAGATGCCCGGTGCCCGGAGTTTCGCTGTTGCATAGCGACGAACCGATGCCGACCAAGACGATCGCCAGCGCGATGACGAGAAGCTTCACCGTGGCGCCGGCTTCCAGACAGGATCGCTATCGCCCCATTCGTCAGGACTGACGCGGGAGGCGGCTGAGCCGTCCGCGTTCATTACGAACAGGTCTGGCGCACCGTAGGTAACGATGCCGGGCCGCAGCGTCGGGCGGGCGAACGGGGTGCCGCCATTACGCGGAGACGGGCCGGGCGTGGGCGTGACCTGTTCGATGATGGAAGTCGAGACGTAGGCGATGAGGGCGCCATCCGGTGACCAGGCGGGTCCCTGCTCCAGCTCCGGACCGTCGGTGAGGCGCGTCAGGTTGCTGGAGTCGGCGTTGACGACATAGATGTCGCGGTTGCCGTCGACGTCGCTACTGAACGCGAGCTTGGTGCCGTCTGGCGACCAGGCGGCGTCGGTCTGAAGGCCCGGCGTGTCGACGAAGACGCGGAGGTCGTCGCCGTTTGGCTTGACTGACATCAGAACGGAGGTCGTCGGGGTCAGCGACTGGAACACGATCTGCGAGCCATCGGCCGACCACGAGGGGTGCTGGTCGACTGAGACGTCGCTGGTCAGACGGAATTCGCTGGTGCCGTCAGCGTTGATGACGTAGAGGTCCGTGTTCTGTGCGCTCGCAACGTCGCTGGACGTCCGGGTGAACACGATCCGTGCGCCGTCAGGAGACCAGACCGGATCGGTGTCGGAGTCGTGGTTCGTCGTGACTCGCGTTTGGCCCGATCCATCGATATTCGCCACATAGATGTCGTTGTTGCCATCGCGAGTGGAAACGTAGGCGATACGCGTGCCGTCGGGAGAGGTCACCGGATCAAAGTCGGCGCCGATGCTGCGTATCAGCACAATTTGATCAAGGCCATTCGTCTGCATCGAGAAGATGGAGGACTTACCGTCCCGCTGCGAGTCGAAGATGATGTGCGTGCCGTCAGCAGTCCAGGCCGGGTTCTCGTCCGTTATGGGGTGGTCAGTGTACAGCGAGATGGGCGAGCCGTTGGCGTCTACGCCTTCGACGCTGAGGTCGCCGGATCGGGCGGCTGAGAACGTGATCAGCCGGCCGTCTGGTGACCAGGCAGGCGCGAAGAGAGTGGCCAATTGCTGAGAAGCCATGAGCAGCAGACCAGAGCCGTCGAGGTCGACGCGATAGATTTCGCGCAGGCCGTTGCGGTCCGTGAAGAAGGCGATCCGGGTGCCATCGGGGGACCACGCTGGGTCGCCGTCCTCCGCAGGATGATCGATAATTCGGCGCAAGTCGGTGCCGTCCACGTTGATGATGTAGATATCGCTGTTGCCGGCGCGGTTGGAGGCAAATGCGATGCGCTCGCCACCGGGAGACCACTTAGGTGTTACGTCTTCGCCGGGGCTGCTGTAGAGAAGCGACTGCTGCGACCCGTCCGCGTTCATAATCCACACGTCGTAGGTACCGTCGCGGTCGGACTCGAACGTGATCCGCGAGCCATCGGGTGACCACGAAGGGAAGCCGTCATCGGCAGGGTCGCTGGTGACCCGCACCACGTTTGAGCCGTCGACGTTCATTACGTAGATCTCGCCGTTCCCGTCCCGGTTTGAGACGAAAGCGATGCGCGCGCCGTCCGGGGACCAGGCCGGGAAGCCGTCGTCGGCGTCGTTGAAGGTAATCCGGTGCTCATCGCTGCCGTCCCGGTTCATGACGTAGATCTCGGCGTTGCCGTCCCGACGGGACGTGAACACGAGGTGCTGGTCATCTGGTGCCCACGTTGCATACGTATTCGTGGCCCGGCCGCGGCTGGACGGCTCCTGCTGGTCGCTTCCGAATTCGTTCACGGTCCGGATGACGTTTTGGCCGTTTAGCTCGGAAACGAAGGCTAGTTGACGTGCTCCCACGGGCGTGCCGGTGGCGTACGGACTACCTGTGGGCGGGATGACGACGTCGTCACCGCTGCTGCAGGCAGTGACCAAGAGAAGGGCGAGCACCCCTAGCGACGCGCAGAGGCCAGCGCGCCGGAAGTGGGGAAAAGAAGCGAGGAACGGGAAACTCAAGCGCATTCGATTCTGTTTTCGGGCTGCGGGCAAGTCAAGCAAAACGTTAACGTCTACGTAAGGATTTCTTAGTGACTGATCGGTTTGTTCCTTGCAGGGTATCTTTCGCTGCCCTTAAACTACAACCTCGCAGCGATTTCCCATGCTACTTGTTGCCCGCAAAAATCTCTTCTCCGAAAAGACGCGCCTCGCCATCTCTATTGGCGGTGTCGCTCTATCCGTCTTCCTGATCGGAATCCTGCTTTCGCTGTACCGCGGCTGGGACCAGCAAGTGGGTAGCTTCGTAGAGCAAGTGCCGGCGGACCTCTGGGTGGCCAGTGACGGCACCACGGACTTCGCCGCAGCTGCCTCGATTCTCCCGGCGTCCTTGGGCACGCAGATCTCCTTCGATCCGTCTGTGGAGACGGTCAGCCCGCTGCTCGTGCGTCCGATGGAGGTTTACCGAGAGCAGGACTTGCAGACCGATACGTTTGACCTGCAGCTAGTCGGATACGACCCGAAGATTGCGATCGGGGGGCCACTACGGATCATCGAGGGCAAAGAGACGCCCGGACCCGGCGAGATCATCGTCGACGAACAGATGCACAAGCGGCATAACGTTAATATCGGCGATCGCCTGAAACGCGGGCTCCAAACGCTGACCGTCGTCGGCTATTCGGCCGGCGGCGACTTCGTGTATACGCAGGTCGGCTTCGTGACGCTGGACACAGCGATCGACTTCCTCAACCTGAACCCGCAAAACCAGCGCACGTTCTTCGTGGTCAAGTTAAAACCCGGGACGGACGTGCAAAACGCCGCCTTACGTCTTTCGCAGGTGACCCCGGGCGTGAAATACATCGAACCTCACGCGTTCGCACATGAGACGAGAAAACGCATCCTCGGGAATATCCTTCCAATTCTGATCGTCGTGCTGATCATCTCGTTTATCGTCGGTTTGGCGGTGGCAGGCTTAACTATTTACACCGCTACTGTTGAAAAAGCGCGCGAGTACGGCATTCTAAAGGCGGAGGGTTTCACGAATCCGTACTTGTATCGTGTAGTCTTTGAGCAGAGTTTGGTGACGGGATTGCTCGGCTTCTTAATTGGGGCCGGACTGACGATAGCAGTGGCGCCTTTCGCGCAGAGCAACGTCCCACAGTTCGTGGTCTACATCCGCTGGCAGGACATCGGCGCCGTTGCGTTATCGACGCTCGTCATGTCGCTCTTGGCGGCGTACATTCCGATAAGAAGGATGACCAGCATTGACCCAGTTACAGTCTTCAAAGGCTAGCGCCGACACGAACGGGCGGACGTCCATCCTCCACCTGGAGGACGTCAGCAAGTTCTATCGCACGGGTGACTTCACTGTCACCGCACTCAAAGACTGCACCTTCCAGGTGTTCGGCGGCGAGATTGTCGCTGTCATGGGGCCGTCTGGGTCAGGCAAGACGACGCTGCTGACAATCGCCGGAGCGCTGCTGCGACCGTCGCAGGGCCGCGTGGAGATCGGCGGCATCGATATCACCAATATGGGCGAGGCACAGCTGGCGAAGATTCGACGCCAGAAGGTCGGCTTCGTTTACCAGAGCTTCAACCTGCTCGAGTCCTTGACGGCGACGGAGAACGTGCGGCTCGTCATTCAGAACCACACCGGAGGCTCTCGCAAAGAGGCCGGACATCGCGCGAAGGAGCTGCTCGAGATGTTTGGGCTCGGCCACCGCCTGAATTCCCTGCCGAAGAAGATGAGTGACGGCGAGAAGCAGCGCGTCGCCATCGCCCGCGCCCTTGCCAAAGAGGGAGAGCTGCTGCTAGCGGACGAGCCGACCGCAAACCTGGACGCACGACGTGGCCAGGAAGTGATGGCACTGCTGCGGGAGAAGGCCGTCGAGCTCAACAAGGCCGTGGTTGTCGTCTCGCACGACAACCGGATCCGCCAGTTCGCGCACCGAGTGGTGTGGCTGGAAGACGGCACGATCGGCGACGAAGACACGCACGAAGTCGGCCACTAGGGCCAACTTCGTTTACACCCTCCAGCCCCGAACAGCCCAGGTGAGCGCCGAAAGCCATTCGGCGAAAGTTCATGTAATCCCCTCCGGACGTGCGTTAGGGGAAAATCTGGCGCTTGCTAACGAAGGCGGGCACCCGGAACGCTCGTCGATTCGCGCGGGGCGGATGGTTTAGCTGCTCTAAACCTCGGTCTTGTTCTCGGGATTGTCGCGCTGCTCGTCCACGAAGTACTCGGTCAGGAAAGGGATCGCAGCCATGATCCCCATTACGACAACGCAGAGACCGAACGTGACGGCGACTTCGATGATGTCCTTCTGGGACCAGGTGAGGAATATCGTGAGCATCAAGGAAAGCATCGCGTCAGCCACCGCGGGTGTCAACCAGAGCGATTGACGGTAGCCGCCACTCGCCGGACAATCGCGGCATTCAGGAGTCGGAGAAGGGGGCTGAGATGAGGCGGAATCGCACGGGAGTGATGCTGCTGCTCGCGATCGGACTATGCGTGTATTTGTTGGTTGCTGCCTGCAAGGGGGACGACGATAACGCCGCGACGCAAACCACGACACCCACCGGCGCGTCGACTACCACTGGCCAGGGCACCGGTACCGCGGCAGCGACATCGGCACCCAGCGCTACCGCCTCTGCCGACGAGGTGGTGGAGCTGGTCAAGGATGGGTACACGGAGACCTTCACGGATACGCCAGCGGGTAGGTTCGGCTCGTTCGGGTGCGGCGTGCTGTTGCACAACAAGAGCAAGACGGAGGGCGTGGTGCAGGCCGATTGGAGCACGACCTTCTTCGACGCGAGCGGTGCCAACGTCGGCGGGACGTACGGGTACGTTTACAACATGCTGCCAGAAGAGACGCGCGGTGCAGACTCGTGCGGCGGGCAAGTGAACCCGCCGGCCGCGCAGATCGCCCGCATGGAAACGACGATCCACGTTTGCAGCACCTGTTGGACTGGGGTGGCGACGACGAAGCGCTTCTCAGCAACAGTGACACTGGACCGCAGCAATGCGACGGTCTACCAGGGCAGCGGGACGGCGACTAACCCGTTCACGACAGCGATCAACCAGGGATTCGTCGAGCTGCTGTATTTCAATGCGGCCGGCGACGTCATCGGCGGAGGCGGCGCTCACTTCGACTCGATTCCAGCAGGTGGGACAATCGACTGGACGGCGCAGGTGTACGTCAACTTCAGCGACAACTCATCGATCGATCACGTCGAGGCGTACGTTGCGCCGGAGTCCGTCACGAAGATCGAAGACTTGAAGTAGGTGTTGGACCAGGGAGAAGTGGTGCCCCCGACAGGACTCGAACCTGTGCCCCCGGCTTCGGAGGCCGGTGCTCTATCCGACTGAGCTACGAGGGCTCATGGCTGATTTTAGCACGCGCCCTTTGAGATGCACCCGACGCTGACGCCTCGCCGATTCAGCGTTGACACCACTTTGGCGCTCGTCCATGCTCGAATTGATGACCACGCCCGAAGGCGCAATTCGCGACCGAGTCCAGCGACTCGAGGACGTGACTAAGAAGCTACTCCTCAACCGCCGATTGATCATTGCAAGCAACCGCGGGCCAATCCAGTACGACATCGAGAAGGACGGCTCGCTGAGCGAACAACGCGGCTCCGGTGGTATGGTGACAGCGCTGCTCGCAACGGCGCAAATGGTGCCGCTGACGTGGGTAGCCGCCGCGATGACGGAAGGCGATCGCCGGGCCGCGACCGAGACTAGCGGCAACCTCATTCACACGCCAGGCGAAGATCTGTCGGTGAAGTTCGTGACGGTGCCTAACCCGGTGTACCAGCGCCACTACTACGTGTTCTGCAATCCGCTGCTCTGGTTTGTGCAGCACTTTATGTGGAACACGCCGCGCACGCCAAACATTGGGCGCGCCGTTTACGAAGCGTGGGACAGCGGCTACATCCCCGTCAACCAGGCGATCGCGGATGCCGTGATCGAACAGGCGCAAGGGCCTTCGCCGGTGATCCTGCTGCAGGACTACCACCTGTACCTGGCGCCGGCGATGGTTCGCGCCGCTCTGCCGAACGCGAGCATCCTGCACTTTACGCATATACCCTGGCCGGGGCCACGCTACTGGGGCCTCCTGCCGGAGTTCATGCGCCGCCGCATCCATGAAGACATGTGCGCGAACGATATCGTTGGCCTACAGACGCGCGCGGACGTGCAGAATTTCTTACACTGCTGCGAGGTGATACTCGAAGGATCCGTTGTCGACTACGAGACGTGCAACGTGCGTTTTCGCGGACACCAGGTGCACGTGCGCTCGTACCCTATATCGATCGACTCAGCTGGACTGCTCGAGTTCAAAGACTCGCCCAAGGTTCAGGAATACGTACAACGTCTGCGCCCGATCTTCGGCGAACGATCCATCGTACGCGTCGATCGCTCCGAGCCGAGTAAGAACATCATTCGTGGACTGCGTGCGTGGGAGCTTCTGCTCGAACGCTACCCCGAGTTTCGCGGGCGTGTGAACTTCATCCAGTTCCTGGTGCCGTCCCGCAGTGAGCTGGGCGTGTACCAGACGTACACGGACGAGATATTCGAGCTGGTGGAGTCGATTAACGACCACTTCGGCGATGTCGACTGGCAGCCCATCCGCGTGTTCTATGAGGACAACTACGCGCAGGCGATCGCCGGCATGACGATGTACGACGTGCTACTCGTGAACCCGATCATCGACGGCATGAACCTCGTGTCGAAGGAGGGGCCGCTAGTCAACAGCCGGGACGGCGTGCTCATCCTCTCGGAGCTGGCGGGTTCGTACGAGCAGCTACACACGCCTGCGTTGGGCGTCGCGCCGACGGATCTCGAGGGTACGGTGCGGGCGTTATATTACGCGCTGACGATGCCCGCGGAAGAGCGTCGGGAACGGGCGCAGGCTCTTCGTCAGCAGGTGGAAGAGTTCGACATCGTGCAGTGGCTTGAGATGCAGTTCAAGGACTTGCTCGCGCTCAGGGACGAATCGCCTTAAGTACTTCTTCTAGAAGCCACTCGACGCCTTCTACGCCGCGAACGAAGTAGTCCGTTTCCTCCAAGACCTCCGGCTGCACTTCGTTGCTCCACACCGCAACGCTAGCGCTGGCGACACCGTGCTTTTGCAACTCACGGGCGCCACGAAACATGTCGAGATCGGTTGCATCGTCCCCCATGGTAAGGACGGCTCTTGCGCCAATACGTGAGGCCAGCGTCTCGACCGCAGTACCCTTATCGATCGCGACCGGCGGCCGCAACTCGATCACTTTACGTCCGACTTGCACGCGAAAGTTCTTCGACGATGGCGAGGCCGAAATCGCAGATTCGAGCGCGCGGCGGGCGTCGTCCTCCGACTCCGCCATCCGGTAGTGGAATGCGACAACAGGCCCTTTGTCTTCGACGATTACGCCGGGGATGTTGAGACCGCAAGTGTCGGCTATGACCTGCTGCGCCCACGCGACATACGGTCGCAGCTCCTCCGGCGCCTCGGCCGCGCCGTCCATCGCGATATTCAGGCCGTGGTTGCCGGCGTAGTAGGCGCCCAGTACACCAACGATATCGCGGGCCTTCTCTATTGCGCGGCCCGTAATAAACCCAACCGAAACGCCCTCGCTCATCAGCGATTGCAGTGCGTCGCGGGCTCGGTTGGAAACACGGGAATCTTCCGGATTCGGGACGATCGGCGCGATTGTGCCGTCGATGTCACTGAGAATGGCGAGCGGCCGGTGCGCGAGAAGCGACCGCAGTGGCTCGATGTCACGCAGCTCTTCGGCCATCCAGTCCTCTCTCGCTAGGCTTGCCCTCGATGCCTGTATTGTAGCGCCTCGGCCAGGTGCGCCGACCCGATGACGTCCGATCGCGCGAGGTCAGCGATCGTCCGCGCGACCTTCAGCACGCGGTGGTACGCCCGTGCCGACAGCGCGAGTTGCGTGACGGCGAGCTTGATCAGCGACCGCGCCGCGTCGTCCAGCGTGTCCTGGCAGAACTGGCGCACCTCCACCGGGCCCATCTCTGCGTTCGACGAGAGGCGCGACTCCGAGTAGCGCAAACGTTGGACGCCCCGGCATGAGTCGACGCGCTCTCGCACCTCCAGCGAGCCTTCCGGCGCTGGCCCCTGCGACAATTTCTCGAAATCGACACGCGGCACGTCGACGTAGATGTCGATGCGGTCAAGCAGCGGGCCGGAGATGCGGTGCTGGTAGCGGGTGACGGCGGACGGGGCACAGGTGCAGGGCCTGGCGGTGTCACCGTAGTAGCCGCACGGGCACGGGTTCATGGCGGTGACCAGCGTGAAGTTCGCCGGGAAGGTGACATTGCCGGCGGCGCGGCTGACAGTGACGACGCGGTCCTCCAGCGGCTGTCGAATCGACTCCAGCACCGAGTGCCCGAACTCCGGCAACTCGTCCAAGAAGAGGACGCCGCGGTGGCTTAGCGTGATCTCGCCGGGGCGCGGGTTGCGGCCGCCACCGACAAG
>JBDTOK010000069.1:0-12968 GCA_039933275.1 Chloroflexota bacterium | reverse complement strand
GGGCTGCCGATGAACGGAGCGGTCTCACCGCTCCGTTTTTCTTTGCGGTAAAATAGGACTCCCTTAGTCGGAGGAGTGCTCCAGTCAATTGACCTACCGAATGCGGAGCGAATCATGCGTCCGCTCCGTTTTCGTTTAGCGGCTGCCAGTGGCGCAGGCGCCCATCCTGCTGCAACTTCCCGAGGCCAGGGTAATCGTGGTGCACGGAGACGATCGTACCGTTCTTCTCCACCAGCTTCTCTACGAAGCGCTTCTTCGTTTCCAGCGAGACGACGGGCATGATATCGAACGCGCTGATCCAGGCCAGGCGTTCAAGCTGCACCGGGTGCTGCGACAGCTCCCCGATGTACAGCGCATAGTCCCCGCCCGACTCGATCTCGACGACGGCGTGGTCTTCGGTGTGGCCCGGCGCTCGCACCAGTCTCACGCCGGGCACTATCTCCGCGTCGCCATCCACCAGCTCGAGTTGTTTCGCAGCCTCCAGTGGCTCGAAGTTCTCCGAAAGATACGTTCCGCGCGTGCGGTCGTTCGGGTGCATCGCGGCGTCCCACTCGCCCTTCTGGATGATGTAGCGGGCGCGCGTGAACGTCGGGCGGACGGAGCCATCGTCGTTCCAGGTGTTACCGCCGCAGTGGTCGAAGTGCAGGTGCGTGTTGAGGACAACGTCGATGTCGCTGGGGAGGATGCCGTTACCGAGAAGGGCGGGCGCAAGCGCGCCGCCGTCGATGCCCATGGCCCCGGGCGCACGGTAGACCTTGGAGCCGCAGCCGGTATCAACGAGCACCGTCTTACCGGCTCCGCGAATGACCAGCGAGTTGAGGCCAACCTCCAGCCGGTACTTCTCGTCGAGGTCCGGGACGTACTGCTCCCACATTACGCGAGGGATCAGGCCAAAAGTGGCGCCCGCGTCCTGCCGGATCGTGCCGTCCGACACGACCAGCAACTCGAAATCGCCAATACGAAACCAATGACCGCTACGGGGCAAACCTCTGTCTCCTACAAATCGGGGGCGCAGAGCCAGATTCGCATGAGCCATAAGGGCGGTCAACCCGGATATCCCCACGCGATGTGGACGGCGCGTGGCGTCTGCTATTCTTTTCCTACCTATGGCCAGAACCCGCGAAGACATGCCCAAGGCCTACGATCCCCACGCCATGGAGGCCGCCCTCTACCAGATGTGGCTGGACAAGGGCTATTTCAAGCCGCGCACGGTGCCGGACCGGGAGCCGTTCTGCATCATCATGCCGCCACCCAACGTGACCGGTGAGCTGCACCTTGGCCACGCCCTCACCGCCACCGTCGAAGACACGCTCATCCGCTGGCACCGCATGCTTGGCGACCCGACCCTCTGGGTGCCGGGAGTGGACCACGCCGGCATCGCCACCCAGAACGTTGTCGAAAAGCAATTAGCCAAGGAAGGCATGTCCCGCCACGACCTCGGCCGCGAAGCCTTCGTCGAGCGCGTCTGGAAGTGGGTCGGCCAGATACGAAACCGCATCGTCCTCCAGCACATGCGCCTGGGCGTGTCCTGCGACTGGGACCACGAGATCTTCACGCTGGACGACGGCCCCCAGCGCGCGGTACGCGAGACTTTCGTCCGCCTTTACAACGAGGGCCTCATCTATAAGGGAAAGCGCATCGTCAACTGGTGCCCGCGTTGCATGACCGCCATCTCCGACCTCGAGGTCGAACATGAGGAGACGCAGGGTCATCTCTGGTACGTCCGCTATCCTCTGCTCGACGACGCGGACCACCCGACCAACGAGTACGTGACGGTCGCGACCACCCGCCCGGAGACGATCGTCGGGGACGTCGCTGTCGCCGTGAATCCGGACGACCAGCGCTGGAAGTCGATCATCGGCCGCAAGGCGCTCCTCCCGATTATCGAACGCCACATCCCGATCGTCGCCGACGATGCCGTCGCCACCGATTTCGGGACGGGCGCGGTGAAGGTGACGCCCGGCCACGACCCAACCGACTTCGACATCGGCGCGCGCCACAACCTCCCGATCATCGTCGCGATGAACACGGACGCGACGATGAACGAAGAGGCTGGCCCCTACAACGGCCTCGACCGCTTTCAGACGCGCGAGCTCATCGTCAAAGACCTCGACCGCCTCGGATTACTGGACCACGTCGAAGACCACACGCTGTCAGTCGGCCACTGCGAGCGCTGCGACACGATCGTCGAGCCGCTTGTCAGCGAGCAGTGGTTTGTGAAGACGCAGCCGCTCGCCGAGCCCGCGATCGAGGTCGTACGCAGCGGTCAGATCCAGATCATTCCGCGCAGCTTCGAGCGCACATACATGCACTGGATGGAGAACATCCGCGACTGGTGCATCTCCCGCCAGCTCTGGTGGGGCCACCGTATCCCAGTCTGGTACTGCGGAAACGGCCACGTGATCGCCTCCGTCGACGACCCGACGCAGTGCGCTACATGCGGCTCGAACGAACTGGCGCAAGACCCGGACGTGCTCGACACGTGGTTCTCCTCCGGTCTTTGGCCGTTCTCGACGCTGGGCTGGCCGGAGCAAACACCCGATCTCAATAACTGGTACCCAACGTCTGTGCTGGAAACCGGCTACGACATCCTCTTCTTCTGGGTCGCGCGGATGATCATGCTCAGCCTCTTCGACACCGGCAAGATCCCCTTCCGCCACGTCTACCTGCACGGCCTGATCCGCGACGCCGAGGGCCGCAAGATGACAAAGAGCCGCGGCAACGTCGTCGACCCGCTGGTCATCACCGAGAAGTACGGCACCGACGCCGTTCGCTTCACGCTGGCCACAAGCGGTACGCCCGGCAACGACTTCCGCCTTTTCGACGAGAAGCTGGAGCGCTCCCGCAACTTCGCGAACAAGCTCTGGAACGCCTCCCGCTTCGTCATCCAGAGCATGGGTGGCGAACGAGTCTCGCTGCCCAACGAAAGCCTGATCGACTCAGCCGACGCACGCCGCGACTGGCCTCTCGAAGACCGCTGGATCGTCTCGCGAACGCAGGCCACCGCCGCCGAGGTCAACAAGCTGCTCACCGATTTCCAGCTGAACGCAGCAGGCGGCGTCCTCTACGACTTCATCTGGAACGAGTACTGCGACTGGTACCTGGAGATGGCCAAGGTCCGCCTGAAGGACAGCGACAAGTCTCCGCTCCCTATCCTGGCCTACGTGCTGCAGGCGAGCCTCCGCCTCCTGCACCCAATCATGCCGTTTGTGACCGAAACCGTCTGGCAGCACCTGCGCGACAACGTCGAAGGCTTGGAAGAAGCACTGATCATTGCCGACTACCCGCTCGGCGGCGAGACAGACGCCGAAGCCGATGCTGACGTCGAGCTGCTGATAGATGTCGTGCGCGCGATCCGCAACATCCGCGCCGAGCGCCAGGTCGACGCCGGCCGCTTCGTCGAAGCATACGTCGTCGCCGACACTGCCCGAGAGATGCTGGACGCTGCCGCCCCGCTCGTCGAGGCGCTAGCCCGCGTCCGCCCGTTTCACGTCGTCGCCACGCCAGCGGACGCGCCGTCCGACCAGGTCGCATCCGCCGTGCTGGACAAAGCGCAGGTCATATTGCCGCTCGCCGGCCTGATCGACCTGGACGCGGAGCGAGCCCGAGTGCAGAAACAGCTGGACGAGGCGCAGGCGCACGTCAACCGCATCTCCGGCAAACTGAACAATGGCGACTTCCGAGCCAAGGCGCCCGCCAGCGTGATCGCCCGAGAAGAGGAAAGCCTCACCGCCGCGCAGTCCCGGCTCGCGGCGCTCCAGCAGCGGATGTCAGAACTCGGCTAGACAGCGCCTTCGGTTTAAGGTCCTTTCACTGGGCTGCCAAACCACTGTTCCAACCCCCCGTCATCTGGGATAATCCCGACATTCTCAAACACGGAGGCCGACCAATGGACGCTAGGACAACGCTTCTACAGCAAATGCAGACCCTGCACGGCATCATGGAGGCCGCTATCGGCGATTGCCCGAATGACGTCGCCGCCACGAAGCTGCCCAATTCAACCGTCAACTCGATCGGCGCCATCTACGGACACACGATCTTCAGTGAGGACGGGCTACTCAACGGGCTCATCCGGGGCGAGAAGCCGATCTACTACACCGGCGGCTGGGCCGAGAAGATTGGCCTGGACATGCCACAGGGCGGCCTGGACCCCGATTGGCACCCAAGCCTGGACCTCAAGCTCTTCCGCGACTACGCCAAGGCCGTCTACCAGGCCACTGACGCCTTCATCACCAACGCCAGTGACGCCGAGCTCGAGAAGATCGTTGACCCCGGCTTCGCTCCACCGATGCCAGTACAGTCGCTCATCGCCAACCTCTTCATCTGGCACGTCGCCACCCACCAGGGCGAGATCTCGGCCCTCAAGGGAGTGCAGGGGCTGAACGGCCTCGTCATGTCGCACTAGCGCCTCGCGAATATTGTCCGCGGGGCCGGTTTGAGGCCGGATCAGTCGCGTTTTTGTGGCGGTTTGTAGATAGGCGCCCAATACCGCTTAATCCGCTCCTAACCCGACTCGACACTATATTGGTGCGGTGCTAGCATCGCTTGTGGAAAATGGCACAATTAACTGGCACAAGGACGCCGTAACGCCATGATCGGCGACATCTTCAGCAACTACATCGCCGTTTTTATCGCCGCAATCCTCGGTTTTGTGCTTGTCGGCTCCGCTCTTATCGGCAACCTCATCCTTTCGCCGCGCCAGAAGTCGGACATTAAAGGCACCACTTACGAGTGCGGAATGCTCACAATCGGGCGCTCTCGCGTCCAGATTCACTTCCGCTACTACCTGTTCGCCATCCTCTTCCTGATCTTCGATATAGAAGCCGCCTTCCTATTTCCGTGGGCGATCCGATTCGTCGCGCTGGGCAAGACGGCGTTCTGGGAGATGGTCGTGTTCATCGCGATTCTTGGGTTTGGGCTGCTCTACGCCTGGAAAAAGGGCGTACTGAGGTGGAGGTAAGCGATGGCTGACCCCGACAAGATCCAGGTATACGAAGTCCGCGACGACCCCCTGCTTTCGATTTCAGACGTCGTCTCCTCGGACATCCGTGCTCGCATCAAGAGCCTGGAGCCGACGCCCGCTGACCCATCGCAAGGCTCGGCGCTCTACCGGCAGATCCTGCCTGGCATCATGCAGATGCCCGCCGACTGGCTCATCGCCTGGGGGCGCAAGTCCTCGCTCTGGCCGCTCACCTTCGGGTTGGCCTGCTGCGCGATCGAGATGATCTCTACGTTCATGGCCCGTCATGACCTCGACCGCTTTGGCATCGTGCCGTGGCCGTCTCCTCGCCAGTCGGACGTCATGATCGTGTCCGGTACCGTCACCAAGAAGATGGCCCCGGCCGTCAAGCTCCTCTACGAGCAGATGCCCTCGCCGAAGTGGGTGATCTCGATGGGCGCCTGCGCAACCAATGGCGGCCCCTACACCCGCTACGACCGCGTGCTCCAGGGCGTCGACAAGATCATCCCCGTCGACGTGTACGTGCCCGGCTGCCCGCCTCGACCGGAAGCTCTGATGGACGCCTTCCTCGCGCTGCAAAAGAAGATCATGGAGGAACGCGGCAAGATCGGACGTCGTCCGTGACGCAAGAAGCCGTCGTCGAAGCGCCGTCTCCGCCGCCAGCCGGGCCAATCGCCCAGCTGCTGCAGAGCATTATGCCCGGCGTCCGCATGGATATCGTCGCCACGCCGATGGACGAGTGTATCGTCCTCCAGCGCGACGACTTCGTCCGCGTGATGCAAACGCTGCGCGACGACCCGCGGCTGGCCTTCGACTACCTGCGCTGCCAGTCCGGCGTCGACTACCTCTCGGAGCTCGAGTCGGTCTACCACCTGTATTCGTTCAAGAACAAACACTCGCTCGCCGTAAAGGTCCGATTCCCCTCAGTCGACCCGCACATGCCCACCGTCAGCCACCTCTGGGCGGCCGCCAACTGGCACGAGCGTGAGACCCACGAAATGTTCGGCATGGTCTTCGATGGCCACCCGGACCTGCGCGCGCTGCTGACCGAGGAAGGCATGGGCTACTTCCCGCTCCTCAAGAGCCACCCGCTCGCTGATATCGAAGAGTGGCAGGAGGACATCCTCTCTGCCATCGACAAGGCGAAGCGCCAGACGGCTGAGGCCGCGGGCGGCCCGCCGCCGCCAATGTCGAAGGTGGAGATCGCTCAGGCCAAGGCCAAGCTCATGAAAGAAGCGCGCGACAAGGCCCGCGCTGCTGGCCTCTCGCCGGAAGACGAGAAAGCCGCCGTTCGTGCGGCGATCGACAAGTTCGAAGCCGACCTGGCGTCCGGCGCCATCGGAGCGGCGGCCGGCGCACCCGCGGCACCCGCAATGTCCAAGGTCGAGATGGCGCAGGCCAAGGCCCGCGTTATCACCAAGGCCCGCGCGGAAGCTCGCGGCCAGGGCATGGCCACTGAAGACGAAAAGAAGTACGTAGCAGAGAAACTGAAGGAATTCTCCGCGCAGCTGGATGCGGCCCCGGCCGCTGCGCCCGCCCCCGCGCCAAAGCCAGCTATGTCCAAGGTCGAGATGGCGCAGGCGAAGGCCCGCGTCATCACAAAGGCCCGCGCGGAAGCCCGCGCGAAAGGCATGACCACTGAAGACGAGAAGAAGTTCGTCGCCGAGGCGCTCAAGAAGTTCTCGGAGGAGAACTCCTAGTGGCCCGCGAAACCGTAATCCCCGGCGAGCGCGAGCTTGAGACGGTTGACATCAACGTCAACGTGGGGCCGCAGCATCCCGCTACGCACGGCGTCTTCCGCATGGTCATCACCGTAGACGGCGAAGTCGTCACTGACCTCGACCCGGTCATCGGCTACATGCACCGTGGCAACGAAAAGCTCCCCGAAAACTGCGACTACCGCCAGGTAATCGGCTACCACGACCGCACGGACTACCTTGCGCAGTTCAACACTGAACACTGCTGGGTGGAGGCAGTCGAAAAGCTCACTGGCTTCGAGCCGACGGAGCGCGCCCAGTACATCCGCGTGATCCTCGCCGAGCTCAACCGCATCACCAGCCACCTGATGTTCTTCGGCGCCTTCGGGACGGACGTCGGCCTCTTCGGCACGTCGTTTATGTACGCTTTCCGCGACCGCGAGTACATCCAGGAGCTGTTCGAAGAAGTTACCGGCGAGCGGATGATGTACAACTACTTCCGCCCCGGCGGCCTGGGCTGGGATGTTCCGGAGAACTTCGTCGAGCGCTGCAACGACATGATCAAGCACATACGCAAGGGTCTCGGCGACCTCGAAGGCCTGATGATGACGAACGAAGTCGTCTACATGCGCTGCCGCGGCCTCTCCCCGACAACGCCGGAGCAGGCGATCAACTGGGGCCTCAGCGGCCCGATGCTCCGCGCTACCGGCCTCGCGCACGACCTTCGTCGCGCCGAGCCGTATTCCATCTACGACCGGTTCGAGTTCGACATCCCGACGGGCACGACCGGCGACGTTTTCGATCGGCTACTCGTGCGGCTGGAGGAGATGAAGCAGTCCGTCCGCATCATCGAGCAAGCGCTGGCCCAGCTGCCGGAAGGCCCGATCATGCGTGAAGGCATGAAGCGCACCCTCCGCGTTCCGGCCGGCGAAGTCTACATGCGCGTCGAGAGCCCGCGCGGCGAGTACGGCGTCTACCTGATCGCCACCGGCACCGACAAGCCCTACCGCCACAAGGTGCGCGGCGCGTCCTTCTGCAACATCTCCGCCCTGCGCGAGATGTGCGTCGGCCACTACGTCTCGGACGTCATCGTAATCCTCGGCTCTACAGACATCGTCCTCTGCGAGGTGGACCGATGAGCGGCCGCGGGGCGGGGCAGCGGGGGGCGGCATAGTGCTGCTGGCCATCTCCTCCAACCCCTGGCTCGACGCGGTCGCCCGGCTCGCCGTTGTGGCGGTGCTGCTGCCCGTCGGCGTCATCTGGCTGACCTGGCTCGAGCGCAAGGTCATCGGCCGGCTCCAGCAGCGCCTCGGGCCTATGCGAGTTGGGCCGTACGGCCTGCTCCAGGGCATCGCCGACACCATCAAGCTAATCACTAAAGAAGACGTGCGGCCTACTAGCGCCGACCGCTGGGTGTTTGAGTTGGCGCCGTTCGTCATCGTCGTCCCAGTCATCATGGCGATGGTAGCGCTCCCCTTCACGGCGGAGATCTTTATTCGAAACATGACGCTGGGCCTCTTCTACATCGTCGCCGTCTCCGGCCTCTCGATCGTCGGCATGATCATGGCCGGTTGGGGCTCGGACAACAAGTACGCGCTGCTCGGCGGCGTGCGCGCCGGCGCCCAGCTCATCAGCTATGAAGTGCCGCTCATCCTCACGGTCGTCGCCATCGCCATGCTCGGCCAGACGATGGACCTGAGCGTGATCGTGGCCTTGCAGCACAAGACGCCGTTCATCGCGTACCAGCCGCTTGGCTTCATCATCTTCACGATCGCCGGCCTCGCCGAGCTCTACCGCCAACCGTTCGACATCCCGGTCGCTGAGTCCGAGGTCGTCGGTGGGGCGACGGTGGAGTACTCCGGCATTCGCTGGTCGATGTTCCAGCTTGGCGAGTTCGCCAGCCTCGTCCTGATCTCGATTCTCGGGTCCCTGATCTTCCTCGGCGGCTGGACGTGGCCGCTCAAGCACGACATCCCAGGCTACGCCCAGGCGATCGTTATGGCCGTCAAGACGTTGGGCTTCGTGCTGTTCTTTATGTGGATGCGCGCCAGCCTCCCCCGCCTGCGGATCGACCAGCTAATGTCGCTCTGCTGGCAGGTGCTGCTGCCGTTCACGCTGTACCAGATCCTGGTGAACGGCCTCGTGCTGGTGTACGACTGGCCGGACTACACACTGACAATTCTTTCGCTAATAGGCGCAGGCGCGCTAATGGGAGTGCTGTACATGGCCGCCCGCAAGACAAACGTTCCCTTGCAGGCGCCTGTGGCGCGGATGGGGAGCGTGCTCTGATGCTGGGAATGGTGAAGTCGATTGGTACAACGCTACGGGCTGCCTTCCGCAAGCCGGTGACCGTCTCGTACCCCACTGAGAAGAAGGTTCTCCCGCACCGCACGCGCGGTTTCCCGGTCCTCCTCTGGGACTTCGAGAAGGACGAATCGTTCTGCACCGGCTGCCAGGTCTGCGCCCGCTTCTGTCCGGTGGACTGCATGACCGTCACGATGAAAGACAATCCAAACTTCGCGCTGGGCAAGAGCAAGCGCAAGAAGATCGTGGACAGCTTCTACCTTGACTACGCGCGCTGTATGCGCTGCGACATCTGCGTGGAGGTCTGCAACTTC
Organism: Chloroflexota bacterium; assembly: GCA_039933275.1. GTDB lineage: Bacteria > Chloroflexota > Dehalococcoidia > SM23-28-2 > RBG-16-64-32 > DATKKM01. Next base: position 3,693 of record JBDTOK010000069.1, on the reverse strand, counting down.
GACGCCATTGTGATGAACAATACGTGGGAGGGCATCGAGCTCTCCCGCTACGACCGCCAAGAGCTCGTCATGGACAAGGACGCACTCCTCAAGCAGTCGAAGACGGGCCAGCTGAAGGACCCGTTCCGCGAGCCAATGGGCGTCGCGCATTCCGGCTGGGCCCCCCACAAAGAAGAGGGCGACGAAGCCGCCGAGCGGGCGTCGCACCCGCAGTCGCAACAACCGAACGCACCAACGGCCGCCCCCGACGCTGCGGCCAAACTAGATGAACCGATGGCAAATCCTAGCTCTCCGAACGCGGAAGGTGGCGAGGGTTAATCCAGCTTGAGCATACTTAGCGGAACCGCGGCATGACCTACGAAGAAGTCATCTTCTGGTTCGTTGCCGCTTTGACCGTGGTCAGCGCGCTTGGCGTTGTCACCGCTAAGAACATCGTCCACTCGGCGCTGTTTCTGATCCTCTCGCTGATCGCCGTCGCCGGCGTCTTCATCTTACTGGCGGCGGAGTTCCTGGCGATCGTGCAGGTGCTCGTCTACGGCGGCGCCGTTACGATCCTCATCCTCTTCGCGATGATGCTTACCCGCGTGCGAGATGTCACGGGCAGCCTGAACGGCCGCCAGGCGCCCTTCGCCGCGATCACAGCCGGTGCCTTCATGATCACGTCAACGATCGCCATCATCACCACCGACTTCCCCGGCGAGAGCGACAAGATCAACGTCATCACCACGGAACAGATCGGCGACGCGCTCTTTACAACCTGGGCCGTCCCTTTCGAAATCGCCTCGCTCGTCCTGATGGTCGCGCTCATCGGCGCCATCGTCATCGCCCGCGGCGAGGAGGGCGAGTAATGCGGCGGAGTAGCCAGTATCCAGTAGCAAGTAGCCAGAGTGCCGCGAACGTTCTTGCTACTTGCTACTTGCTACTTGCTACGGGGTGCGGGGAGGGGCGGGGTCAATGATCCCGATCAACGACTTCCTCGTGCTCGGGACGATCCTCTTCTCGATCGGCATGTACGGCGTGCTCGCGCGCCGCAATGCGGTGCTCGTCCTGATGGGCGTCGAGCTCATGCTGCAGGGCGTTAGCATCAACTTCATCACCTTCGCCGCCTACCTCGACCCGACGAACGCAACCGGCGTCATCTTCGCCATCTTCGTGATCGTCGTCGCGGCGGCTGAGGCTGGCCTCGGGCTCGCCATCATCCTGCGGCTCTTCCGCAACCGCCAGACCGCCAACGTAGACGAAGCGGACTTGATGAAATGGTAGGGGTCTAGCCGATGGGTATGGAACAAGCCTGGCTGCTGCCTGCTATCCCGCTGGCTGCGTTCGTCTTCCTGCTGATCGCGGGGCCATGGTTGCCGCGGCGAGGCGACTGGGTGGCGATTGCAGCGATTGGCGCGTCGTTCATCTTGTTCTTCCCGATCCTGCTTGACCTGCAGGATGCCGTTAAACACACGGAAGGCTTCGTCGGCGGAGGCAAGAGCTGGGATTGGATCAGCTACGAAGGGTTCAACATCAAGCTCGGCTTCTTCGTCGACCAGATCACCATTGTCATGCTGATCGTCGTCAGCTCCGTGGCGCTGCTCGTGCAGATCTACTCCGTCGCATACATGCGCGGCGACGCGCGTTACGGCTGGTACTTCACCGTGATGTGCCTGTTCGTCGCGTCGATGCTGACGCTGGTCCTCGCCGACAACCTGCTGCTGATGTACGCCGCATGGGAAGGCGTGGGCTTCTGCTCGTTCCTCCTGATCGGCTTCTGGTGGGAGCGAAGATCCGCCGCCGAGGCCGCGAAGAAAGCGTTTATCACCACGCGCATCGGAGATGTTGGCTTCCTGATCGGCATCATCCTGCTCTATCGCGAGGCCGGCACGTTCAACATTCAAGAGATCATTCACTTCGCGCAAGCCGGCGGCTACTCCAGCACCTACCTAGCGATCGCCGTGCTGTTCTTGTTCATGGGCGCGGTCGGCAAGTCCGGCCAGTTCCCACTGCACGTCTGGCTCCCTGACGCCATGGAAGGCCCGACGCCGGTCTCCGCTCTCATCCACGCCGCGACGATGGTCGTCGCCGGCGTCTACATGGTCGCGCGGATGCTGCCGCTCTTCGAAGAGGCTCCGGCCGTCGTCCTCGACATCGTCACGATCCTCGGCCTGATCACTGTCTGGCTGTCCGCGACGATGGGCCTCGCCGCCACTGACATCAAGCGCGTCATCGCCTACTCAACGCTGAACTCGCTTGGACTGATGTTTGTCGCGCTCGGCTCGCATTCCGTCACCGCCGCGATGCTGTACCTGTTCGTGCACGGTTTCTTCAAGGCGATGCTCTTCCTCGGCTCCGGCGCGGTGATTCACGCCACGGAGAAGCAAGACGTGAGTGAGCTGGGCAGCCTGCGCGACAAGATGCCGATTACGTCGCTGACGTTCGCCTTAGGCGCGGGCGCGATGATCGGCATCATTCCGCTATCGGGCTTCTGGGCGAAAGACGAGGTGCTCGTCTCGACTCACCACGCGCAGAACATCTTCTGCTACATCGCGCTGCTCGCCAGCCTGGCCGTGACTGGCGTGTACATGACGCGGCTCTACGTGCTTACGTTCCTCTCGACGCCGAAGGACCACCACGTCTACGACCACGCCCACGAGGCCGAGCCGCTGATGAGCGTGCCACTGATCATCCTCGCGATTCCGACGCTGATCGGCGGGCTCTTCGTGTTCCACTTCTTCGGCAAGGCGCTCGGCTTCCCTGGCGGCTTCACCGAGTTCGTCTACTCCGTCGAGCCCGAGAAGTTCAAGTTCCACGTCGATGTGGCCGTGCTCTCGACTGCCCTCGCCGGCGGCGGCCTGATCCTCGCCTACTACCTCTGGGAGGTGCGCCCGGCGCTCGTCGACCGCATCCGGACCACCTTCAAGCCGATCGCGATTCTCCTGGAGCGCCGCTACTTCATCGACGACTTCTACCAGTTCATCATTAACCGCGTGATCCTAGGCCTGAGCGCCGTCATCGCCTGGTTCGACCGCACCGTCGTCAACGACACGGGCGTGGACGGCACCGCCGGCCTCGGCTGGTTCGCCGGCCGCGAGCTGCGCCTCACCGAAACCGGCAAGCTCCCGAACTACGCGCTCGCGATCGCTGGCGGCGTTGTCGTCATCGCCATTCTGTTCCTGGTGCTGGAGGTCTAGCGATGCAGTACGCACTCCTCGCGCTGCTCGTCATACCGGTGGCCTGCACCATCCTCTTTATGCTGATCCCCAGCCAGTACCCGCAGCTCGTGCGCTACGTCGCGCTCGCGGGCGCCGTCTCGATGTTCGTGCTTTCGCTGGTCATCTTCATCGTCTACCAGTACGACGGCGGCGATGGCCTGCGCTACCGCCTGCAATGGACGTGGCTGGAGAACGTCGGCTTCCTCAAGGGGAACGGCATCACCTTTTTCCTCGCCCTCGATGGCATCGCTGCGCCTCTCGTCTTGCTCAACGGCATCGTGATCCTGGCGGCGACGCTCGTCTCCTGGAACATCAATTATCGCCCGAAGGACTTCTTCGTCCTGCTCTTCCTGCTCGTGGCGGGCGTCTACGGCACGTTCATCTCGGAAGACCTGTTCTTCTTCTTCTTCTGGTACGAGGTGGCCGTCCTCCCGATGTACTTGCTGATCGCCGTCTGGGGCGCGAGCTCCAACTTCGGCACGTTCACGCGCACGAA
>JBDTOK010000068.1:0-13128 GCA_039933275.1 Chloroflexota bacterium | reverse complement strand
TCGCGCACGGCAAACCAGTCGCCGAAGCAAAGACGAGCGCCTTCGGCACCTGCGGTCTCGCGCTACCGGTAGGCGAAGACCCAACGGACCTCGTGCTGCGCGTGGAGCACGAAAAGTTCAACGCCCGCCACCTGCGCCTTAACGGCACGAACGTGGTGGAGGACATCCGCCAGCGGCTCTACGGCTAGGAGTTGGCGACCGGTCTTCGCTAGTCGGGCAACTCCATAAAGTAGTAGATAGCGTCCGCCGCGCCGGTCGGCAATGGCAGCTCCTGCCAGACGAACCAACGACCCATCTGGTGGGCCACGTTTGTTTGCACCACAGGCGTTGAGTCTATCGACCTCAGAACGTGCGTTTGGATATCGTACAGACCTGCGGGCGCCGTTCCGGCTACGACGGTTGGGGTGTCCCAGATAACTGAGTTGTCCCACGAGATGTAGCGCGGTGTAGTGAATAAGCCCGGACCCTGGCGGCCCGCGACGATCGACTGCTTTTCTCCCGTCGCCACATTGATCAAAAACTTCGCGTACGATCCGCCTTCGTCTCGCTTCTCCACCGCGAGGTAGCGGCCGTCTGGCGTCAGCTTCGCCTGGCTGAACGAGGCGTCCGCTCCCAGCGTGATGCGCTTCGCAGTCGCGAGATCATGGATGATCATCCGAAAGTCCGTCTCGTCGCGTTCCAGCCAGGAGACTTTGCCGCCGCCGGTGCTCGCCGACCAGAGGTCCTGGTATGCATGGTCGGTCTTTATCTCCACCGTCGTCGTCACGGCCGTGGCGATGTCGTACATCATGATGCTGGACTGGATGCCATCCCCTGCGACGGTGTGCACCTCGCTCCAGACCAGCTTGCCGCCGGCGAGCGAGGGGTCGGGGTTGTTCTGCAACGTGACCTGTGTGATGTTGATGTCGGCCAGCCCCGGCTGCGCCTGCGCGATCGTCCTCACCTCGCCGGTCTTGAGGTTGCGCAGGGTCAGCGTCCATTCGTCCATGCCCGCCGTCCCGCCGAAGCCGCGCGTGACGGTCTCCACCCAATCGCCGTCCGACTGCATGAACGTCTCTTGCAGTCCCGGAGCGTCGGTCCAGGCGGGCGTGAACGTATTCTGCGCCGGGTCCCAGAGCGAGTAGCTCCATCCCACAGTCTCGCTGTCCGGACCCTTGGCCGGCATCGTCTGCACGATGATCATGTTGCCGTAAGCGCCCACCGGCGACTGATAGTGGTCCGCATCAGCCTGCATCGCTAGCGCGGTAACCGCGTCCCCGTGCGTGATCGGCCCGCCGTCGATGACGAACGGCGTCGGCGATGGTGAGGGGCTGGTGGATGGGGAGGCGGTTGCCGTCGGTGAAGCCGAAGGCGATGGGGTGTTGGTCGCAGAGTCATCGTTGCCGCAGGCGCTAGCCAGCCCGATCGCGGCGGCAATCAGGACGGCCAGCGCCGAAGCGGCTCGAGGTGTGGACAGCACCCGGCGATTCATCTCAATCTCATAACGACATGCTAGCTGGGAGGTTACGGGCAGGACGAGTGCCATTCGGCCCGTCTACACTCGACGCGTGAAGGACATACTACTCGCGCTCGCGCTCGTCTTTGGCGCGGCGCTGGTCATCCTCGCGGCGGTGGCCGCGTTCATCGCCTGGCGCATCGTCCGCTCCGACGAACGCAAGCTCGCGAAGCGCATCGGCCGCCTCCGCTTCCGGGACAAGATCAGCTTCGGGCGTGACCTTGCGCGCGACGCGCGGGTGCCGCTCTTCGCAAAGATTGTCGCACTCGCCGTCGTCGTCTACTTCGCCTCACCCATCGACCTCATCCCCGACTTCATCCCCGTTCTCGGCCACCTGGACGACGTGCTCATCGCTATCATCGGCGGCGCCATCCTCCTCCGCTCCATCCCGCCAGGCGTCATCGAAGAGCACCTGCAGACGTACGAGCTCCCCGGCGTCTCTGGCCAAATCCTCCTCCCGCGCTGATTGACGCGCCCCCGGATCGAGCGCAGAATGTGCTCGCGGCGAGGAAGGGTAGTCCAACATGGCACGCACAGCTCTGGGCATCATCGTCCTCGCGCTTGTCCTCTGGCTCTCGCCCGGCTCGGCGAAGGGCGCCAATCCGTTCACCGTCTGTTCCTCCACCAATCTCTCCTCCACTGCTGCCGACACGCCCACCGACATAACCACTGTCTTCGGTGCTGGCCTCGACCCGTTTACTTGTGCGCCGTTTTCTTCCCCTGGCAGCACGAATATCTGGATGCCGAGCGACACCGTCTTCTTCACGCCGCCGGGCTGGGATGTCGCTACTGACGGCGACATTCAGGACGGCGCAAAGGTCGGGACGTTCAACAGCAAGATGACGTTTGGGTTATTCGACAACGGCTGCAGCATAGTTCTCCCCGTCAGCTTCGACCTGCTCGACGCTACGATTGATACCAACCCGCACGTTACTCCGCGGGCGGAGGGCGCGGCGGACCGTCTGCGCCCCTACGCTGAGGACAACGGCACCGGCATCCCCACCGCCGCGACCAGTTGGCCCTCCTACCTCAGCGACGTTGCGGACAAAGTGGGCATGGACCTGACGAAGCTTATCGCGCGCTACGTTGGCGTTAACAGGACGTCGGTCACCGGTACCACCATCGTCTGGAACTTCCTCGTCTTCCAGCCCGGCGCCAGGATCTCGGACCGCTACAGCATCGATCCAGCGCTCGGCTACCCCACCGTCTCGATCTTCCAGGACCCAACGTCGCCCGGTTCAGCCAAAGACCCGATCAGCGATCTCTGCGCGCCCTTCTGGAGCACGATGACGCTAAACGGCACCGTCGACGGCAAGACCTATCGCGGCACACCAAACGATCGCGTCTCCGCCTTCACGATCTTCGCCAACCCGGCACCCGATGCTGACAACGACGGAATCGAGAACACGCTCGACCCCTGTCCGACAACGCCGAACGACTCCGGATGGGACCCACGCGGGCCAACCACGCAGAGCCCAGGCGATCAAGACGGTGACGGCGTACCCGACGACTGCGATCCGTTTCCGACGGTGAAGAGCACTCATAACTCCGCTAACGGTCTCTCAAACGCGGACGAGGATGGAGACGGCTGGCAAAATCGCCTGGACAACTGTCCGCTTGCTAAGAACGGGCTGAACGAAACAACCATCGCCGCCGGCGACCAAACGGACACGGACCGCGACGGCATTGGTGACGCCTGCGACCCGAATCCAACGGCGGTAGACGGCCAGAACCTGCCGGTTTGCCTGGTTAACTACGTGTTTATCGGTGCTGGCGGGCCAGACCCAACTGACCCGAACACTCTCCTGCCGTGCGGCGCCTGCACGCCTTTCACGACCGCCATGGCTCAAAACATTCGGCAACTCGGTTGCGGCGGCGGGTTCAGTGGGGACGTCGACTGCAACGGCCATACCGATGCTTTCGACCTGCTTGCCGAGCTACAAGACGTCGCTGGCGTCAGCACCCCGGACTGTCCTGGTCAGGAATACACAGGAAGGTGCGATCAAAACGTGGATCCCTTCGATATCGTTGTCTTTTTGAGATTCCTGGCCGGCTTCCAGACCGAACCACTTCCGATCCTTTGCCCGGATCCCACGCGCATTCCCTAAACAAACAGCACAGCGCCCCCGCCGTATTAACGACGGGGGCGCTCCACCACCCCTCACCTCTATCCCCCGCTGTTAGCGGGCCAACCTACCGGCCCGTGCGATCCAGACGTTGCAGCCCGAGCTTGATCTTCTCTCCCGCGGACAGCGACGAGACGTCCGTCCCGCGCCGCGCCGGCGCTCCGGCTGGAACACGAGCCGCGCGCGCTTGCTCCACCGCCTCGCGCTCGATCTTCTCCCGCAGTTGCCCGACCACGCGCTGCGCCGACTCGAACTCGCGGTCAACGTCTTCGACTGTTTCGTGCTCCGGCACGAGGTCGTGCGGGATGTCCGGCGCTGCGCTCAGCCGGGCTGCTCGGTACTTCGCCACCGCGCCTCGCAGCTCCCCGCGCACCGACTCCGCGCGAGCCTCCAGCTCCGCGATCGTCGACGCCGCCAGGCCTCGCGCTTCCTCCGACTCCGCCAGTTGCGAGCGCAGGCCGTCCTGCTCGTTCCGGGCCGCGCTCAGCTCCTCGCGAGCCGTCGCCGCCCGCGCCTCAGCGTCAGCCGCCGCACCCTGCAGCGACTCAATCTGGGCGCGAGCTTCCGCCAGTTGCTCCTCCAGCTCGTTGTCGTTGTCACTCATCGTCCCGACCCTCCTCATACCGCTGTGCACGATCGAGAAGAGAACACATGTTCTAATCAGGCAAGGGGTAACTGGCAACGACTAACGGGCGGCGCGCGCCTCAGCGACGACCGTCCGCCAGTCCGAGGTGCGCGGCTCTGCGCCGAAGGCTTCGATCGCCAGCTCGACCATATCTGTGAGCGCGATCAGCCCCGTCGGCAGGTGCGCGGCCGCCAGGTCCCGCTGGCGCACCTGCGCCGCTGACCCAAGATGAAGGTGCGGCTGCTTCGCTTTGCTTGGTCCGGAGGGATGCCAGTGGTAAGCGAGGATCTCTTTGTTGCCGGCGTCTAGCAGCTTGTACTGGTAGCCGAAGGTGATAAACGTGTGCCTGGATGTCGTGCCTGATCCAAATTCGTAGACGCGGAAGAATTCGTCGACGATAAGACGAAGGCGAACGCCAGAGAGGTCCGCTGGTAATCCAGGGAACGTCAGGTAGAGCTGCTGATTGTTCGATGGTTGGTCCGCGATACGCAGCACGCGGTCCGTGATTAGGCCGACGAGGCGTTGCGCTTGTTGCAGGTGAAGCCGAATCGATGCGCGTGACGCTCGCTCGGCCACCTACCAGCCCTCGACGAGCGGCAACTTCATCGCGACGGTCATCACGCCTGGCATGTCGTCCGGGTCTTTCGCGAACTCGCCGCGGTTCCACCACTCGACGAACTCCTTGCCTGACATTCCCGCGAACGTGCGGGCGTACCAGTCAAACGTCGCCCAAGCCTCGCGCTTGGTGAACTCCCGTACCTCTGGCACCCGGCCGTTCGCGCGCGCCTTCGCTTGCGTCTTCGCCGCAACCTTCGGGCGTCGCCAATTCGTCGCTCGCGCTACTGGCTTCTTCGCAGCGGGCCGCTTCGTCTTAACGGGTGCCTTCGCTGCAGTCTTCCGCGCCGGCTTCGAAGCTTTCGCCTTCACGCGGGCCGGGGCTTTCTTCGCTGCTGGCTTCTTCGCCACCGCCGTCTTCGTCGCCTTACGCCGGGCCGTTATCGTCGACTTCGGTGCGGCCTTCCGGGAGGGCGTCTTCTTCGCCACTCGCTTCGGCCCGGCCTTAACTTTTGCCCGCGAAGGAGTCGTCTTCTTCCGTGCGGATGGGCCAGCCTTCGCCCGAGCCTTCGTTTTCATAGCCCTTCTATTTTACGTGCGTTATGCGCCGCCGGACAGACTCGCCCGAAACGCCCCGCGCGGTACAATGACCGGGTATGGCTACGACCAAGACCGATTACTACGAGGTCCTTCGCGTTACTCGCAACGCCAACGGGGACGAGATCAAGAAGTCCTTCCGCCGCCTGGCGATGGAGTACCACCCGGACCGCAATAAGGACGCCAACGCCGAATCGCGCTTCAAGGAGATCAGCGAGGCCTACGAAGTCCTCTCCGATACCGATAAGCGCGCGGCCTACGATCGCTACGGGCACGCTGGTCTCGCCGGCTTCGACTTCGGGCGCGGCTTCGAAGGCTCGGCCGACTTCAACGGCTTCGGCGATATCTTCGACGCCTTCTTCGGCGGTCAGACCGCGCGCCGCACCCGCGAGCCGCAGCGTGGCGGCGACCGGCGCGCCGACGTCGAGATCACGTTCGAGGAAGCAGCTTTCGGCACTGAGCGCGAGATCGCCGTCGACCGCATCGAGCGGTGTGCTCGCTGCGCGGGCGCCGGCGCCGAGCCCGGCTCGACGATGACTCGCTGCGCCCCCTGCGAGGGCAGCGGTCAGGTGCGCCGCGTCAGCAAGAGCTTCTTCGGGCAGTTCGTGAACATCGCCACCTGCCCCAAGTGCCACGGCGAAGGCCGCACCATCAACGACCCGTGTAAGGAATGCCGTGGCCAGGGCCGCGAGCGTAAGCCCCGCAACCTCGTCGTCTCCATTCCAGGCGGCGTCGGCGACGGCTCCCGCATGCGCCTCAACGGTGAGGGCGATGCCGGCATGCACGGCGGCCCGCCCGGCCACCTCTACGTCTACATCGCCGTCTCCCAGCATGCGTTCTTCAAGCGCGAAGAAGAGCACCTCATCTACGAGCTCAGCATGAACCCCGCCCAGGCCGCGCTCGGCTACGAGGCGGAGATCCCGACACTGGATGGCGATCCAACCTCCCTCAAGATTCCCGCCGGCACGCAAAGTGGCCGCCACTTCACCCTCAAGGGCAAAGGCGTCCAGCGTCTCCACTCCGGCGGCCGCGGCGATCTCATCGTCAGCGCCACCGTCGAGACCCCGACGGACCTCACCGAAGAGCAGCGTGACCTCCTCAAGCGCCTCGCCGAATCCTTTGGCACCCCCATCAACGAAGACAAGGGCCTGCTCAAGAAGATCAAAGGCGCGCTCAAGTAGGGGCGCTTGCCGCGCCCTACGGACGTACCGCCCAACGCGGACGCTGCGCTCCCACGCACCTGCCGCGCCCCCACGCACAAGACCGAGCCCTCTGCCACAATAGGCGCAACATGACCACCGACGACTCCCCATCGACCGGCCCCTGGCTAGAGATCGCCGTCGAAGTTGCCGGCATCGACGCTGAGATCGCCGCCGACTTGCTGCGCCAGGCCTGCCCCGGCGGCGTCGCCATCGAAACGCCGTCCCGCCTCGATCGCGAAACCGAGACCTACGTCGCGGACGGCGACTCACCCGCGCTCGTCAAAGGCTACGTCCGCCCCGACGCCGACATCGATCGCATCCGTCGCGGCCTCGAGGTTGCGCTGCAGCACGCGCCGCTCCAGCGCTCGCCCGTTTGGCACGAGACTCGCACGCTCGCCGAAGAGGACTGGCGCGACGCCTGGAAGAAGTACTTCGACGTTCAGCGCATCGGCAAGCGTCTGCTAATCGTCCCGTCCTGGGTCGAGAACACGCCAAAGCCGGACGACATCGTGCTCAGCATCGATCCCGGCATGGCGTTCGGCACCGGCCAGCACCCCACCACCGCGATGTGTCTCGCCGCGCTCGAAGACACAATCACCGGCGGTGAGCGCCTCCTCGATCTCGGCTGCGGTTCCGGCATTCTCGCCATCGCTGCCGCCAGGCTCGGCGCCACCAGCCTGCTTGCCCTCGACATCGACCCGCTCGCCGTCAAGGCAGCCGGGGAGAACGCCGCCAACAACAACGTCGACATCGAAACGCGCGAAGCCACCCTCGAGCTGCTCGACCAGCAGTTCGACGTCATCGTCGCCAACATCAGCGGCCTTACGCTGGAGCGCCTGGCTTCGAGGCTCTGTAACTCGCTCACCCCCGGCGGCAAGCTCATCGCCAGCGGCTTCCTCGACGAAGCGGTCGGCGGTCTGCGCAAAGCCTTCGAAAGCGCCGGCCTCCGCGTCAATCGTGAGATCGAGGACGGCATCTGGCGGGCGTTGGTCGTGGAGCGACCGTGACGGACGAGCCCCGTCGCTTCTTCGTCGACGAGAAGCTTCTTCGCGCGAAGAACGTCACGCTCACCGGCGATCTCGCCCACCGTCTCGCCAAAGTGCTGCGCTACCGCCGCGGCGACAGGATCGTTCTCTCCGGCGGCGGTCCCCGAGACTTCGTCGTGGAGCTGACGTCGATCTCCGGCAACGGCGTCACCGGCCTCGTCGTCGGCGAGCAGCCCGCGCCGCGCGATCCAACCGTCGAAGTCGTCCTCTATCAGTCCCTCATCCGCGCCAACCGCTTCGATTGGGTGCTCGAGAAAGCCACCGAGATCGGCGTCACGCGCTTCGTGCCCGTCATCGCCACCCGCGTCCAACTCCAGCTCGAGGAAGGCGCAGCCCGCGCCGAACGCTGGAAGCGGCTGATCATCGAAGCGGCGGAGCAGTGTGAGCGCGGCAAGCTCCCCACCATCGACGCGCCCGTCTCGTTCGACGACGCCGTCGCCCGCGCGCCCGGCCTCAAGCTCATGCCGTGGGAAGACGAGCAGCAGCAGAAGCTCGGCCCATACCTGCGCACTCTCCCGCAGAAGCCGCGCACCGTCAGCGTTTTCATCGGCCCGGAAGGCGGCTACGAGCAATCGGAAGTCGATCTCGCCCGCGAGTCAGGCGCAGTGCTGGTCACACTCGGGCGCCAGGTCATGCGCGCCGAAACAGCCGCCATCGTAGCCTGCGGAATCGTCCTCCACGAGCTCGACGGCTGATCGCCGCCTGCGGAACGCTAGCTCTTGCCGCGGTAGTCGAGCATGATCACCTGCGTCTCATTGGGGATGCCCGACTTGTTGATCTGTAGCTTGGCCTGCGGCTCCGACGCCTTCACCTGCATCTCCTTGAGGAACCGGTCCGGCGCTTCGAGCTCTTTGTCCTTCGATACGTCCGTCTTGTAATGCATCGGCACGACCAGCTTGGCGTCGAGCATCGAGACAATTTCCGCCGCCTGTGCCCCATCGATCGTCGTGCCCCCGCCGACCGGGATGAGCAGGATGTCGGCGCCGATCATCTCCTCCACCTGCTCAGCCGTCGGTGTGTGGCCGATATCCCCCAGGTGGCAGACGCGGATGCCCTCCATCTCCACCACGAACGCCAGGTTCTTGCCCCGCTCGGAGCCTTTGGAGCCATCGTGGAACGTGGGGATACCGGTGATGAACGCGCCGTGGATCTCGTACTCGCCGGCGTTCGGGATGATCGTCGGCTTGCCCGCCACCGCCTTCACATAGGCGTGCGACTCGTGGTTGTGGCTGATCGTGATGATGTCCGCCGTCGGCTTATTGCTGATCGGGTAGCCCGTCGTCGGGGGGCACGGGTCCATCACAACCGTCGCCTCGCGGCCGCGGATACGGAAGCAGGAATGGCCCAGCCAGACGATGTCCATCAGCGGGTCTCTCTGCGCCCACGTAAGGCAGTGCCAGTAGGGGTAGTGTCGGTCAAAATGCGCGGGCTAGTCGTCGTCTTCGTCGTCCATGTCGTCGTCGCCGCCGCGCTTGCGCCAGAACATCAGCGCCGCGAAGATGCCGCCGACTGCGGCCAGCAGCAGCACGAGCTTGCCCTTGCCGCCACTCTTCTTCTCCTGGGTCTCTTCTGAGTCAGCCATAACGGTTACCTCCCGTGGTGTGCGGAAAACGGTGATTGGGCGTTAATCTGGGAGCCTTCGGCAGTATAGCAAGCCCACGCAAACGGGTCGAGGCTATCGCAGCGCTAAATAGCCGACGCCAGTTGCAAAACCCAACCAAAAATCTGCGTTCAATCTGCGCGAATCTGCGGCTATTTCCCGGCACGCCGCGACCAGCGCCAATCGCAAGGCCAGCTAGGGACGGAGCTTCGTCATGCGCTCGGCGGTCAACTTCTCGCGCAGGGACTGCGCCATCTCTTCGACCTGGCTGTGCAACTGGCCGTGCTCCACGTGGAGGATGAAGCCACGCAAGAGCACGAGTCCGACCAGGCCGACGTAACCGATCAACGTCACATAGTCGATCTCAAAGCTCGAGTCTGCGACGTGGAGGAATAGCAAGAGGGTGGGAAGGATGATAGCCGTGTTCAGGACAGCTGTTTGCCAGAGCGGCGCGCGGCGATGTCCCTCTTCCACGAAGCTATCGAGGTTTACTCGGCGGCTGGCTGCCATTATCGCGGCCGCCGTAATCACTGCATAACCGAACACCCAGCCGACGTCGAACGTGCTCCCCGTGTCGTATTCGCCGATCTGCGTGAGGTAGGAATACACGCTGTCGCTCAACGCGATCGAGACGAAGCCAATCAGCAGCAGGGCGACGCTGACGTTCGTCAGGGTCCGGCCGCCGCGCAGGACAACGAATACCGCCGCGGAGACGATCCCGAGATCAAGCACGGGATAGGCGACGGTAATCACGCTCTCCAGCGAGAAGCCGCCACTATCCCCCACAAGACCCTCTATAAGGAAGTGCCAGCTAACGAGAGCGACGGCGCTCGTGACGATTATCGTATCGAGGGTAAAGCGGAGGCGTCGTAGTCCAAACACGGGCGCCTGCGGGAACGCCAGCAAGCCGAGGAAGACCGGGACATAGAAGCCCAAATAGCCGATGTCTGAGACGGCAGGCGAGATGACCTCGCGCCCAAGGATGAGTTCTTCAAAGGCCCACGCCCCCTCGCCGAAAGCCATGAACGACATACCGAGGCTGATCATTCCCCAGGCAAATCCCATGCGCGTGCCCCGATAGCGCCTCGCCGCCATGAACGTGGCGACGGCTGCCCCCGACGACATCAGGAAGAGGAGCGAGTCATCGAACCAGGTGAGCGCTGTATCACCGCCAGGCATGGCCATTAGCCAGACGACGAAGATGGCGGGCGTCGATAGGACGGCTAAAAGCAGGCTGTTGGAGACGCTAGCCTTCGTATTCTGTGCGAACAGTCCCTTGAGCGGAGAGGGGTAACTAGCGTTCATCAACAGCAACGATGGTGGCTGAGAGGCAAGAGTTACGCCCTTCAGCCGGAAGGGCGTTGGTCATAGGTAAAGCGCCAGTAAAGGGTCGAGCCTATCGCAGCGTTAAATCGCTCAGGCCTGTTCCAAAACAAGCTAAAAAATCTGCGTTCAATCTGCACGAATCTGCGGCTATTTCCCAGCCGCTGCCGCGAGCCCCTCTGTCAGCCACGCCCAGTGCATTCCCGCGTGATCAGCGTTTACGCCAAGCACGCCGCCCAGAGTGCCGTCCGCCCACGGTGCCCCCGGCAACTTCTCGCCAAGCTGTTCGTCCGTCAGCTCACCCAGCAGCGTCAGTGTCGCCGCCCGCGCCTGTTGTCCCAGCGCAACCACCTCGCTCATGGACAGCGAGCGGTGCTTCACCGCCCACGCCTCCGTGAGCTCGTGCACGCGGGCCATGATCTCGTCGCGGGTGAGGTAACCGCCCTCCGCTTTCTTCCAGCCGAGCGGGTTGGCGTCGCCATCGATGTGCCTGCGGATCATCTCGATGAAGCGGTACTCGATCCCCGCCAGGTGCGCCAGGTGGTCCTTCGCGCTCCAGTGGGTGCCCGGCGTGTGCTCGCTCTCCGTCGCCGGGCGCATCTGATCGCTCTCGGGCAACCCCCAGCCACGAATCGAGCGCCCAGTTGCGCCCGTCGTTCAGCTTGAGTTCGATTTCGCTGCGGTCCACACGCCTACTTTACGACAGCCGGCCAGGGCGTCGCCGGAGTCCGGGCTACTTCTTCGAGGAGGATGCGCGTTCGGCCCGAGCGGCGGAGTTGGCGGCCACCGCGGACCGGATCAGTTTCTTGAAAGCGGCCTCGTTCGGCCTCTCGCCTTCGTGAATGTCGATGGCTCGGCGCGTGTTCCCCTCGAGGCTCGAGTTGAACAGCTTCTTGGGGTCATCGACGGAGGCGCCGCGGGCGAAAGTGAGCTTCACGGCCTGCTTGTACGACTCCCCCGTGCAGATGATGCCGTCACGCGACCAGACAGGGACCCCACCCGAGGATGGCTTCTCCCACTTCCACTCTTCTTCGATCTCGGGGTCGGCGTCGTGGATGAGCTGCCGTACCCAGGCGAGCGTCTCGCCCCGCCAGCCACCAAGCTCCTGGATCCGCTGCGTGATCTTCTTCGAGGCGGCCGCGCTGTCTGAGGTGCTTTTCTCAGTCATTACCCCGCCAGTTTACGACAGGCGCTGCCGTCGCGGGCTACGCCCTGCGGCCGAAGAGCAAGAACAGAATTAGAAGGATGATGATGAGCGTGACAACGCCGCCGCCGATATAGATCGCTGCCAGTGATTCCATGTTTGTGCGCCTCCACTTTGATCGATATGCATCAAGTATGTGGAGCGGTCACGTGCGTTTGCATTGCCGCCGAGCGAGTGCAGGTAACGAACGAATCACAAACGGCGCTTGGTCGGGCGGCCCCAGGCCGAAGCCGCCGCTACAACTTTTGCTTGGGCGAAGCGCCTCGTACAAGGAAGATGTATACGGCTAGCAGTACGAGGATCAGCGCGATCGCGCCGATGGCGATGTAAGTGATCGGTTCCATGGGGTGGGCCTCCTAACTTGACTGTCTTACCAAGATTAAAGAGAGCGCAGCCCCACCCCCGGTTACGGCTATGTGCCCCGTTTGCGGTCACGATTCGTTAAGACCGCCCCGATGGCGATTCCTTGGGCCGGGCCGTTGGGCACAATCCGGCACGCAATTATCGTTGACTACTCCCGGGGCGGATGGTACTCTTTAGCCACGGATTAGCACTCTCACATGGAGAGTGCTAATCGCCCAAAGAACAGATACAAAGACATGCTTACAGAACGACGCCAACGCCTGCTCCAGTACATCGTCGATGAGTACGTGGCCACGGCTCAACCCGTCGGCTCCAATACCCTCGTCGAGAAGTACCGCCTCCCCCTGTCCTCCGCCACCATCCGCAACGAGATGGGCGCCCTCGAGGACGAGGGCCTCGTCGTCCAGCCCCACACGTCGGCCGGGCGCATCCCCACGGACGCCGGCTACCGCTACTACGTAGAGGCCCTGATGCGCGAGGACCCCCTGCCGGACGACCTCCAGCAGACGATCCGCCACCAGTTCCACCAGGCCGCCCGTGAGCTCGAAGAATGGGCTCGCCTGGCCGCCGCCATCCTCGCCTCCCGCGTCCGCAACGCCGCCGTCGTCACCACGCCCCACTCGCCGGAGCCGCGCATGCGCTGGCTCCAGCTCGTCGGCGTGCATGACTACCTGGCGCTCGTTGTCGTCGTCTTGCAGGAGGCGCGTGTCCTCCAGCAGACGCTGTCGCTCGATCGCCCGTTTACACAGGAAGAGCTGACTACAATTGCCCGCAACCTGAACGGCGCCCTCGACGGCAAGACCGCCGCCGAGATCCGCGCCCAGAACCTCGACCTCGCCCCCGCTGAAACCGCCGTTATGGCGGCCGCCGCCGGCATGCTCGAAAACGCCGACGTTCCCTCCAGCGAGCCTTCCTACGTCGAAGGCCTGCGCGACCTCCTCCGCCAGCCGGAGTTCGCCGAGGGTCAGCGTTTGCTCGGCCTGCTGGAGGCG
>JBDTOK010000067.1:0-13253 GCA_039933275.1 Chloroflexota bacterium | reverse complement strand
GCCGGAGCGAGCTCGCTGATGAGCAACGACGGCAGCGACGTCATCGGCTACCACATGGGCGCCGCCGTCGACCGCAAGTACGAGGCCCCGGCGGACTGCCAGTCCAGCTTCGACATCTGGACGAACGGCTGGTTCTCCTACCGCGGATGCCCCGGCCCGGTGGGCTCGCCGCCGGACGACGCCACGGCCATCGCCGCGGCGACGCAGTGGCTGAACGCATCCGGCCTGACCAACGGCGAAGGCTTCGAGCTGACGGTGGAGCCGCCGCCAATCTTCCCGGACAAGCCCGACGCCCAGAACGAGCGCAACGTCATCCCGTTCGCGCAGCTTACGGCACAACCGACGGGCCACTCCGGACCCGAGAACGGGCCAATGGTGCAGATCGACGTCAATCCTGACGGCACGATCGGTGGCGCAGGTGGTTTCTGGGCGAAGATCGACGGCGAGTCGGACTACCACCTCCACGGCGCCGACGCCTTCCTGTCGAGCCTGGAGTCGCAGGCGGGCACCTTCGCCGCGCTGAAGGTGGCTGCTGGTGATATCGCCGGCGCCGACGTAAACCAGCCGGCCGATGCGCAGATCGCCAACGTCCAACTCACGTACCTGCAGGCCACGCCAAACGATGGCGACTCGCCGGACAAGGTGTACCTGGTGCCCGTGTACACAGTGAAGGTGGACCTGGCCCAGAACGGCAAGACCGTCGCAGGCTTCGCAACGTCTATCGCGGCAACGGGGCCCTCGAACTAGACGCAGCGCGCAAAGATCAGCGGGGCGCCCTTAGCGGCGTCCCGCTCCCTCTTCCCTCTTCCTCCTTCCCACTTCCACCCTCCTGCCGGTACAATGTTGAGCACTATGTCGGGAATATCACTCCCATATTCCGGCCGGCTGGCAGGCTCTTGCGCCTGTAGCCTGGCCCTCGCCGCCGCCTGAGCGCGGACGGCCGGGGCCTTCTCCCAAAACATCCACCACTTACTTGAAGGGAGTGATGAGGCATGGGCCTCTTCGACAGAATTAAGCGAGACATCAAGGCTGCCCGCGACCGCGACCCGGCCGCGCTCAACGACCTGGAGGTCGTCCTCACTTACCCGGGCTTCCACGCGCTGCAAGTGCATCGGGTGGCGCACGCCCTCCACCACAAAGGCCACGAGGTACCCGCCCGCCTCATCTCCCACTGGGCACGTTTCTTCACCGGCATCGAGATCCACCCCGGCGCGCACATCGGCGAGAGCTTCTTCATCGACCACGGCATGGGCGTGGTCATCGGCGAGACGGCGATCATCGGCGACAACGTGCACCTCTTCCAGGGTGTGACGCTCGGCGGCACGAGCACGCGCCGCGCCAAGCGACACCCCACGCTGATGGACGGCGTCGTCGTCGGCGCCGGCGCGAAGGTCATCGGCGACATCACCATCGGCGCGAACTCGAAGATTGGCGCTGGTTCAGTCGTTGTCACCAACGTGCCGCCCAACGCCACGGTCGTCGGCGTGCCCGGCCACATCGTCGCCTTCGCAGACCCCGGCGACGATACGGTACTGCGACTCCCCGACCCGGAGTGGGACATCATCCAGCGCCTCGAGTCGCGCATCGAAGAGCTGGAGGCGCGACTCATCGAACTCGAAGGCGGCGAGCCGAAACGCCGCGCAACTGCGAAAGCGAAGGCTGATGATGCTGCGTCTCTATAACACGATGTCGCGGCGCGTCGAGGAGATCGCCAAGACGGGCGACGAGCTCAAGATGTACGTCTGCGGCATCACGCCGTACGACCACTCGCATGTCGGCCACGCGATGTCGTACATCATCTTCGATGTGCTGCGCCGATACCTGGAATACCGCGGCCACAGCGTGAAGCACGTGCAGAACTACACGGACATCGACGACCGCATCATCAACAAGGCGAACGCGCAGGGCAAAACGTACGACGAGGTCGCGCAGGACTTCATCACCGAGTACGAAGACGAGATGGCGCAGCTCAACATCACGCCGCCCCACATCTACCCGCGCGCGACGCAGGAGATCCCGCAGATCATCGAGATGGTGGAGAAGCTGATCGCGAACGGTCAGGCCTATCCGACCGAAGACGGCGACGTTTATTTCAGCGTGCGGCGCGATGCTGACTACGGCAAGCTCTCCGGCCGCGACGTCGACTCCATCAGCCGCGACTTCGCGCGCGTGGAGTCCGGCGAGCAGAAGCACGAGCCAGCCGACTTCGCGCTCTGGAAGGCCGCCAAGCCGGGCGAGCCTTCGTGGGAGAGCCCATGGGGGCCGGGGCGACCGGGCTGGCACATCGAGTGCTCAGCGATGTCGTACCGCTATCTCGGTGCGCAGATCGACATTCATGGCGGCGGCCAGGACCTGATCTTCCCCCACCACGAGAATGAAATCGCGCAGAGCGAGGGTTACTCCGGCCTCAAGCCGTTCGTGAAGCACTGGATTCACAACGGCTGGCTCACGCTGGGCGAAGAAAAGATGAGCAAGTCGCTGGGCAACATCATCACCATCAAGAATGCGCTGGAGACGTTCGGCTCTGACGGCGTGCGCATCTTCGTCCTCACCGCACACTACCGCGCGCCGCTCAACTACAGCGAAGAGAGCCTCGAGTCCGGCAAGCGCGCCTCGGAGCGACTGCGCACGGCGGCGAATGCGCCAGGAGTCGGCACCGAGATTCGGTCGGATTTGGTTAACGCGATTGAAAGAGCTGACCGCGATTTCGTAAGTGCAATGGACAACGATCTCAATACGTCGGCAGCTCTAGCCGTGCTCTTTGATCTTGCACACCAGATCAATCGCTCAAGCGCCCTGAGAAGTTCGGTCAAAGAAGGCCAGACGAAGTTGCGGAGACTCGCCGGCGTCCTCGGCCTCCGGCTGGAAGAGCGCGAGACGACGGGCGGCGCTGGTCCGTTCATCGATCTGCTCGTCCAACTGCGCAAAGAGTTGCGCGAGGCGAAGCAGTTCCAGCTCGCCGACAGCGTGCGCGACGCGCTGACCGCGCTGGGCATCACGCTCGAAGACAGCGCCGAAGGCACGCGCTGGCGCCAGCGTGACTGAGCCAGCGTTCCGCCCCGGAGTCGTCGACTACGAGCGCCAGGCGCCGCACTACTCCCGCGGCCGCAGCCTTTCCGACAGCGCCGCCGCGTCCTGGCGCGGCGTTGTCGATCGGCACTTTGCCCCACTGCACCCTACACAAGTGCTGGACCTCGGCAGCGGCACCGGGCGCTTCTCGCCCTTGCTCGCCGAGTGGCTCGGCTGCCGTGTCGTCGGCGTGGAGCCGTCCAGCGGCATGCGGCGATCGGCGCAGGCCGCGGGCGCCTCACCCTCCGTCGAGTACATCGGCGGCACCGCGACCGCCATCCCCCTCGAAGCAAACACGTTCGATGCTGCCTGGCTGGCCTACATGGTGCATCACGTCCCGGACCGAAAGGCCGGCGCGCGCGAGCTGGTGCGAGTGTTACGTCCCGGCGCCATCGCTCTCGTAATCGGCGCCTATACGCCAAGGCGGAAGGACATATCGCTCTTCAAGTACTTCCCGGAGGCGCTGGTCATCGCTGATAACTTCGCGACCGCGTCCGAGATCGAAGCTGATTTCGCGGCGGGCGGCCTGACGTTTGTCGCCGAGGAATATGTGGAGCACGCCAGCGTCAGCAGCCTGACGGAAGCAGTCGAGCGGATGTCCTTGCGCGCCGACTCGACACTGCAGTTGATTTCAGACGAGGCTTTCGAGCGCGGGATGGAACGCCTGCGCGCAGCAGCGGCGGCTGAGAAAGAACCACGCCCGGTCACGGACAAGATCGACGTCTTGGTTTTCCGAAACAGCAAGGGATAGTCAGGGCTGGGTCGTGACCCCCACGTTGGAGCCCGCCGGAGCAGAGACATCAGCCGAGCGTGCGATGTGCCCTGCCCCGGCGAACACGCGCAAAGATGCGTTAGTAGCCGATGCCCCCACTGATCCCGCCGGAAGCCGTGGTCGCGCTGGCGGCGGCCGGGTTCGTGCCGAGGCCGTTAGAGCTGGCCGCCCCGATCGTAATCGTGCCCTTCATCGTCGTCGGGTGGTACTTGCAGTGGAACTCGGTGTCGCCGGCAGCTAGCGTGAACGTGGCGGTCTTGGTGGCACCCCCGTCTGCATCGGCGATCGTGTTTGTGCCGATCGTGAAGCTGTGCTCAGCGTTGCCCGTGTTCTTGAACGTCAGGTTGAACACCTGGCCTACCGAGCCAGTGACCGTGGCCGGGGTGAGGCTGAAATCGGCGGCGGTGATCGTCAGGTCCTTCGCGGCGCCACCGCTGGCCGCGGCGCCAGCCGTTGTCGCAGCGGGCTTGGCCGTTGTAGTGGCGTTGTCATCGTCTCCGCTGCAGGCCGCCAGCAGAACAAGCGGCGCCAGGATGGCCAGGGCGAGGATCCGGATCATGTAAACCTCCACTTTCACTGGTTAATGTCTTCCAATGTTTCAAGGTACGATAGTTGAGCGCTATGGGATTGCCCTAATTGGGGCCGTCTCAGGCAATCCTTACAGCCGGCTGGCTGAGGCCCAGCAATAGATAGAGAAGGGCGCTTCCTTGACGAGGTTTGGGCAGCATCCTATACTTGTATTTACTCGCCCGGGTGGGCGACTTTTTTTGGCGTTTGGCGCCAGCCGAAGTGGCGCAGTGGTAGCGCAAGCGATTTGTAATCGCTAGGTCGTGGGTTCGAATCCCACCTTCGGCTCCAGAGCGAGGGAACGAGGAACCAGGAACAGTACCAGGGTCCCGGTTACCTCGAACTGGCGGGGTGGCAGAGCGGTCAATTGCACCAGGCTGTAAACTTGGCGCCCTTTGGGCTACGCAGGTTCGAATCCTGCCCCCGCCACCAGATAGCGAACAAATGGAGGAGAATGGACATCGGAGCCGCGGGCACCACCCAGGCTCGCGGGCCCACTGAAACAGGAAGGCCGGCCCGCGTAGCTCAGTTGGTAGAGCGCGTTCTTGGTAAGAACGAGGTCATCGGTTCGAGTCCGATCGCGGGCTCCAGCAGTTAACGAAAAGGGTAGCGACAAGCGTTCAGCGGGGCTGTTCCCCAACGATACGGGTCGCGGTAAGATAGGCGGGCTGGCCTACAGGCCAAAGTCCCGCGAAACATAGGAGGAATCCCCCAAATGGCCAAGCAGAAATTTGTGCGCAACAAGCCGCACCTTAACGTGGGTACAATCGGCCACATTGACCACGGCAAGACAAGCCTCACCGCCGCTATCACAAAGGTGCTGGCCCTGCGGAAGCAGGCTGAGTACCGTGACTTCTTCAGCATCGACAAGGCGCCGGAAGAGCGACAGCGCGGTATCACCATCGCCATTGCACACGTGGAGTACGAGACAGAGAGCCGACACTACGCCCACATCGACTGCCCGGGTCACGCCGACTACATCAAGAACATGATCACCGGCGCTGCCCAGATGGACGGCGCCATCCTCGTCGTGGCCGCAAACGACGGCCCGATGCCGCAGACACGCGAGCACGTCCTCCTCGCCCACCAAGTGGAAGTGCCAGCCATGGTCGTCTTCCTGAACAAGGTTGACATGATGGAAGACGCCGAGCTCCTCGACCTCGTCGAGCTTGAGGTGCGTGAGCTGCTGAGCAAGAACGACTTCCCCGGCGACGACATTCCGATCATCCGTGGCAGCGCCCTCAAGGTTCTTGAGAGTACGTCCACAGACCCGGACGCGCCGGAGTACAAGCCGATCATGGAGCTCATGCACGCGCTGGACACGTACATTGCCCTTCCGGACCGCCCGCGCGACAAGCCGTTCCTTATGCCGATCGAGGACGTCTTCGGCATCAAGGGCCGTGGCACCGTCGTCACTGGCCGTATCGAGCGCGGTATCGTCAAGGCCGGTGAGGAAGTCGAGATCGTCGGCTTCAGCCCGACCCGCAAGACGGTCTGCACAGGCGTGGAGATGTTCCAGAAGACCATGGACCAAGGTGAGGCCGGCGACAACGTTGGCTGCCTGCTCCGTGGCATTGAGCGTGAGGATGTGGAGCGCGGACAGGTGCTCTCCAAGCCGGGCTCGATCACGCCCCACACTGACTTCGAGGCCGAGGTTTACTGCCTCTCGAAGGAAGAGGGTGGCCGACACACGCCGTTCTTGACCGGCTACCGCCCACAGTTCTACATCCGCACTACGGACGTGACGGGCTCCATCAAGCTGCCGGACGGCATCGAAATGGTAATGCCGGGCGACAACATCAAGATGACCGTGGAGCTGGGCTCCCCCGTCGCCCTTGAGGACGGCGTCCGGTTCGCCATTCGAGAGGGTGGCCGCACAGTCGGCGCCGGCGTGCTCACGAAGATAATCAAGTAGGCAAAAGCAGGTACAATAGAAGCACATGGCAAAGAAAGAAGACCGAGTCAGCGTAGACCTAGCATGCAGCGAATGCCGCCAGCGTAGCTACACGACCGAAAAAAACCGCCGGAACGACCCCGATCGCATCGAGCTTAAGAAGTACTGCCCGCGCTGCCGGGCACACCGCCCGCACAAGGAAGCTCGCTAAATGAACCGGGCCGTACGACGTCAACAGCTCAAAGACAAGCCGGACGAGGATAAGCCGACAAAGTCCGCCCGCACGGGCATGCCCAAGATGGGCCCGGCGCCCCGGACGGCAAAGGGCGCGCCCGCGCCTCGAGCTAAGGGCACCGCCCGCTTCACTCCCCGCTTCGCCGCTGACATCGTCAGCGAGCTGAAGAAGGTCATCTGGCCGAAGCGCGAAGACGTCTTCCACCTGACCGTCGTCATCGTCATCGTTACTGTCCTCATCGGAACGTTCCTTGGCCTCATCGACATCGGCTTCTCACAGCTGATCGACAAGACGCTCCTGTAGAAGGGGTGATCTAATTGGCTAAGCGAAAGCGCGGTGGCGACCAACTCGTAGAGGACGCCCCGCTCGCACCAAACGACAAGCGCAAGCGGGAGATCATCCCAGAAGAAGAGTTGTTTTCTGCTGGGCGCTGCTGGTACGTCGTCCACACCTACTCCGGCTACGAAGACCGCGTAAAGACCAACCTGGACCAGCGCATCAAGTCTATGGACGCCGCCGACCTCGTCTTCCGCGTCGTCGTCCCCTCTGTCGATGAGATCGAGATCCGGGACGGCCAGCGCCGTACGGTGCCCCGCAAGATCTTCCCCGGCTACGTGCTGGTACAGATGATCGAGCTCAAGCAGGACGACCCGAACGGCACGGAGCAAGACAAGGCACAGTCCAGCAAGGCCTGGACGGTTGTCCGCAACTCTCCGGGTGTGACGGGCTTTGTCGGCTCTGGGACAGCTCCCACGCCGCTTGAGGAGACTGAGGTGCGGTCCATTATTAAGCAGATGAAAGCTGATGAGCCCCGGGTCAAGGTGGGGTTCCAGGAAGGCCAAAGCGTGCGCGTCACTGACGGGCCGTTTAGCGACATGGTAGGAACAGTGCTGGAAATCAACCCGGAGAAGGGCAAAGTCAGAGTTGCCGTCTCCATCCTCGGCCGGGAGACGCCGGTCGAACTCGACTTCCTCCAGGTGGAGCGCCTCTAGCGCCCGCGGGAAAAACTGACCGAAAGAGTGTGTAGTCATGGCTAAAAAAATTCGCGCGATAGTAAAGCTCCAACTCCCGGCCGGACAGGCGACGCCTGCGCCGCCGGTTGGCCCCGCCCTGGGCCAGCACGGCGCCAACATCATGGCGTTCTGCAAGGAGTACAACGAGAAGACCGCCAACCAGGCTGGCAGCATCGTCCCTGTGGAAATCACGGTCTTCGAGGACCGGTCCTTCACGTTCATCATGAAGACGCCGCCCGCCTCCGACTTGATCCGCAAAACGCTCGGCATCGCCAAAGGCAGCGCTCAGCAGCGCCGGGACAAAGTTGGCACGCTCACGCGCGACCAGGTGCGCAAGATCGCCGAAGCTAAGATGCGGGACCTCAACGCACACGACATTGACGCCGCGATGAAAATGATCGAAGGCACCGCCCGCAGCATGGGCGTGGAAGTGGCCGGGTAGGAGAACACAATGGCACACGGTAAGAAGTACCTGGAAGCAATCGGGAAGATCGAAGAGGACAAGCTCTACGATCCGAAGGAAGCGATCGCCCTGCTCAAACAGGTCGCCTTCGCTAAGTTCGACGAGACGGCTGAGCTGCACATCCGCACCGGCCTGGACACTCGCCACGCTGAGCAGCAGCTCCGTGGCACGCTGACCCTCCCCCACGGCCTTGGCAAGAACCAGCGCATCATCGTCTTCGCCGAGGGCGAGGCGGCGCGCATCGCCGAAGAGGCCGGCGCGGACGAAGTCGGCGGCGACCCGCTCGTAAAGAAAGTGGAGGGCGGTTACCTGGAGTTCGAGGTAGCGTTGGCCACAAAGGAGATGATGGGCAAGGTCGGACGCCTGGGCCGCGTGCTCGGGCCCCGAGGCCTCATGCCCAACCCACGGACAAACACCGTCGTCGACCAGGATGACCTCCCGAAAGCGATCAAAGACGCCAAGCAGGGCCGCGTCGAGTTCCGCACGGACCGCACCAACCTGGTCCATGTCCCGTTCGGCAAGATCAGCTTCACCGAGGACGCCCTTCTGGAGAACCTGACGGCGCTCCTAGAGGCGATCATGCGTGAGCGCCCCAGCGGCACCAAGGGCCAGTACATCCGCAGCGTCACCATCGCCACGACGATGTCGCCAGGCGTAAAGCTGGACCTGACAACGGCCGGAGTTATGGGCGCCGCCGTAGCAGCGTAAATTGCCGTAATCGCACCAGTCGCGATACAATCGGCGACGTTGTAATCGAATAGCGCAGTCTTCGACCACAGACAGCGGGTCTTGCGATCAAGCATCGCAGTTAAGTCTCGAACGAGAGCCCGCCTAGGTTGAGAGGATCAGCCCAATCGGGCTATTTCGGTCCCCTTGCCTTTGTGGCGAGGGGTTTTTTCTTCGCACGAAGAACGACCAACAAGAACGGAGGGCCTATGCCCACAAAAGAGAAGATCGCTGAGGTGCAGGACCTGAAAGAGCGCCTGGAGCGGGCGACGATCGTCGTTAGCACGGAGTTCCGCGGCCTCACCGTCAAGGAAATCCAGGCCATGCGCAAGACCATGAAGGACGCCGGCCTGGAGATGCGGGTGATCAAGAACACCCTCTTCCGCATCGCCGCCAAGGACGCCGGCCACCCGGACGTCGCCAAAATCGCGGAAGGCCCGACGGCGCTGGCCATCAGCTATGGCGACGCCATCGACGCCGCCAAGGCGCTGACGGACTACGCGAAGACGGCGCCGGCCGCGTTCAAGCTGCGCCTGGGCTACCTGGAAGGCTCCGTCATCACGGACGTTCAGCTGCGGGACCTGACGAAGATCCCACCGAAACCAGTCCTGCTCGCCGAACTGCTCGGCTTGCTGGAGTCGCCCCTGGCCAACTTCATCGCGCTCGTCGAAGGCCCGATTCAGGAGCTGCACGGCTTGTTCGAGTCACTGCTGAAGGAGCTGCCGGGGCTGATCGAATCGCGCGCCAAACAACTCGAATCTAACGGCTAGACCACTTTCACAAGAAATCAAAGGAGGAACGAAATGGCAAAGGTAGACCAGGTACTGGACATCGTCAAAGAGATGACGATCCTCGAACTGAAGGAACTGAACGACCGCATCAAGGACGAGTTCGGCATCACCGCCGCTGCGCCAATGATGGCGCCGATGGCGATGGCTGGCGCTCCGGCCGCGGGTGGCGACGCACCGGCAGCCGCTGAAGAGAAGACCGAGTTCAACGTCGTCCTGAAGGACGCCGGCGCGAACAAGATCAACGTCATCAAGGCAGTACGTGAGATCACAGCGCTTGGCCTGAAGGAAGCAAAGGACCTCGTCGAGGCTGCCCCGACAAACGTGAAGGAAGCACTCGCGAAGTCTGACGCCGAAGCCGCGGTGAAGAAACTCCAAGAGGCCGGCGCCACCGTCGAAATGAACTAAGGCGGAACAAGATACAATAGCCGGAGCCGGTGGCCGCCCGGAACTTTAGCCGCTGGCCCGGCGTTATCTTTTCCAGATGGATTGCTACGCGTGCGACCGAGAAGCTACGCAGCACTGTCCGCGCTGCGGTAATCTCTATTGCCCGCGGCACGGTACCAACTTCTGCAGCGCCTGTCTTGACCCCCTTCGCTCTGCGCCATCTCGCGGCGTCTTCCGCGTAGCGCTGTTCGGGCTGTTTGGCGGCGCTGTACTCGCCCTCTGGCTGCTCGTGCGCCCTCCGTCCGTCCCCGGCGAGGAGACCGTCCTCAACGGGCCCACCACGACACCAGCGCTAACACCCGCAGGAGCTGGAAACGGGGCCACCAACACACCCGCACCCTCTTCCAGCGTGGCTACAACGCCGTCAGGCGCGCCCACAGACACACCTGTGCCCACCGCCACCCCAGTGCCAACGCCTTCCCCAACTCCCGAGCACACGCTGTACACCGTGGTCGACGGCGACACCTGGTATGGCGTCGCAGCCAAGCTTGGAGTCGATGCCAACCAGTTAGCCGCGCTCAACCACCTGACCCTCGAAGACTACCTGCACCCCGATCAAGTGCTAGTCGTCCCCTAGCAGATCGCCGTGTGCGACTCCCTTTGCGCCATCGGCCCCAACGGCGCCCTCTTCGCGAAGAACTCGGATCGCCCGTCTTCTGAGCCGCAGCTGATCGAGTGGCTGCCCGCCCGCAAGCCCGGCGGCACTCTCCGCACCCAGTACATCGAGATACCGGACGCCGGCGCCGCCGCGATCCTTGGCTCGCGGCCGTCTTGGCTGTGGGGGCTAGAGCACGGCGTCAACGAGCACCGCGTCGCTATCGGTAACGAGAAGGTGTACACGCGGGCCAACCCGAACAAAGAGCCGCCGGCACTGATCGGCATGGACCTCGTTCGGCTGGGACTGGAGCGCAGCCGTACCGCAGACGACGCATTGACCGCGATGACGGACGCGCTGGATCGATACGGCCAGGGCGGCGTCTGCGACCAAACCACCGGCGAGTCGTACTTCTCCTCATTCCTCATCTGCGATCCGACTTCGGGTTGGGTGCTGGAGACAAGCGGCCGCAGCTGGGCTGCTGCGCCCGTACAAGGCACCGCCGCCATCTCCAACCGTCTTACGCTCGGTCAGGGCTGGACTCGCGCCTCCGCTAACGTCGAATCCGGCAGTGATTGGGACGCGTTCCGCCACCCGCGCGCGCCCACCGGCCACGCAGACGTGCGCCTGGCCGCCAGCCGGTCGTGCCTAGCGCACAACGCATCGCCCTCACCAGCTGACCTCGCCGCTCACCTGCGCGATCACGCCGGACCAAGCGTGCCTGCAGCGTTCGACCCGGAGAGCGGCGCGGGCGTCACCGTCTGCATGCACTTGCGCGGCTACCAGAACACCACCGGCTCCATGATCACAGAGCTTTCCGCTGACCACGACCGCCCGTTGCGTGCGTGGGTGGCGCCGGGCCAGCCGTGCGTCAGCGTCTACGTTCCAGCCTTCCCGCCACACGTCCCGGCGGCCCTCGGCGATGCCGCGACTTGGCGGGCGTTTGAGGCGCTGCGAGACCGTGTCGAGCGGGATGCCGGCGCTCTTTCAGAGATCCGAAGGGTCTTCGCGCCGCTGGAGTCAGAACTCTGGGCAGAGGCGGACGCCATCGCAGATCTGCCCGAGAAGCACGCGGCGTTCGCAGACGATGCCTGGCTGCGCGTCGAAAGCGCGCTCGCGAAGTTAGTGCCACTTCCCCCTTCGTCGTAGCGTGCGCGGCGGCTAGGCTGGCCGCATGCAAACAACCACCGCACCCGCCAAGTACCAGCCGATGGTGCGCGACATGCCCACTGAAGAGCGCCCACGCGAGCGCCTTCGCCTCCGCGGCCCCGAATCGCTGACCAACGCCGAGCTAATCGCGATTCTGCTGCGCACTGGCGTCCGCGGCGAGAACGTCGTTAACGTAGCGCAGCGCATCTTGGCCAAGTTCGAAGGGCTGAGCGGCCTCTCGCGCGCGAGCTTTGGTGAGCTGGCGACGCAGCACGCGATGGGCGAGGCGAAAGCGTCGCAGCTGCTCGCCGCGATGGAGCTGGGCAAGCGGATGCTGCTGGAGATGCCGCAGCAACGCATGATCCGCTCCGCCGCCGACATCAACGCCATGCTCTTCGGAGAGATGGCGCTGCTCCAGCAAGAAGAGGTTCGCGTCGTTCTGCTCACCACCCGCCACGAAGTGGTGACTACGAAGACCGTGTATCGGGGCAACGTCTCCAGCGCCATCGTGCGCGTCGGCGAGGTCTTCCGCGACGCCGTGCGAGAGGGTTGCCCCGAGATCATCGTCGTGCACAACCACCCCTCCGGCGACCCATCGCCCAGCGCCGAAGACGCCAAGCTCACGAAGACGCTGATCGAGGCCGGTCAGTTAATCGGCGTTGAAGTCGTCGATCACGTTGTCATCGGTCGCAACGGGTTCGTCAGCATGAAAGAACGGAAGATGGGGTTCGCCTAGGGGTTGACGGGTCGAGGGCCCGCGTGTACAACCTTGCCCTATGCCAAAGTACCGTCTCCTCGCGTTGGACCTCGACGGAACGCTCCTCAACTCAGCGATGCGCCTCTCCGACACCAACGCCGAGGCGCTGCAAAAGGTGATCGAGCGGGGCGCGCAGATCGTGATCGCGACGTCACGCTGGTACGCGCTGGCAAAGCGAACCGCCGACAAGCTCGGCCTCACGACACCGATCGTCTGCTCGAACGGCGCGGAGGTGCGTACGCCTGACGGCACAGAGCTGCTGAGCCTGCCGCTGGATACCGAAGCCGCGCGCGAAGTTCTGACGTGGGGGGACGACCATGGCTGGGAAATGTTCACCACCGTCGGGCACGACACGTACATGAAGTCTCGGCCTGGCATCATTCCCGAGAAGCTGCCCGGCGGCCTGAAAGTTGCGGATCGACACTCCGACCAACTCAACGGATCCGCGCCGATTTGCGTGCAGATCTGGCAGCAAGCGTCCGTCGCGGAGCTGGCGGAGCGATTCGCGCCGAAGTACGCGGGGCGCGTACGCTTCTCATTCAACACGCCCGTCGGCCAGCCGCACTACGTCGTCCTCACTCACCCGGACGCAGAGAAAGCGAAGGCGCTGGAACTCGTGCGTCAGAAGCTGGACATACCAATCGGCGAAACAATCGCGATGGGCGACTCCGAATCGGACATCGAAATGCTGCGCTGGGCGGGATTGGGTATCGCCATGCGCAACTCGCCGGACGTCGTCAAGAAGGAAGCGCTACACATCGCGCCCTCGAACGATGAG
>JBDTOK010000066.1:0-13385 GCA_039933275.1 Chloroflexota bacterium | reverse complement strand
GGCACTCACGGTCAGCTCGACAAGCGACTCCGGCGGCAGAACAAGCGGACGCGCGGCAGCGATGTGCGGCGACACCGGCGTGAGCACGAGATCGCGCGATTCGGGGTGAAGGATAGGCCCGCCGGCGGAAACCGAATAGGCTGTACTGCCCGTCGCGGACGCCACGATGATCGCATCGCAACGGTGGACGGCCAGCCGCGACCCATCAACGCTGACCTCCACGTAGATCGGCCGAGCTACGGTGTGACGGCCGAGGACGACGTCGTTCAGCGCGTGGTACGTCTGGCTCCAGGCCGGAACGTCCGCCTGCAGCATCGAGCGTTGTTCCAGACGATAGTCGCCGGCAAGCACGCGTGGCAGGCAATCGAGCAGGTCCGTCGGGCGCACCTCCGCCAAGAAACCAAGCCGCCCCATGTTTACGCCGAGAATCGGGATTGGGTTAGGGATCACAGAGCGAGCCGCGTGCAACACCGTCCCATCGCCACCCAGGCAGAACAGTATCTCGGTGCCGGGCATGTCCTGCGCCAGCGATTCGTCGTCCCACTCGGACGTCACCCACACCGACTCAAGGCCGTGGTTCAGGAGGTAGCCCGTCACTTCATCGGCTAGCACGCGCGCCGCCGGCCAGCGAGAGTGGACGAAGATGCCGGCCTTTCTCACCTCGCGCCCGCCTTCAGTAGGAACAGGAACTCGCGATTCCCCTCCGCGCCCAGGATTGGCGACGCGACAAGGTCTCGTACGGAGAAGCCATTAGTGACGAGCCACGACGCGAAACGCCCAATGAGAGTCGAGTGGAGTTGAGCGTCTCGGATGACGCCTCCGCGCGGGACTTCTTCTTTCGTCGCCTCAAATTGCGGCTTGAATAGCGCGACGATGGGCGCACCTGGCTTGAGAAGCCTGCCAACAGTAGGAAGAACGGCCCGCAACGAGATGAACGACACGTCGATTACTGCGATGTCTATCGCTTCAGGCAAAGAAGCCAGATCGCGAGCGTTAACGCTCTCCATTGAGACGACGCGCGGGTCGCCCCTCAGCTTGTAGTCGAGCTGTGCCCGCCCGACGTCGACCGCGTAGACCCGCGCGGCGCCGTGCTGCAGCAGGCAGTCCGTGAAGCCGCCCGTCGAAGCGCCGATGTCACCCGCTACCAAGCCGTTCACATCGATGCCAAACGATGCGAGCGCGTGCTCCAGCTTCTCCCCGCCGCGGCTCACATATCGCGGCCCAAGATCAACGGCGAGCGAGACGTCTTCGGCCACCAGCGAGCCGGGTTTGGGCGCAGGCCGCTCGTCAACGGTGACTTGCCCAGCCATGACCAGCGCGCGCGCCTTCTCCGGCGATTCCGCCAGCCCGCGGTCGACAAGAAGGGCGTCGAGGCGTCGTTTAGCCATTCGTGGAGTCAGGATAGCATGGCGCCGAAAGCTTACGGTTCGGTCTGCCCTAGGCGGTCTCGCCCTTGGGCTCGTCTCCCCAGACCTCGACGGCCTGGCCGGAGCGGGCGAGCATGAGCGGGCGGCGGAGGCCGCGGATCGCGTCGGCGTCAACGACGCACTTCTTGACGTCACCGCGAGACGGAATCTCGTACATTACGTCGAGCAGGCAGTCTTCGAGGACTGTGCGCAGACCGCGAGCGCCGGTCTTGTGTCGCAGCGCTTCCTCAGCGACGGCTTCGAGCGCATCTTCCGTGAACACAAGCTCGACATTGTCGATCGAGAAGAACTCTTCGAACTGCCTTACGAGCGCGTTCTTCGGCTCGGTGAGGATCTGCACCAGCGCTGCTTTGTCCAGCGACTGCAGCGAGACGACGACCGGGATGCGGCCGACGAACTCGGGGATGAGGCCATATGTCAGCAGGTCGTCGTGAGTGACCTGCGTCATCAGCTCGTCGGAGGTCTGCACCGGATCGATGCCCTTGATGCTCGTCTTGAAGCCGAGCGTGCGGCGTCCTTTGCCGATGCGCCGGTCGATGATCTGGTCGAGGCCCTGGAAGGCGCCGCCGCAGACGAAGAGGACGTTCGCGGTGTTGATCTGGATGAAGTCCTGGTGCGGGTGCTTGCGTCCGCCCTGAGGCGGTACGTTTGCCACGCATCCTTCGATGATCTTCAGCAGCGCCTGCTGCACGCCCTCGCCGGAAACGTCGCGCGTGATCGACGGGTTGTCGCCCGACTTGCGGCCGATCTTGTCGATCTCGTCGATGTAGATGATGCCGCGCTCAGCTTTGGCGACGTCGAAGTCAGCCGCCTGGATCAGGCGCAGGAGGATGTTCTCGACGTCCTCGCCGACGTACCCAGCCTCGGTCAGCGCCGTTGCGTCGGCGATCGTGAACGGCACGTCGAGGATCTTGGCGAGCGTGCGGGCGAGCAGCGTCTTGCCGGAGCCCGTCGGCCCGAGCAGCATAATGTTGCTCTTCTCCAGTTCAACCTCTCCTCCGGCCTGCGCACCGATTCGCTTATAGTGGTTGTAGACGGCGACCGAGAGCACCTTCTTCGCCTGCTCCTGGCCGACCACATACTCGCTCAGTTGCTGGTAGATGACTTTTGGCGGCGGGATGCGCTGCAGCGGCGTCTTCGGTTTGACCTGCGAGCCGGAGTCCTCCTGGATGATCTCGCGGCAAAGCTCGACACACTCGTCGCAGATGTAGACGGCGCCGGGTCCCGCGATCAAGCGGCGGACCTGGTCCTGGTTCTTGCCGCAGAACGAGCAGTTGTAGCTGACCCGGCTGCTGCCGCTACCCTTGGCTGGCATCGTTCTCCTTGTGCTGGTCCAGGATGCGGTTGCAGTCCTCGACGCAGCCTCCACAAATGTAAGCGCCAGCAGCGCCGGCCAGGAGCCGCGAACCCTCGCGCTCGCTACGGCCACAGAAGGAGCAATGTAGGGCAGTCTTCGGACGGTCGCTAGTAGTAACTGGCACCTGCATCCCCTCCTCTGGCCGTTATTTTACGCCTTGGCGCCGTCGCCGGCGGTGGCCATCTCGTTTGAGTTTGGGTTGTTGGACGACAGAACTTCGTCGATCAGGCCGTACTCTTTCGCGGACTTGGAGTCCATGAAGAAGTCGCGGTCCGTGTCCCGAACGATGTTCTCGAACGACTGGCCCGTGTGCTTTGCCAGGATCTCGCGGATGAGCTGGTTCTGGCGCAGCACCTCCCGGGCGTGAATCTCGACGTCGGTGGCCTGGCCGCCGACCCCGCGGATGATCGCCTGGTGGATGTGGATCGTGCTGTTGGGCAGGGCGTAGCGCTTGCCCGGCGTGCCGGAGCAGAGGAGCACAGTGCCCATGCTGGCGCAACTCCCGACGCAGATGGTTGCCACGTCGCACTTCATGAGCTGCATCGTGTCGTAGATTGCCAGACCGGCGCTGACCACACCACCGGGGGAGTGGATGTACATGTTGACATCCTTGTCCGGGTCCTCGCGGTCGAGGTACAGGAGCTGGGCGATGATCAGGTTCGCGATCTGGTCGTCGATTGGCGTACCCAGGAACACGATGCGCTCCTTGAGCAGCAACGAAAAGATGTCGAAGGCGCGCTCACCGCGGGCGCTGGTCTCGATTACGTACGGAACAATGGCACTGATGTCTGGCTTGTCTTGCTTCACTATGCTTCCTCCTTCGCCATCTCAACTTCCGGCGATTCGTCTGTCTCTGTCTCTTCTGTAATCGTCTCTGTTTCAGGCGTCTCAGTTTCTGCGTCTACTTCTGCTGTTGCTTTCTTGCTGCTAGACTTCTTCTTCTTCTTTGGTGCGGCGTCGCCGTCCTGGCTCGCGATCTCTACCAGCCGCTCGAACGTCTTGCGTGTCTGCAGTGATCGGGAAAGCGAGGCACGCGCTTCCGCCGAGCGGAAGATCTGGCGGTACTGCGCGATCTTCTCGTCGTTGCCACCGCCCGCGCCCATGACGAGCCGCTCGACTTCAGCGTCGATGTCCGACTCCGGCACTTCGATGTTCTCAGCGTCCGCCAGCCGGCCGAGGATCAGCGATCGCTTCACGCGCTCTGTCGCGCTGGGGCGAAGGTCGTCGCGCACCTGCTCCTTCGTCTGCTTGAGCAACTCCAGGTAGCGGTCGAGCTCCATGCCCGTGCTGCGCGCTTGTTCGTTCAGGAAGCGGTCGACTTCGCGCTCGACGAGAACCGGGGGGTACTCCAGCGTCGGCACGCTATCGAGAAGCGCGGTCAGCACCTCATCGCGGTACTTCTCTTCGTCCTGCGCTTCCAGGCGCTCGCGGATGTCGCCGGTCAGGCGGTCCTTAAGCGCGGCCAGTGACTCGAATCCTTCGCCAACTTGCGTCGCGAAGTCATCGTCCGGCTCCGGCAGGCGCTCTTCTTTCACCTCTTTGACGGTGACATGCACCATTGCCGTCTTGCCGGCGAGCGAGCTCTCAGCGTCTTCGGGCAGTGTGACTTCGATGTCCTTCGGCTCGCCCTTGACAGCGCCAACCACCCCCTCCGAGAAGCCGGGCAGCAACACTGTCCGTCCTTCGCGCAGGTGGAGCTCCGCGTCGTCGTCCTTGAAGACGTCCTTGCCGTCAACTTCGATGCTGATGTCTGCTGTAATCACGTCGCCGCTCTGCACCGGGCGGTCGACGGGCTCCTGGATCGCGTAGCGTTGGCGTAGCTCCTGAAGCGACGCCTCGACGTCCTGCTCGTCCACCTCCACCGGCTCGCGGGGGACACGGACGCTGGCGTAGTCGCCGAGGTCGATGTTCGGGCGAATCGGAACGGTCGCTTTGAAGGCGAGCGGCTCCGGCGTCACGATCTCGATTTTGGGTTGGTCGATGGCGTCGATGTCTTCGTCTTCCAGCGCCTTGTTGTAGGCCTCCGGGATGACGATGTCGATCGCTTCCTCAAGCAGGCGTCCGCGCCCGATGTGCCTCTCAAGCATGTTTCGGGGCGTTTTGCCCTTGCGGAAACCTGGCACATCGACCTTCTGGACAAGCTTGCGATAGGCCTTGTCCATGGACTTTTCCATATCAGCCGGATCGATCTCGATTTCGAGCAAGATCTGGCTTTCGGGGAGCTTTTGGGCGGTTACCTTCATATGTTCGATTGTAGCATGGGGGTACGTTCTGGAACGATGCGCATGACACGCCGCAAACGTTGGTGAACCGCCGCGAATTGTTGACTAACGGGGCGGATTTCTTGGCCGCAGATTTCGCCGACTCACTCAGACCGCGCTCAGACCAAAGTTTATTGTTCAAGCCGCTCGGATCTCTTAACTTAGCGCCGCGCTACACCAATCTGCGCTAGTCTGCGTCCATTTTCTGGCGAGCCATCACGTACTCTTCGTTCTTCTCCAGCTCGATGAAGACTGTCTTTACGTGGGCAAAGCCCGCCTTCTCATAGCAACGGATGCCGCGCGCATTGTCCGGGTTCGGCGCCAGGATCGCGGCCGTGACGCCGGGCCTCGGCCAGACCTCCTCCTCAAGGAAACGCTCAATCACCCGCGTGCCGAAGCCGCCGCCGCGCACGTCGTCTTCGCCGACGAAGAGATCGATGCCCCAGGCGTCATCGTCGTAGGCGATGTCTTTGGCGTATTGCGGGTAATCGCCAAGGCGGTAGGTCTGGATGAAGCCGGCGGGCCGACTGTCCGCCTCGATGATGCAGCAGCGGACCGGCTCCTGGTCCAGCATCCGCTTCGAGTAGTACGCCTCGACGTCTTCCAGCGTCGGCGACGTGTCGTTCTCGAAGCCGAGCCCGTACCAGCGCGCGACCTCAGGGTTGTTCAGCCAGCGGTGCATTAGCGCCAGATCGTCGTCGGTCAGGCGGCGGAAGGTGATCTCGGGCAGCATGCTACGAGAACGACTCGGGGCGCAGCTCGCGCGGCATCGAGCGACCTGCGGGCGCCGGCTCCAGCTCTTTTTCCAACTCCAGCATGTCCCGCAGCGGGATGCCCTCGTGGCCGAGCAGCGGGACGTCCGTTTTCAGCTTGCGCACCCGCTCCATCCCGTCGGCGTCGATGCGCGTGAGCCGGTAGCCATGCCGCACGGAGAACCCGAGCGCGCGCAGGTTGTCGTTCGTCGTCACGATCATCAGTTGACGCACGCCGCGCTTGTGCAGCTCCGCCTCCGCCGCGTGCAGCAGCCGCCCGCCGATGTGCCGGCCCTGCTGGTAGGCGTCGACCGACACGATCTCCGCGTGATCGCCGTCGATGTGCCAGGTGACCAAGCCTTGCGGCTCTCCCCACTCATCGCGGTAGACGAGGCCCTGCACGTCCTCCGGCAAGTAACTGCGGCGCGTAGAGACAACAGGCAGCCCCCAGTTCGCCTGCCAGTACGAGCGGATGTACTCCTGGTCGACGGGCTCCGTGCGTCCTTCCATAGCAGCGGCGATTATACGGTGTCAGCGCCGCCGCGGCGAAAGCACGTCGGTTAGCTGGTCGCCGAGCAGGTTGAACGCGAGGATCAGCGACGATACGACGGCGGCAGGCACAAGGATCAGCAGCGGGTGCGTCCGGACGTTGGTGAGTCCGACGCCCTCTGAGATCATCGCGCCGAAGCTGGGGTGCGGAGACTGCACGCCAATGCCGAGGAACGTCAGTCCCACCTCCGCTCCCGCGGCCGCGCCCAGCGACAACGTGAGCGCTACGATCACGAGGTTCCCGACATTGGGCAGCAGGTGCCAGAAGATAATCCGGAAGTGCGACGCGCCGGCCGCCTGCGCCGCCGTTACGTACGGCGCCTCCCTCAGCGCCAGCACCTGCGAGCGGATCAGTCGCGACAGCCCGACCCAGCCGAACATCGACAGCGCGCCGAAGACTAGCACGTAGCTCGGCGCTCCGGATGACACGATCCAGTGCTGCCCCGTCCAGTCCTGGACGTTGTACCCGAGGTCCTGCACGCTCCCAAGCAGCGTAGCGGTGATGATCAGCAACAAAAGTATTGGCGGCACTGAGCCAAAGATCTCCGCCAGCCGCATGATCAGGTAATCGACGAAGCCGCGCGCGTAACCGGCGATTAGCCCGAGCGATAGCCCGAGGACCAGTCCGCCCGTCAGCACTGCTGCGACCGAGATGATGACCGTCGTTTGCGCGGACCAGATCGCCCGCGATAACAGATCGCGGCCAAGTGAATCAGTACCGAGCGGGTGCGCGAGGCTCGGGCTGGCGTAGCGGTTCGTGAAATCTGCCTCGTTGAAGCCGTGCGGAGCGATCAGCGGCGCGAAAATGCCGGCGCTGTAGATGATCACGATCACCGCGATCGCTACTACGGCGACAGGCCTTCGCATCAACCGTCGGAACATGCGGGATCCCTGCGCCTTCTGCGGAGTGGTTTGCAACTGAGGTGCGGTGATGTCCAGCGTCATCCCGCACCACCCAACCGCACGCGCGGGTCGATGAACCCGTAGGCGATGTCCACCAGCAGCATCGAGAAGACGAAGATCGTCGAGCCAAGAAGGACAATCGCCGTCATCACGTCGTAGTCACGCGAGCCCACCGATTCGTAAAACAACAATCCCATGCCCGGAATGCCTAGCAGCGTCTCCACGAAGATCGACCCGGCGATCAACCCCGCCAGCTCGAAGCCGAAGATCGTGACGATCGGCAGCATGGCGTTGCGCAACACGTGCCGCACGACGACGACGTCGGACCGCAGGCCTTTCGCTTCCGCCGTGCGCACGAAGTCCTGGTCGAGCACCTCCAACACCTGGCCGCGCATGTACCGCGCGAGCCCAGCGCCGCCGGACAGCGTCAGCGCCAGTATGGGCAACACCGCCCGCTTCGACAGCAGACCAAAGTCCACGCCAAGGAACGACGCGCCGGACCACCCACCCGACGGCAGCAGCCCTAACTTGAGCACAAGCAACCACTGTAAGAGCGGCACCGACACCAGCACCGGCACTGAAGCAAACATCAGCAGCGAGCCGATCGTGAACGGATCGAGCCAGGTGCCGCGCTTGAGCGCCGCCCACGTGCCCAGCGGGATGCCGATCATCCACGTAAAGATCAGCACGAGAACGTTGATCTGTACTGTCACCCACAGCCGCGGTAGCAGGATCTTGCTCACGGAGACGCCGCGCGGCTTCACGCTCGTCCCGAAGTCGCCGTGGAGAGCGTCCCACATGTATCGCCCGTACTGCTCGTAGATCGGGTCGTTAAGGCCGCGCTCGTCCTGGATGCGCGCAATCGTCTCCGGACTTGCGCGCGGGCCAGCCTGGATCTCGACGTAGTCAGATGGCGCGAGACGGCCCAGCGCAAACGTTGCGAAGGAGACGATGACCAGCACGATGGGAACGATGGCCAGTCTGCGGACGATGTATGAGGCGAGGCCGGGGGCCATCTGGCCTCAGCTGGTGATCGAGACGAACCGCAGGTACGGAAGGACGAACGGTGGCACCTCGAAGCCCTGCACCTTTGGCTTGACGAGGAAGCTGGAGTGCCCGTGGTACAGCGGGATCCACGGCTCGTCGGTAACGATCAGTTGCTCGGCCTGCTGGTAGTCCTGCAGGCGCTTCGCCGCGTCCGTCTCCGCATCGGCGGCCTTCAGCAGCTGGTCGACCTGCGCGTTCGAGTAGCCGGTCTGGTTGTTGCCGCTGTCTGAGCGGAAGTTGATCTCGAGGAAGTTCTGCGGGTCGGGGTAGTCGGCGATCCAGCCCAGAGTGAACATCTGGTTGTTGCCGTCATCGATGTCCTTCAGGAACAGACCGAAATCCTCTTGCTGGATCTCGATCGTGACGCCGAGGTTCTGCTGCCACATCGCCGTGATCGCCTGGAGGGCGTCCTGGGGTGCTGCGCCCTGGCCCGACGTCAGCAGCTTCACGTCGGCGAGCTGGTCGGCCTTACCGGTGCTGTCGAGCAGCGCCTTCGCCGCCGTCGGATCGAACTTCTCGCTCTGTAGCCCGCTGTTGAACCCGGGCATCGTGGGCGGGAGGATGCCGTCCGCCGGAAGCACGAGCCCTTTCAAGATGTCGTTGGCCAGCGTGCTCTTGTCGATCGCCATCGCCAACGCGCGGCGCACGTCCGGGTCATCGAACGGCGCCTTCTTCGTGTTGAAGCCGATGTAGAACACGTCCAGGCTGTCCGACGTGTGGTACTCCTTGTTCAGCGGGTTCGTCGTGTCCTTCACGCTCTCGATGTCGTTGGCGCCAATGCCCGTAACGTCGAGCTCATCGTTCTGATACATCGTGTACGAGGAGCCTCCGGAGAGCAGGAACGTCACCTGCTGTAGCGACGGCTTGGGCGTCAGATAGTAGTCCGAGTTCTGGACGAGGAGAATCTGCTGGCCCAGATCCCACTGCTTGAGCTTGAACGGGCCGGTGCCGTTAGCGTTGAGCGTCCAGCTGGAGTCGAAACAGGTGGAGTCTTTGACCTGGTTCTTGTCCACGACGAACGCCGTCGGGTACGTCATCTTGTCGATGAAAACGGCGTCCGGCGTGTTAAGCGTCAGCTCCAGCGTGTTCGGGTCGATGACCTTGATTCCGCTAACGCTGGTCGCTTTGCCGGTGATGTAGTCATCCACGCCGGCGATGTCGTCAAGGTATACGTCGCCGACCGTCGACTGTGTGTCCGGGTTGATCGCGCGCTCCATCGAGTACTTAAAGTCGTCCGCCGTCACGCGACGGGAGCCGTCGTGGAAGAGGACGTTGGTGCGCAGGTGGAACGTATACACTTTGCCGTCAGTGGAGACTTCCCAGTGGTCAGCAATGTCGCCAATCACCTTCAGGTCTTTGTCGAACGTGACGAGGCCCGAGAAGATCTCGACGATGTAGGTAGCAGAGTCCGCATCCGACGCACACGCCGGGTCGAGCGTGATCGGGTCCGCGCCAAACAGCCGCAGCTCACCGGCGACGCGGGGAGCCGCACTGGCGGAGGTGCCGGTGCCCGGCGAATCGTCGCCGCCGCCGGACGAAGCGATCGCAACTATGCCGCCGACGACGATCAGCGCGACGACCAGTCCAGTCAGTAAGTAGGCGATGTTGCGGGCGGACATGCTACCTGATTAACGCTCTCGGGGCGGCTGGGGTTTGCGTCACGCCTGCACCGGCTCTTCGGGAAGCCTTAATGCTATGTGCAATTCGTCCAGTTGTTCCTGCGAAATCGGGGACGGCGCGCCCGTCATCGGGTCGCCCTGAGACTTCGTCTTCGGGAACGCGATCACCTCTCGAATGTCAGGCTCCCGCGTCAGGACGGCCATCAGGCGGTCGATTCCAGCGCCGATGCCGGCGTGCGGCGGCGCACCGTACTCAAACGCCTCCAGCATGTGCCCAAACTTGCGCTGCGCCTCCTCCTGCGAGATGCCCAGCACCTCGAACACCTTCAGTTGCACCTCGCGGCGGTGACTGCGGATGGAGCCGCTGAAGAACTCCCAGCCGTTGCAAACGAGGTCGTAGGCGTGAGAGCGGACCTTGCTCGGGTCGGTGTCTATCAGCGGAATGTCTTGGGCGTGGGGTGCGGTGAACGGGTGGTGCGCGGACGTCCAACGGCTGTCCGTCTCGCTCCACTCAAACTGCGGGAAGTCGGTGACAAAAGCGAACGCCAGAACGTCCGGATCAGCGAGCTTGAGCCGCGAGGCCAGCTCCCGTCGCAGCGCATCGAGCGCGCGGTTCACGGCGGTTGGTGCGTCGGCGACGATCAGCAGCATGTCGCCGCGCTTGGCGCCAGCGATCGATGCCATGTCGCGCAGTTGCTCGATCGTGAGGAACTTGGCGACGGACGATTTCACGTCTTCCATCGTCAGCTTGGAGATATCGCCCTCACCGCCGAACTGGATCGTGACCAGTCCCTTGGCGCCGTATTGCTGCACGAACGATATCAGGTCATCGGTCTGCTTGCGACTGAACGATGCACCGCCAGGAACGGTGATCCCGCGAACGGCGCCGTTGGCCAGCGCGTCCTTGAACACTTTGAACTCGGTGCCCTGAAGTGCCGGCGCGAAGTCCGTCAGCTCCATGCCGTAGCGCAGGTCAGGTTTGTCGGAGCCGAAGCGCCGGATCGAGTCTTCAAACGTCATGCGAGGAAACGGCATGTTTTGCACGCGGAAGTCCGGGAATAGCGCCGTCACCAGTGATGAGTACAGCTCCTCGGTCAGCTGGAAGATGTCCTCTTCGTCGGAGATGAAGCTGACCTCAAGGTCGAGCTGGACGTGCTCCGGCTGGCGGTCTGCGCGCAAGTCTTCGTCTCGCATGCAGTGGGCGATCTGGAAGTAGCGCTCGAAGCCAGCGACCATCAGCAGCTGCTTGAACTGCTGCGGTGACTGCGGCAGCGCGTAGAAGCGGCCCGCGTTCACCCTGCTTGGCACCACGTAGTCGCGGGCGCCCTCGGGAGTCGGCGCTGTGAGGATGGGCGTCTCGATTTCAGTGAACCCTCGCTCCGAGAGGAACTCACGGATGAAACGCACAACACGGTGGCGGGTGACGATGTTCTGGTGCATACGCTCGCGGCGCAGGTCGAGGTAGCGGTAGCGCAGGCGCAGCAGCTCCTCCACCTCCTGGTCTTCCG
This sequence comes from Chloroflexota bacterium, assembly GCA_039933275.1. GTDB lineage: Bacteria > Chloroflexota > Dehalococcoidia > SM23-28-2 > RBG-16-64-32 > DATKKM01. Next base: position 1,962 of record JBDTOK010000066.1, on the reverse strand, counting down.
TTATGTAGAACGGCGGCGTCTTCGAGGCGTTGAGGATCGTCGCTTCCTGCGCGTGAACTTCGATGTCGCCAGTCGGCAGGTTGGGGTTCACGGTGCCCTCGCGGCGGTGCTGGACGGTGCCCTTCACCTGCAGAACATACTCACCACGCAACTCTTCCGCCACGACGTGAGCGTCTTGCGCCTCTTGCGGGTTGAAGACGACCTGCACCAGCCCGTCGTGGTCACGCAGGTCGATAAAGACGAGCCCACCGTGGTCTCGGCGTCGGTGCACCCAGCCGGCCAGGGTCACCGCCTGCCCCTCGTCCGAGGCGCGTAGCTCCCCGCAGGAGTGGTCTTTGAGCATGGAGCCAGTGTATGGGGCGGCTATCGGAGGGTAAAGCGAGCCCTACGCCGCCGGCTGCGTCTCCTGCGTAGCGACTGGATGCGGCAGCGTCCGTGCGAACACAACCTGCGAGCCGGATACACGGTCATGCAGTCCCTTGTGCTCCTCGCCGAATATCATCAGGTAGCCGATGCCCAGCGTGATGGCATTGAGGAAGTATGAAAAATAGCGGCCGACAGCGTGCATTGGTGTCAGCAGGCGGCCATCGTTGTCTACAACCTTCAGGCCCATAGCCATCTTGCCGGGCGTCGCACCCTTCTGCGTCCAGAACCAGACACTGTATGAAACGCCAACAAGGAGCGACAAACCAATGCCGGCCGTACCGAACGCAATTCGCAGCGCGACGTTCGGCACGATAAGAATCAAACCATCGATCAGAGCGGCCACTAGCCGCACCCAGAAGTCTGCCCGCTGCAAGCCCATGCCCGATCCAGCCGCCGCGCCGTGAACGCCGGGACGAAAGTCCGAGGGCTCGCGGAAACAGGCCGGGCAGCGCGCCGCTGACATCAGCATCGTGGACTGGCACCAGGGGCACGGCATCGTCGCCGGAATCGCGGCGTGCGCCTTCGAGGCTTCGTCCGCGGCCTTTTTCTCGGCGCCACATTTATCGCAAAGCTGCGAAAACCCTTCGACGGAGTCCCCGCATCGCATACAACGGACCATGGCTTCTCCTCCTGGCAGTGAGCTCGGTTGTCTCGAAAGTTGGACGGCCCCAGAAGACCGGCGTTACAACTTGACCGGTGTTACGATTGCCCTGATGCGCGGCGAACCGCTTTCCGTTTACATCCACGTCCCCTTCTGCTCTCTTAAGTGCTCCTACTGCGACTTCAATTCGTACGCAAACCTGGAGCAGCTCGTGCCCGAATATGTGCGCGCGATGCAGTCCGAGATGCGCATCTGGTCGCCGGCGCTTGCGGGACGGCCGGTCCCCACCGTCTTCTTCGGCGGCGGCACCCCGAGTCTTCTCCCGCTCGAGCACCTGACGTCGATCATCGGCACGCTGCGGGAGACGTTCGCGCTCGATCCGGACGCGGAGATCACGCTGGAGGCGAACCCCGGCACGATCAGCCTCGAGTTCCTGCGCGGGCTGATCGAGCTCGGCGTGAACCGGCTCAGCTTTGGCGTGCAGTCGTTCGATGACGACGAGCTCGTCGCTCTCGACCGCATCCACACTTCGGACGAAGTGCGGCAGGGCTACGCCTGGGCGCGCGAGGCCGGCTTCAAGCGCGTCAACCTCGACCTCATCTACGGCCTCACCGGCCAGACGCTGGAACGCTGGCAATCAAACGTCGAGCAGGCGCTGGCCCTCGCGCCGGAGCACCTCTCGCTGTACGCGTTGACAGTGGAAGAGGGCACAAAGCTCGCCTACGACATCGACCACGGGCGAGCGCCGGAGCCAGACGCTGACCTGCAAGCCGACATGTGGGACTGGTCCCGCGAGCGCCTCGCAGCCGCGGGCTACGAGCACTACGAGATCTCCAACTGGGCGCGCCCCAGCGAAGAGTGCCGTCACAACGTCGTCTACTGGCGCAACGGCAATTGGCTTGGCCTCGGGCCAGGCGCGCACTCGCACCTGGCCG
>JBDTOK010000065.1:0-13417 GCA_039933275.1 Chloroflexota bacterium | reverse complement strand
ACGAAATGTTCGATCGCTCGAAGTCCAGCGTCGTCATCCCGATGTACCAGCCGCGATTCTCCTCGCCGACTCGGTACTTCGCCGGCACGCGCACGTTGTCGAAAACGATCTCGTTGAAGACGTGCTCGTTCGCCATGTTCACCAGCGGGTTCACCGTGATCCCCGGCGCATCCATCGGCGTCACAAAGTACGAGATGCCCTTGTGCTTCGGCGCGTTTTGGTCCGTGCGCGCGAGTAGGAAGCACCAGTTGGCCTTGTGCGCGTTCGATGACCACACCTTCGTGCCGTTGATCACGTAGTCGTCGCCATCACGCACCGCGCGAGTCTCCAGCGACGCCAGGTCCGACCCCGCGTTCGGCTCCGAGTACCCCTGGCACCAGATGATGTCGCCGCTGAGAATGCCCGGGATGAACTCCTTCTTCTGCTCCTCGCTGCCGTACACAATGATCGTCGGCCCCGCATACGTCACGCCGATGTACCCCGTATTCGGCGCGCGATAGTACGCCAGCTCCTCCGAGAGCACCACCTGCTTCATAAACGGAAGGTCCTGCCCGCCGTACTGCTTGGGCCAGGCCGGCGCCACCCACCCCTTCGCCGCCAGCTTGTGCGTGAACTCCTTCGCGAAGTCCCAGACCTCATCGAACAACTCAAACGGATCGTAGTCCCAATCCGCCGGCAGCTCGCTCGTCAAAAACGAACGCACCTCGCTTCTGAATTCCTCTTCCTCGGGCCGAAAACGATAGTCCATAGCAAATGTCCCCTTCCTTATTCGATCATCCTGAGCGTCCGCCGCAGCGGACTGGTCGAAGGGCTCCTTCTTGTAAGCGGCCTCATTCTATACCAGCGACCTCCGTGCATCCTGCGTGCCCGCCTCAGGAGGGAGGTTCTCGAAGGGCCGCGAAGCAAATCACCCGCACAGCACCCTTCCACGCAGGCGACATCCAACCTCGCGCCTAGCGCCCAACCGTAATCCGTTCATTCGTTGCGCCGGAGGCAATCCGTTGTGAGCCCAGTCACCCCCAGTGCCCAACCCCATCCTCATCCGCTACCATTACCGCATGACCACAGACATCCAAAGCGCCACCCTCCTCACCATCCAGGTAGGCCAGCCCAGGCAAATGACCGACGAAGGCTGGCCCGAGCTCCGCACCGGCCCCTGGACATCCGCCATCATCAAAGAGAACGTCGCCGGGCCCGTCTGGCTTTCCCGCACCAACGTCGAAGGCGACGCACAGGGCAACCCCGCCGTCCACGGCGGCCCCGACAAAGCCGCCCTCGCTTACAGCGCCGCCCACTACCCCCTCTGGAACGCCGAGCTCGCCCGCGAGTTCCCGTACGGCGCATTCGGCGAGAACCTCACCATCGACGGCCAGGACGAGGACAGCGTCTGCATCGGCGACACCTACTCGATTGGCGACGACGTCATCGTGCAAGTTGCCTCGCCGCGGTCACCCTGCTGGAAGATCGCCCGACGCTGGCAGATCAAAGACCTCACCGCGCGCGTCGACGACACCGGCCGCACCGGCTGGTACCTGCGCGTCCTCCGCGAAGGGCAGCTCGAGCCGGGCCAGCGCATCACCCTGACCGATCGCCCGCACCCGGAATGGACCGTCACGCGCGCCACCGACACGATGCTCAGCCGCCGCGCGGACATGACCGCCGCCAACGCGCTCGCCCAACTGGCCGAACTGGCAGACTCCTGGAAACAGCAGCTCCTCACGCCCGCCTAGGGGAGAGTTCGTTTGGCAAAAACGGCTTTCTGGCGTGGTGACATTTGGCTATTGACACGCCACCGACGTCAGTCATTCCCGCTGGGCAGCTGAACGCCTGCAAACACAAACACAATCACCAGCATCACCGCCACCACAAACACAACCACCACCAAAACCCCAATCCAATCCCAAACGTGCCCGCGATTCCGTCTCATACCTTTACCTCACAAAGGGCCGAAGGCCGCCAAATGTTCCGTGAAAATCCGTGCCATTCCGTGGCCACCGTCGGCACCACGCCGCGCTCACCCACACCCATCGCTGCCGAGCGCTGAAGCATCCGCCGCAGACCGCGACCACAACTCGATCCCATCCTCCGCACGCGCCAGCGCAAACCCAAACGCCGGCAACTTCGCCCGACAATCCGCAAACGCCGGCGCATCGTACCCCGGCACCCCGCGCCCATCATCGATTAGCACGAACGTCGCTTTCGGTGTAATCCGAGGGAACTCATAAATATCGTAGCGCTCCGACAAATGCGGCACGAAATTCGCCTGCGCGGACACCACCGCATTTGACGGAATCAGATCGACAAACGTCTCCGCAACATCGGAATGATGATCAACCTCGAACGCAGACGAATCCGCCGCAAACGAAGGCGGCAGCGGCGACTCCCACGCAAACACCGCGAACGCTAGGACAACCACGACGGCCGAAAGCGCCAAAACAAACCGCCCCTCGCGCACAACTCCAACCCCTGAACCCCCAGCCAAACCAGGTCGCTCCTCTCCCGCAGAGCGCTTGTCCGTCGCGGTGGAGGAGAGAGGCGCTGGTGGGGGCACCGCCGGCCGCTCCAACACCCAATCCTTCAACCCAGCAATCAACCGCACGGGTAATGCAAAAGGGCGGAGCCCTGTTGCCGGGGGCGCGGGGGTGTCCCCCGTTCGCCTTTTCTCCTGGGGGTGGGGTGGGGCCGGGCGCCAAACCCGCCGCCAGAGCAAGTCAAAATACCCCGACTCCAACACCATCGCCCCCACCACAAACGTAAACGCATACGGCACCACCCCGTAGTGCAGCTCCAGCAACCGCTGCTGATCGTTAACAGCCAGCATCGGCGGCAACAGCAACAAAACGATCGGCAACAAAAGCTTCGGCCGGAGCAACGCCAGGAACCCCGTCCCAGCAAACAAATATCCCAGCGTGCGGGGCGTGTCCGAGTTCCACAAGTGGTCGACGATCAGATCCGGCCGCGTGATCGCGTGGAGAAATATGGAGCGAGGCGTGTGGCCCAGGTAAGGGTAGCGCTCGATCAGCGGGTTCGAGTTCCCGTGATTGAACAGAGGCATCACCGCCAGTGAAATCACTACGAGGTACGCCACCGTCCCCAGCGCCACCCACTGCGCCGGCTTTCGCTCGCCAAAGCCGAGCCACGAAACCCAGCACAGCCCCAGCACGAGGAACGTCATGTCCTCCTTCACCGGCAACAGCGCCACGCACGCCGCCACAAACACCCCGGGCCGCCGAGCCGTCAGCGCCCACAACGCCGTGAACGCCAGCGCCGGCGCAAAACACTCCGGGTGAAAGTCGTAGCTAACCGCGCGAGCCGGCCCCAGCGATAGCACGTACGCCGCACTCAACCCCCACGCCGCCACCGTCCCACCCAGCCGCCGAGTCGCCGCAAACAAGGGCACCACCGCGATCCCAAACGCCAACCCCTGCACAACCAGCAGCGGCGCCGGCCCAAACTTCAGAAACACCAGCGGCGCCAGCAGAATCAGCACCGGCTGAAAGTGATCGCCGAGGTACTGCATATCACGGAACGAATAGTGGAACGCATGCCCGTGCGCAATCGACCACGTCACCTGGTCGAAGATGCCGAGGTCCCACCCATAAGAGTGAAACGAGTAGTGCAACAACAACCCGCAGATGGAGTAGTAAACCCCAGCCCCGAGCGCGAGAGCGCCAACAGCAACCGCCGTCCATCCAACCCGCAGGCGAGTCGCGACGCTGGTGGAAGCGGAAGCGGCCTCGATGCGGACGGCGTCACTCATGGCAGAAATTGTACGGCGGCCTGCCCCAGCGCACGAACAGAACTCAACATCCGTGCATCCTGAGGGTCTCGAAGGACGGGCGCCGCAGCGCCATCATGCTCCGTCATCACGGACCTCTCGCTAGCGAGGTAACGCCACACTCAGCCGACGGGCGTCCGTGACTGATTCAGACGTTCGTATAGAGAAGCACCCCTAGGGTCAGGGCTGGGGCCATGACCCACGGGTTGGGTGGATGCCAAAAATCTGCGCCCAATCTGCGATAATCTGCGGCTAACAAAGGAGAACCACAATGCGATTCAACCACGTCACCATCCTCGTCACAGACTTCGAGCATTCCAAAGCCTTCTACCGCACCCTGGGCCTCATCCAGATCGTCGACTCACCCCCGCGCTACGCCCGCTTTCGCTTCCCCGATGGCGACGCCACCTTCTCGATCGAAGTCGTCCCCGGCGTCACACCTGCCACCGCCAGCACCGAGATCTTCTTCGAATGCGACGACGTCGACGCAACCGCCGCCGAAGCAAAATCGCGCGGCCTGGCACTCACGCAGGAACCGACTGACATGCACTACCTCTGGCGCGAAGCCCACCTCCGCGACCCAGACGGCTACGACATCCGCCTCTACTCAGACAAAACAAACGCGAGGCTAGAGCCGCCGTGGAAAATCAAAGAAGACGCCGCGAACTAGTAGCCCCCGCTCATCCTGCGTGCCCGCGTCAGGAGGGAGGTTCTCGAAGGACCGCGAAGCAAATCACCCGATTAGCACCCTTCCACGCAGGCGGCGCAGAACAAATCGACTAGCTCATCACGCAAATCCGCTTATCCGCTCAAATCCGCTGGGAGCCTAAGGCGAACAAAATAATCTGCGTAAAATCTGCGCCAATCTGCGGCTATTCTCCCGGCCTAACCCCGCGCTAAGGCAGGTCCTTCAACCCCTCGCGCGGCGCATTCACCAGCGCCGCCATCACCCCCAGCGGCTGCTTCCCCTCGAACATCAACTGGTGGCATAGCGGAATCTCATCGAACGGGTACGTCTCGCCCAAACACGGGTCGATCTTCTTCGCCAGCACCATCTCGTTGAACGCGTTCGCATTCTCATCGTTCGCAAAGTGCGAGCCCTGGAAGCGCTTCTGCCGCATCCACAGGTAGCGCAGATCGACCGTCGCGTTGAACCCCGACGTCCCCGCGCAGATCACAACCATCCCGCCCGTGTCGCAGACAAAGATCGACGTCGGTACCGTGTCCTCACCGGGGTGATCGAACACTAAACGCGGGCTCTTCCGCTCACCGAGGATCTCCCAGATCTTCCCGCCGAAGTTGCGCGCGCCGGCTGCCCACTTGTTGTACGCTTCCGTGTCCGTCCAGTGCGGCATCATCCCCCAGTGATCGAAATCCTTGCGGTTGATGCAGCCCTTCGCGCCGAGCTTCATACAAAAGTCGAACTTATCTTCGCTGGACACCACCGCGATCGGCACGCCGCCCAGCTGCTTCACGATCTGGATCGCCATCGAGCCCAGTCCGCCCGACCCGCCCCAGACCAGCACTGGATCGCCCGGCTTCACCGTGTTCGGCGGCCAGCCCATCAGCATGCGGTACGCCGTCGCCCCGACGAGCGTCGGCGCTGCTGCCTCTTCCCACGTCAGGTGCTCCGCCTTCGGCATGCACTGGTGCGCCTGCACCTTCGTGAACTGTGCGAAGCTCCCCCAGTTCGACTCGTACCCCCAGATCCGGAATGACGGATCGAACATCGGGTCGTTCCCCGCCTTCACGTACTCCGTGTCTTCATCCCACATCCCACAGTGGATCACCACGCGGTCGCCCACCTTGATGTTCGTCACCGCCGACCCAACCTTGTACACAATCCCCGACGCATCGCTGCCGCCGACGTGGATCCCGCTCGTGTCGCCCTCTTTCTCGCGCGACTTGATGACGTTCACCGGGATGCCGCGGGCCGCCCACACGTTGTTGTAGTTGATCCCCGCCGCCATCACCATCACCAGCGCCTCGCGCGGCTTCAGCTCCGATGGCGTATCGATAATCTCCGGCACAAACGCCTGCTTCGGCTCCCCGAAGCGCTCCGGCCGAATCACCTGCGCCCACATCCGAGAGGGAATCTCCCCAACCGGCGGCACCTGCCCAATCTCGTAAACGTCCTTAGTAGAAACCACCGCAATCCTCCTGTAGGGGCGCTCGCTTGCCGCGCCCAAAAACGCATCTTGCGTCCAAAACGGCGCGGTCTACGCTATCACGCCCGCAATCCACTATCAAACAGATCGCTAGACAAAACGAACCGTTCATCCTGAGGTTCTCGAAGGACCCGCGCCGCAGCGCCCTCGTCCTCCGCCCAAACCAGAGCCGCGCCAACTGCAACAACACTCGCCTCAGCCGCGCGGTACATCCGCCTGATTCGCTCAACTCCGCTGTGAGCGGCACAAAAAACAAAAGAGACCCGGCGCTTTGCGCCGGGCCTCACCTCATTCCCAAACCCACCGTTTACTCAAGCCCAGGCACAACCCCCACCGCCGTACAGTCCGCCGTCAGCGGCGTCCCCGCCACGTACGACAGGATCATCAGCACATCCATCCCATCAATCGCATCGTTGCAGTCCGGGTTCACCCAGACCGGATAGCACAGCCCATCGATGTTCGTGCACGGAAACGCCGTCCGCCCGCAGTCCGACGGCGCGTCCAGCCCATCCACCAGCCGCAGCTCCGCCGTCACATCGCTCGAGGTCACCGTATCGCTGCAGTTTGTGTCGCCCATCGGGTACGCGGCCGGCGCTGGCGTTGGACTCGGCGAAGGCGTCACGCCCGGCACCGAACCGCCCGACTCAAACGCACCCGCATCGCACGTCGCGCCGACCGGGCGGGTCGCCCCGCGCTGGTCCAGCACGCACTGGTGGTTGCTGCCGTTATCGATCGCCGGGCTGTCCAAGAGCAGCGCCCGAGTCATCGTCGGCCCGCCGTTGTCCGCCAGCGGCCCGAGCTTCGCGTCCGCGACAACCATGTCTTCAGGAATTCGCATGCAGCTGTCGTCCGTCATCACGTTGCCGCCTTGCGACACGACGTTCCCGCCGTTGGAGCAGCTCTTTGCGCCGTTGTTCGAGATCAGGTCCGACAGCAGCACCGTCTGCACCGACTGGTTCGAGTTGTAGAACCCGCCGTACTCGTAGCCCACTGCCGTGTTGTCCGCGATCGTGCTGCGCAACACCGACAGCGACCCATCGTTGTGAATCCCGCCGAACCCCGACTTCGGGTACTCGCCGGCCAGGTTCCCGCTGATCGTGCTGTTCACGATCGTCATCGCGCCTGTCTTCAGGTTCGTGATGCTGCCGTAGTCGTTGTTCGCAATCGTGCTCGAGTCGATCGTCGACGAGCCCTTCGCCTGGATCGCCGCCGAGTTGTCGCCGTGGTTCCCGTCGATCGTCGAGTGCTTCACCACAAGCGTTCCGTTGCTCGTGATCCCCGATCCGCTCGAGCAGTCGCCGCACGCCGGTGCCGTTCCCGTGTTGCCGGTGATGTGCGTATAGTCGATCGTCAGGTCTCCCGTCTCTGCGTTCCCAACACCGGCGCCATCGCCGCCGTTGTCGACGCCCGTCACTGAGTTGTTGCTGATCACGCTGTTCGTAATCGTCATCACGCCTGCGTTGTACACCCCGCCGCCAGGCCCAACCAGCGCCGAGTTCGCGTCGACAGTCACGCTATCCAGCAAGTCCGCCGTTCCAGCGTTGCAGATCGCGCCGCCCTGGCCGTTCACCTGGTTGTTGTTGAACAGCACGTTCGAAACCTGCAGCGTGCCGTCGTTATGGATCCCGCCGCCGCACGAAACCGCATCCGCCACGATCGCGCCGTAAATCCGGACGCCCTGGACAATCGCGTCGCCGGACGCCGTAACCGTAATGATGTTCGAAAGCGCATCGCCGGTAATCGCGCTCGTCGAGCCGCCGCCCTGGATCGTCACATCGCCCGAAATCGTCACCGCCGAGCCAGTCAGAGTAACCGTCATCCCGCTCGGCACCGACACAGTCTGCCGCCCCGCTTGCGAGTTAGCAGCCTCAATCGCCCCGCGAAAACTACAGTCCCCCGGCGCACAAGCAGCCGGCGAAGGATCATCCCCGCGAGTAACCGTAAACGTTTCATCCGCCGCCGTCGCCACATAATGCAGCGCACCAACAGCAACCAGGCAAAGCAAAACCAGGGCAGGCGCAAATACTTTTCTCATCGCCAAATAAGACGCCGCCCACCGCATTCCGTAACCACCCGAACTGCTGCCGTCTTAACCGCTTCGATAAGAACCAGTTAACTCCACCCCGCACCAATCCCCGCTTAGCGAAGAGCTTCCGTTCATCCTGCGTGCCCGCCTCAGGAGGGAGGTTCTCGAAAGGCCGGCGCCGAAGCGCCCTCATCGCCCCAACTGAGGCTGAGCCCCAGCCAGCGCCAACCACATCGCGGTCGCGCCAACGCCCCGAAAGCTCCAAGAATCCGCGATCAGCACCAACGCAGAAAGGGGCGTAGCCCCGCCACGCCCCAAAATAATCTGCGTTCAATCTGCGCCAATCTGCGGCTAAACCGGCACCCCGTTCCAGAACCCCCGCACCTGCTCGGAGAAAAACGAAGCCCGCTCCTCCGGCCAGAACAACCGACCACCCGGCACCTCCACCACATCGCGAGCTCCGGGCAGCGCATCCTTCAGCCAGTACGCCCACTTCTTGTCGAAGAACACGTCGTCCGTGCCCCACATAATCAGCGCCGGCGCTTTCACCTCGCGCAACTTCGGCTCAATCGCCACGTTCTGAGAATTCGGGGTCAGGATCAGCTTGCCCAGCATCTCGACGTTCGCCTCGTCCGAGAAGATCGGCGCCAGGTACGTCTTGATCCGCGAGTCCGGAATCGCATTCACATCCTCATACGCCACCCCGAACGCCGTACGCACCGCATCCGGCGTCGACAGCCACAGCTGACCCAGCGGCCCGAGTCCGCCCGCCTTCGCGACGTTTACCAGGCCCTCGAGCGCTGCCGGTGGGTAGTTGTCGTGCGCATCGCAGTTTGTCAGCGTCAGCGAGCGCACCTTCTCCGGGTGCTCCGCCGCGAAGATCTGCGAGATGCCGCCGCCGGTGTCGTTCGCCACGATGTCCACCTTGTCGAGGCCGAGCGCATCGACAAACGCCGTCAGCATCTTCGCCTGCCCCGCGAACGTCGTGTCCGCACCGGCCGTACCCTTCGTCGCCCCGTGGCCGAGCAAGTCCGGCGCAATACACCGCCGGGTGTCCGCCAGCGCCTCGATCGAGTCCCGCCAGAGGAACCCGTTCAGCAGCACGCCGTGCACAAACAGCGCCGCCGGCCCGCTGCCTTTCTCCACATATGCAATCTCGCCATAAGGCGTCGTAACCGTCTTCCGCAGACTCGCAAACTCCTTCTCGTCCATCCCGGGGCTCCTTTCCTCTACTGGCGCAGCGGTCTCAGCGTCGTCGCGACCCGCCCTCTCGTAGCCGGGGCTTTCTAGCCCCGGCTGGGGTGGGGTCAGGGCCCCAGCCCTAACTGGGGGCGAGGGGAGGGGCTTGCCGACATCCACCACAACCGCTACTATTTACATACAACCGGTATGTTACATACAGACAGTATGCATGTCAACCCGTAAAGCCCAACAATCCGAAGCCACCCGCGGCGACCTCATCGCCGTCGCCCGCAAACTCTTCGCAGAGCGCGGTTACGCCGGCACGCCCACGGAGGAGATCGTCCGCGAGGCCGGCGTCACGCGCGGCGCCCTCTACCACCACTTCAAGGACAAGAAAGACCTCTTCCGAGCAGTAGCCGAAACCGTCGAGTCCGAGCTCGGCCCCATGATCATGGCCAAAGCCACCCCCGGCGCTGACGCCTGGACCTTCCTCGTCGAAGCCACCGGCACCTTCCTCGACGCCTGCCTTGAGCGAGACGTCCAGCAAATCATCCTCATCGACGGCCCGTCAGTCCTCGGCTGGGAAGAGTGGCGAGCAGTGGAAGAAAAGTACGGCCTCGCCCTCGTCAACGCCGGCCTAACCCGCGCGATGGCGGAAGGCTTCCTCGAGCAGCAACCCGTAGCCCCGCTAGCCCGCCTGCTCTTAGCAGCCGTAAACGAAGCCGGCCTCGTAATCGCCCGCTCACCAGATGTGAAGGCGGCTCGCCACGAAGTCGGTTCCAGCCTCACGCGCCTGCTTGAGGGTCTCCGCAAACGACCCTGACCGCCGCAGCAGCCCCAACATTCCGTTCATCCTGAGGTTCTCGAAGGACCGGCGCCGCAGCGCCCACATCGCCTCTACTGAGGTGAGTTCTCGACACTGCAAACAACATCGCGGCCACAACTAACGCAATCCCCTTATCAACTCGGATCCGCTGTGAGCAAGCAAAAGGAGCCTAGCTCTCGCCGCGCCCCTCAGTTCCGCGAAAGTTCCGCGGCTACATTCTCGTCTCAGACGCTAGACTACCCCCGGGGCAACCCCAACCCACGCGTTGCAATAATCCCGCGGTTGATCTCACTCGTCCCGCCGGCAATCGTCGACGCCACAGCCTGCAAATACGTGCGAGCGAACCGCCCGCCCTTAACCGCATACCGGTTCGTCGCCGAATCGCCGTCCTTGCGCGAAGGCTCCAGCTGGCCCGCCAGACCCGTCACCTTAAGCGACGTATTCGTAATCCGCTGGTTCAGCTCAGCCGCGTAAATCTTCACCGCACTCGCCTCGTGGTTCGGCACAAGGCCGCGGTTCTGCATCGAAATCACCTGGTACGACATCAGCCGCGCCGAAGTCGCCTCAATCCATCGCTCCGCCAGCTCCAGTCGCACCGTCGGCGTCAGCGGGCCGTTTTGACTCGTCTTCACCCACTCGATCAAGTCCTCCACCGACTGCCCTTGCGCAATCGACGTCCCGATCGATGATCGCTCGAAGTCCAACGTCGTCGTGCCGACGTACCAGCCGCGGTTCTCCTCGCCCAGCAAGTCCTTGCGGGGCACCCGCACGTTGTCGAAGAACACTTCGCTGAATCCGGACGTTCCCGCCATGTTCACCAGCGGCCGCACCTCCACGCCCGGCGTCTTCATGTCGAGCAAGAAATAGCTGATGCCCTTGTGCTTCGGCGCGTCCGCATCAGTTCGCGCCAGCAGAATCATCCGGTCCGCGTACTGCGCGCCCGTCGTCCAGATCTTCTGCCCGTTGACAACGTAGTCGTCGCCATCGCGCACCGCCCGAGTCTGCAGCGACGCCAAATCGCTCCCCGAGCCCGGCTCCGAGAACCCCTGGCACCACACTTTCCCGCCGGTGAGCATCCCCGAGAGGTGCTCCTTCTTCTGCTCCTCGGTGCCGTAGACGATGATCGTCGGGCCGGCCATCGTAATCCCGATCCCGCCCGGCCGCGGCGCCCGAGCCTCCGCCAGCTCCTCATTGAAGATGAACTGCTCCATAATCGTCATCCCCGCGCCGCCGTACTCCTTCGGCCAGGCCGGCGCCACCCACCCCTTGGACCCGAGCTTCTTCATCCACTCCTTGTAAGCGTCCAGAGCCTTCGCCCCGCCCGTAGAAGCCGCCTGCGCCGCAGACTGCGCCGTCTCACCCCCGGCGTCCTGGTGCTCGCGCTTAATAAACTCCCGCACCTCAGTCCGGAAAGTAGCCTCAGCCGGCGTATCTCGAAAATCCATAACACAGTCTCCTTACAGGGGCCCGCCCTACAGGACGGGAGCCACGCGCGCCCCATTCTAACGCGCACGTCAATGTTTGCGAAAGTCGGTGGGCGAGCGGCCTAAGACTGATCGCGCCGTTCGATCCCGAATTTCTGCTCCAGCCACTCCAGCGCGTACCGCTGATCAGCAACCGTGGCCCTCCGAAGCTGGCGAAGCAGTTCAAGCCGATCTGGCTTTGGCCTGCCCGTATTCTGCAGACCTTCGTTGCAGTTCGTGCAAACGGCCCTGAGGTTGTCCGGAACGTCCTCCCCGCCAAGTGACTTGTCGACGATGTGTCCCATAACAAGCCTGACTGTTCGCGACGGAGTAAACGGGTCCGGATCACCCGCCGCCAGGCCGCACATCTGGCAGGTGTAGCCGTTGCGCTCAAGCACCCACGCCCGGGTCTCCTTGCTAATTCCGCGGGCGAACACCGGCCGGCGCTTGTCGCTTCGCATCATGTACTGGCCCGGCTTCAGTTCGGCCGAGTCGTTGTGCGTGAGGATGTCGTACCCTTGCTCATCGCGGAGCTCCCGGGTTCGTCGAGCCCACTCGGAAGCGTTCCCAGAGGCCTCCTGGATCTCCTTGCCATCGATAACACGACCGACGTTCGCCAGGAGGAAGTCGAGAATCTTTTGCTTTGAGCCTTTGCCGGCTGCCATATCAGGCAGATGCTGCCAGTCTCAGTTGTCCAGCCGCAACTGGTTCTCCTTCCAGAGCGCGGCGAATAGCGCTTCCTACTGCCTCCGCCACCGGCGGCGGAAACGCATTCCCAATCTGCCGGTACGCCGCTGTCTTCGTCCCCGAAAACAGCCAGTCATCGGGGAACCCCTGAATCCGCGCAACCATACGAGACGTCAGGCGTGGGATACCGTCGATTGGGAAGTCGGGCGCTGGAGCAGCGTCTGCGATGCCCAAACCATCCACTCCCAACTGCCTCCACCTTTCCCTCGCTCGGGTAGGTCCTAGATCAGGTCCCCCGTGCTTCTTTGAACCACCGACAATTGTCGGCGCAATAGACGACGCACGAGCTGCCCATCGGCTAGCGCCACCCCATCCGCGCGCCGCCATCAGATCCACCAGCATCTCACCTACAGTAGGCGGATCTACGACTCGCTTCGGCCAAAAGAATTCGTGGTCGAACTCTGGCTGCATCGCCACAAGAATGCTTCGCGGACGCAACTGAGGTACCCCGTAATTCGACGCGTGGAGCAACTCCCAATGCACCTCGTAACCGAGCCTCTTCAATTGCTGTCGCACGCTTGCGCGATATTCCTTGAACCTGTCCGCCAACAAGCCGCGCACATTCTCGATCATCACCGCGCGGGGCCGAATCTCGCGGACCAGGCGAATCGCTTCGGGAAACAAGTCTCGCTCGTCGTCCGCCCCCAATTGCTTTCCTGCTATCGAAAACGGCGGGCAGGGCACCCCTGCTGCAAGTAGGTCGACTCCCCTAAAGCCAGCTCCCTTGACCTCAGCGATGTCGCCCTCGATTACATCCCACTCCGGCCGATTGCGTGAAAGCGTAATGCAAGCGTCGACATCGTTGTCTATCGCGGCGACGTGGCTAAACCCCGCGCGCTCCAGACCTAACGACTGTCCACCGGCACCAGCGCACAGCTCCACGACCGTCAGATCAGTCACTGGCGTTTGTCTCCGTTAGATGCTCGAGTCGCCGAAGCAGTCGCACAGTGCCGCGCTCTAGTTCGCATTCTCGGATTGTAGCCACATGCCACCCCGATCTCCTTAAGCGATTGGCACTCCTACGATCCCTCCGCATATTCCCCGCAATCTTTGGTGACCAGTACTGGAGATTAGACTTGGGCGGCTTCGCTTCCTTACATACATGCCCGTGCCAGAAGCAACCATGGACGAACGTTGCTAATCGCAGCCGAGGAAAGACCAGGTCGGGCTTGCCGGGCAGATCTCGCGAGTGGAGACGATATCGGTAACCAGCGCGATGTATGCGTC
>JBDTOK010000064.1:0-13597 GCA_039933275.1 Chloroflexota bacterium | reverse complement strand
ACTTGCCGGGAGATGCGGCGCTTTACGGCAATCGCACCGGAGACGATCTCCTCAAGCTATGCCTGAGAGCGCGCGGCGTCACCAGCGACGCACGCGGCCGCGAAGTAGAGGAGCGACTTGGCGCACCGATGGACCGCCTGATCAAGAAATGCTCTCGGGGGATGCGACAGAAGGTCGCTCTTGTACTGGCGCTCGCGCACAGTCCACAGGTGCTGATCCTGGATGAGGCAACGTCGGGGCTGGACCCGCTGGCCCAGCGCGAGCTGCTGCGGTTGCTGGACGAAGAGGCGAAGTCAGGGAAGACGGTGCTCTTCTCATCGCACGTTTTGTCGGAGGCTGAGCAGATATGCGACTGCGTGGCAATCCTGCGCGAGGGCCGGCTGATAGTAGAAGACAGCGTGGAGAACCTGCGCGGGCGCAAGTACAAAGAAGTCACCGTCTCCTACAAAGACAACCCGCCGAACCTCGACGGAATCGGTGAGGTGGAAGTTGTCTGGCAGCACGAGAATCGGATGACGTTTCGCGTGAGGGGCGACGTGTCCGCGCTACTGCGCCGGTTGAGCGAATCGTCGGTCGATGACGTGATCATTTCAGAGCCCTCGCTGGAGGAAGTGTTCCTCGACTACTACCGAGACGAACCGCGATGAAGACGCTGGTGCTGGACTTGCTGTCGCGAACGCGCGTCACGTTGCTGTGGTGGGTGATCGGGATGTGCGCGATGGGCTCCTACGTCGTCGGGGTCTACGACAGCATTGGCAGCCTCGACGACTTGCGAAAACTGTACGACAGCTACCCTGACGCGATCCGTAAGTTGGTTGGGGAAGTGGACATCAGCACCCTCAACGGCTGGATCGAGATCGAGCTGCTGTCCTGGCTGCCATTGATACTGGCGATTTACGCTGGCATCTTTGCGGCCAGCAACATCAGCCGCGAGACCGAACAACGCACAATCGACTTCGTGCTGGCGCTGCCGGTTACGCGGACTGGCTTCCTGCTTTCGCGGATCCTCGTTGGAGCGATAAACATGGCGCTCATTTGCCTTGCGGTCTTCGTCTTGTTGTTGGTTGAGGTACCGCTTTTCGGGAACGACCCGTCGGTTGGCCGGTACGCGATCTCGCTCGCGAATGCGTTTCTTGTGGGCGCGGCGCTCTTCGGCGCGTACGTGTTGATCGCTTCGGTGACGGATGACCAGGGCCGGGTGACCGGTATTACCCTGGGCGTGACGCTTCTACTCTACGTGGCCAAGGGCGCGCTGGAAGCTGCAAACGCCCCGAACGTCGTCGTCTGGCTGACGCCGTTTGAGCACTACCACGCGGCGGAAGCGATGTCCGGCCGGGCCGTTCCTGTGCTGCCGATTATCGCGCTGGCAGCGGGTGCGGTCCTTGAATCGGCAGCCGCCGTCTATCTGTTCAAGCGTCGGGACATTGCCACGTAGCTCTGCACCTAACGGAATGCGTGCCTGGCAACTGGCCTCTTCGCAGGCGCGATCAGGCAGGGGAGGTGTACCGCCTGCGAAAGGGCGTCTGCCAGGCTGCCGGTGATTGATACGCCGGCGTAGTTGCTAAGCCCCGAGCGTCCGTGGGTTGCGATAACGATCATGTCGACGTTGCTACATTCTGCGGTTTCACAGATCGCCGGAGCGGCGCGATCGGCCACCGAGAGCGTAGGCACCTTGATGTCGTGGGCGAGCAGACGCTCGGCTACCGAATCTAGGTAGGCCTTATTGCCCCTCTAAATCAGGCCTCCTGGCCTCAAACCCATGTAATCATCGCGCGATGATCAGGGTGAACGAACGACCAAACTGGAGGGAAACATGGCACAGACAAATCGGAAGGCGCTCGGCCTCTGGACGAGCACCAGACTTGTCGCCGGCAACATGATCGGCTCCGGGATCTTCCTGCTACCGGCGGCGCTGGCCCTGTACGGCCCGATCAGCCTTGTCGGCTGGGTGGTCACGCCGCCCAACAACACATGATTGACAGCGGAGTTCAGGCTCTCGATCTAGAAACCATCGAAGTCATGGAAGCGGGAGACCTCTCCGTTGAAATCGGGCGCGTCACTGTGACGATTCAGCCGCCCGGCGCCCCCGCCACCATCGTCCAGAACGGCAAATCGGTTGTCGTCTGGCGAAGGCAGAAGGACGGCACCCTCAAAATCGCCGTCGACACATTCAACACTGATAGGCGATGAGGTTAGCGACGATTGAGGCTTATCGCAGGGCCTAAAGCGAACGAAGCGGAGCGCTAGTCTGGAAGCTTCGGCGGCTTGGGCGGCTGGCCGGCCGGTCGTTGTTCCGGCGGATTGATGATCACTGTCCGATCTGTAGAGCGCCCCGATTCCCGCATCGCTCCCGCCATCGCGTCGAGTCTCGCGTCCACTAGCTGGTGGATCGTCCCAGGCTCGTAAGTGCCATCAGCGGATCGCTTCCCCGCCTCTACGCCGCTCAACAGGTACAGCGCCTCGTCAATATTGTTCACCGCGAACACCCGGAAGTTCCCATCTCGCACCGACTCGATGATATCAGGGCGGAGCATCAGGTTCTTCACGTTTCGCGCCGGAATGATTACACCCTGGTCCCCCGTAAAGCCTATTTCGCGGCAGACATCGTGAAAGCCTTCGACTTTGACGTTGACGCCGCCTATCGGTTGGACTTCACCTTTTTGGTTGACGGAGCCCGTGATCGCCATCCCTTGCTGCAGCGGAATATCAGCCAGCGCGGAAAGGATCGCGCACGTCTCAGCCAGAGACGCGCTATCTCCATCAATTAAGTCGTAACCCTGCTCGAAGGAAATCGTAGCTGACAGCGACAGCGGTCGGTCCTGTCCGTAGCACCAGCCCAGGTACCCCGTGAGGATGAGCACACCCTTATCGTGGATCTTTCCGCTAAGCTGCGACTCTCGATCGATGCTGACGATCCCACGCTGCCCAAGGTACGTGCGAGCCGTTATGCGCATCGGACGCCCGAAACTCACGTCCCCAAACGACAGGACGGCGAGGCCGTTAACCTGCCCAACAGCCGCCCCCTCTGTGCTGATAAGCAACATCCCGCGCGAGATCATCTCCCGCACGTGCTCTTCGATCAGACTGCCACGATAGACCCGTTCGTCAATCGCGCGGCTGACGTGAGCCGCGCTGACGTATTTCGCCTCGTCACGCCCAGCCCAGTAATCGGACTCTACAACCAGGTCGTGCAGCCGGCCAAACCTCGCGGAAAGCTTCTCCTGATCCTCAACCGCGCGGCTTCCGTACTCCACAAACCGTGCCACCGCTGACCCATCAAAGTGCCGCAGCTTCTCGCGCTCGCAGACCGCACAGACGAACCGCGCGTAGGCGTGAATGTTGTCTGCATCACGAGCGAGCTCGTAATCGAAGTCGGCCTTCACCTTGAACAGCTCCCAGAACTCCTCGTCATACGTGGCGAGCATGACGTAAGCGAGGGCCTCGCCCGCCACAACCATCTTGACTTCCGCCGCAATCGGTTCCGGCCGCAGTGTCTGAGGAGTAAGTAGACCAATCTGCTCCATTGGGTCTTCCAGCCGGATTTCGCGTGTGCGAATCATCCTCTTGAGGCCTTCCCATGCGCCCGGCCGCGAGATCAAGTCACTGAAGTTGATGATGAGATAGCCACCGTTGGCGGCATGAGCGGAGCCTGGCTTCAGCATCGTGTGGTCGCTCAAGTAAGTGCCCATATAAGCGCGACGGTCGACGCGCCCGAACAGATTCGCCCAGGTGGGATTCGCCTCCACAATGATCGGCGAACCTGAAGGGTTTGAATTGTCAACGAAAAGGTTCACCCGAAAAGCGAGTAGTGGATCGGGCGCCCCCGGCAACGGCATCGCTCCGTCCATCGGCACAGCAGGGGCGACGGCCGGCAGTTGTCGAAGCAGGTCTGCGGCGGCAAGTGTATAAGCCCGCAACCGCGATAGAAACGATGGTACCTCTGAGACGCCGGAGTATTTCTTGTCCAACGTGTCAAACGGTCCGCGCACGATCGCTTCGATGACATCCCGATCCAGTTTCTGCACGGCAGCTCCAACCTCGCGTTCGATGCTGCGCAACTGCTCGCCGGTCTCCTCCACCAGGTCACCTATTGGACGCTGGCGCTCGCTCAAGGCATGCTGCTCTTCAAGCGGCAGACTGGTAAACTCCGCCGGCGTCATCGGCCGCCCTTCCTTCAAGGGAACGATGCTGGGGCCCGACGGCATGAAAGCCAGTCCGAATCCTGCGTCGGCCGCCGCGTGTTGCGCCTTTTCGATAATCGCCTGGCCCTTCGTCTGCCCGGAGTCGGTGAGCTCACGGCGTTGCGCCATGTAACCGTCGCTCGAAAAAGAGTTCGAAATGTTTGCTCGGACGGAGTTGAGCAGTTGCTCCAGGTCGTCGCGCAGCGTGCGCCCCTGGCCCGCGGGCAGGCGAATAGCGTTGGGTTGGTCCGGGTTTTCGAAGTTAAAAACGTAGCACCAGTCGCTGACGTCTGTGCTCAAGCCTTCGCGCTTGACCTGCCGGCGAACGTAGTCCAGGATAGCCGTCGTCTTGCCGGTGCCCGTCATCCCGGTGACGAAGACGTTGTAGCCGGGACTATGGATGCCCAGCCCGAACTCCAGCGCTCGGGTTGCCCGGTCCTGGCCGACAAACTCTACGAGTGGCGTCAGCTCATCCGTACACTTGAACGATAGCGACACCGGCTCCAACGTTGCGCGGAGCCGTTCCGGCGGTACGACCAGATCATCGGTCATGGTATTGCGGCCAGTATATCCAGTCGCTCCGTTAGCTTCCGCTTGCGTAGATTAGTGGCGATCCAATCAGCCTTCTTCCGGCCCCGCCAGCTGGTTCAGCGCGTTATAAGACGGTGCGAAATAGTACGCGCCACTCACCGGACGCGTGAAGTCCGTCAGCCTGTCCCGGACCCGGTCCGTCGTACCGAACATTCGTGCAAGCATCCGATCGTATCGCGTAGGATCTGCACTGAACGCTACGAAGTAGAGCCCGTACTCTCCGACGGTGCCGTATGGGACGCTTCGCCTGAAGATTTCCAGCTCGCCTTCGGCCGCCTCCAGCGTCACCCGCGCAATGTGCGCGGTCAGTGGCTTCTCGGCATCGGACATCTCAATGCTGTCAACCTTTGTTCGACCGAACACATTTTGCTGCTCAGCTACAGGCAGGCGGTTGAAGGCATCCAGATCGTGGACCCATCGCATAGCGATTACGTGGCTGCCTCCCTCCCCTGGTTCGCCCGGTGGGATAATCGCCACATCAGCGGCGCGGCGCACGGGCGGGTTCTCCGTGCCATCAATGAAACCCGTCAGGTCACGGCTGTCGAGGTAGGTGAACGCCGGCTGCTCAAACGCCAGGATTGCGACGTCGTCTACAGCGAGCACAGCGGCCCGAGCGTGCCGCCAGGTCTCATCAGGAGCACTTCCGCTGATCCATATCCAAACGTCGTGAGGCGTTGCCGGCGCGTTGTGGCCATCAGCCCCCGCAATCGCCCTGAACTGCTCCGTCGAGGCAGGTGCCAGGCCGGGCGCGAACTCACGCCAGAGTTCCCCGCGAAAAGCGATCACAAGATTGACGCCGCCAGACGCCACCTCCGGCGCTCGCAGCCTCCGGAAGGCCGCAATCGCCTGCTCGACGGAGACCCCAGGCCGGAGATCGAACTCGAGATAGTGGTGGGCATGCGTACCCTGCGCGAATATCCCAAACTGCGGCGAGATCAGTCCCATAAGCGGCAGAGTACGCCCATGCCGAACCGGCTGGCAACGAGAGGAATTTGGCAGCGATGCGGGTTGGTACAATTTCGCCTGATGCCACCCTCTGAGTTCCGCCTGACTGAACCGCTTGCCGCGCTTTCCGTGGCAACGGACCTCGTGCGCGGGCAGCCACCCGGCCAGGCGCTGTACAAGACGATCATCGCCACCAGGCTCGCTGGGCACCTCGGCCTGGGCAACGCCGAGTGCGCCACCGCCTATTTCGCCACGCTGCTGCGGGCCGCCGGCTGCACTGCCACCTCGCACGAATTCGCGCTGTACCTCGGCGGCAATGACGTCGCCGTTCGCTTCGGCGGCGACGCCGTCGACACCGATGACCTCGACCAGCTCAGCCGTCTGCTGGCCAGCCTCGGTGTCGCTGAAATGGACCCCGGCGACGCCATGCAAGTCGTGGCGGACGGCAGTCGCGCAGATCGTGAAGTGGGTGGCCGCGTCGTCATGCGACTTGGCCTCGAGAATCCTGTCGCCGATTGCGTCCGCCACATCTTCGAACGCTGGGACGGCCAGGGCGTGCCCAATGGCGTCGCCGGCGAAGCCATTCCGCTCGGCACGCGCATCGGCCACGTCGCCAGCGCCGCCGCAATGTTCACGCAAGCCAGGGGACGCAGCGAAGCGATAAGCACAATCGAGAAGTGGTCGGGCACCGTCCTGGATCCAACGATCGCCACCACCTTCCTCGCTCACGCCGACGAGCTGCTGTCATACCTGGACGTCCCCGATTCGTGGGAAGCCGTCCTGGCGGAAGAACCAAAGCCGTGGCGTCTTGTCAGCGAGGCAAGCCTCGATGACATCTGCGGCGTCTTCGGTGACTTCGCCGACCTCAAGACGCCATTCCTCCTCGGCCACTCCGCCCACGTCTCTGCGCTCGCCGAGGGTGCCGCGCGAGAGTTGGGGATGAGCGAGGACGACTGCGTGACGCTACGCCGTGCCGGCCTCGTGCATGACCTCGGCCGCGTCGGCATTTCCACCGGCGTTTGGGAAAAGCCGGCGCCACTGGGCACACTTGAGATGGAACAGGTGCGCCTGCACCCTTACTACACAGAGCGCATCCTTGAACGCAGCGCGTTGTTCAAGCCGCTCGCTCGTGTCGCCGGCCTGCATCACGAGCGCCTCGACGCCACTGGCTACTACCGCGGTTTCCCCGGTTCCATGCTCGACCGGCAGGCAAGGGTTCTCGCCGCCGCAGACGCTTGCGCTGAGCTACTGGAGGACCGGCCCGGCCGCAGCGCCCTCTCACCAGACGAAGCCGCCGCAGAGCTAGCCAAAGAAGCGCTCGATCAGGAAGCCGTGCGCGCCGTCCTCAAGGTGGCCGGAGCAAGCGCCGGAGCAGGGGCGAAGCGCGGGAGCCACCGGCCTGCTGGCCTGACCAAGCGGGAGGTCGAAGTCCTCCGCCTCCTCGCCCGCGGCCAATCGCTAAAGCAGATCGCCGAGCAACTCGTGATCTCCCCCTCGACAGCGCACACCCACGCGGCTCACATCTACGAGAAGGCCGCCATCTCAACTCGCGCCGGCGCCGCACTCTTCGCGATGGAGCACGGACTGATCGCCTGAAAGATCGACAGGTCTGTCGATAGGATCGCCTCCCGTCGTCTCCTAAGGTTGGTCTCGAAGCAAGAGACTAGTCACGGAAAGGACGGCAAACATGGAACCGATCAAAGTAGGAGTCATCACGGACCAGACGGGGCCGCTCTCGTTCATGGGTGTAGCCAACGCTAACGTGGCCAGGATGGTGATCGATGACATCAACGCAAAGGGTGGCCTTCTGGGACGGCGCATCGATCTGATCCTGGAGGACAGCGAGACGAATGACCAAGTGGCAGCGGCCAGGGCGGAGAAGCTCATCCAGCAAGACCACGTCGACGTTGTCCTGGGCGGCATCTACAGTTCAACCCGCCAGGCCATCAAGGGCCCCGTAGTGACGCAGGGCAAGACCCTCTACATCTACCCGGAGCAGTACGAAGGCCAGGAGTACGACGAGCTCCTGTTCTGCACCGGCCCCGTGCCCGCGCAGCAACTGGAGCCGCTGATCCCCTGGCTGATGCAGGAGACCGGCGCAAAGAAGTTCTACCTCCCGTCCGCGGACTACATCTGGCCCCACGTCATGAATAAGGTCGTCCGCGAGCTCGTCACAGCCAACGGCGGCGAGATCGTCGGCGAGGAGTACTACCCGCTCGACCACATGGAGTACGCCCCGACCGTCGACCGCATCGTCTCCAGCGGCGCCGACGTCGTCTTCAACACGATCGTGCCGCCCGGCCTCACTCCGTTCCTCCAGGGCCTGTACGACTCCGGCTTCGCCAAGCGCGGCGGCCGCCTGATCTGCACGTACTTCGACGAGAACTTCCTCAACCTCGTGCCGGCGGAACAGGTCGAAGGCCTCTACGGCTGCCTCGACTACTACCACGACATCAGCGATTCGTTCAGCCAGAAGCTCATCAACCGCTACGACGAGCTCTTCCCGGGCAGCGCCAAGTTCACCGCCGGCAGCGCCTGCTCCGGCATGTACCGCGGCCTCAAGCTCTGGGAGGCAGCTGTGAAAGAAGCGGGCTCGCTCAAGCAGGCAGACGTGATCGCCGCGCTGGACCATGCCAAGATCGCCGAAGGCCCGGGCGGCCCGGCGGAAATGGTCCCCGGCGAGCACCACGTGCGAATGAACATGTACATCGCCCAGTCACAGAAGGGCAACTTCAAGGTCATCAAGAACCTGGGCGTCATCGACCCGAAGGAGAGCCTGCAAGCCGTCAATTAGGTAAGCCGTCTCGCTTCAACGCCGCCGCAGACGCTTTGTCTGCGGCGGTGTGTTGCTTGGCCCGCGGCTCCTTGTAACACACATGTGACATGCGCGATCCAGGCGATGGCCCCGTCGCGCTAGAATGAGCAACGCCCAATACCACACGAAGGAGATCACCATGACAGGCCCCGCAACCAGGCCCGACACCGTCGTCCTCATTCACGGACTCTGGCTAACGCCGCTCAGCTGGGAGAACTGGATCACGCGATACGAAGCCCGCGGGCTAAAGGTGATCGCCCCGTCGTGGCCCGGCATGGAGGGCACCGTCGAAGAACTCCGCGCCGATCCCTCACCCATGGCGAAGCACAACGCAAAGATGATCGCGAATCACTACACCGGCATCATCGGCAACCTCCCGACAAAACCCATCATCATGGGCCACTCCTTTGGCGGCGCGTTTACGCAGCTCATGGTCGATCGCGGCCTTGGCGCTGCAGCCGTCCCTATCGACTCGGCGTCGGTGCGCGGCGTACTCGATCTGCCGTTCTCGACGCTGAAGTCCGCCTGGCCGATGCTGCGCAACCCGCTGCTCCGCCACCGCGCGATTGGCCTCACGCTGAAGGAATGGAACTACGCATTCTGCAACACGATGCCGGACGCCGAATCGCAGAAAGCCTACGATCGCTACGCCGTACCCGGCTCCCGCAACGTGCTTCTCGAAGGCGCCAACGCAAACGTCAATCCGTTCAGCACGTTCCACGTCGACTTCAAGAAGACGGACCGCGCGCCAATGCTGTTCATCGGCGGCGGGAAGGATCACACCGTTCCGGCAGTCGTCAGCAAGCACAACGCGGGCAAATACAAAGCGCAGAACATCACGGAGTACAAGGAGTACCCTGACCGGCCGCACTTTACCTGCGGCGCGCCCGGCTGGGAAGAAGTCGCCGACTACGCGCTGGACTGGGCGCTCGAACACGCCCGCTGACCACTACTGCGAGTCGCTGGCGATCATCTGCGCGTAGAAGTTCGCGCCGTCGGGCTTGAGGTGAATGTCGTCTTCATAGAAGAACTCCGGGTGCGCCTTGGCGACGGTGAACCAGTCGGCCAGCACGGCGTTGGGGTAACGCGCAACGCCATCCGCGATGACCGAGTTGTCGCTGTCTTCCCAGTCGCGCGGCACCTTCAGGTTCACGAATACCACGCGTTGGACGCCCGAGAGGATGTCCATGATCTGGTCGAACTGCGCGGGCGTGAACGTCCCGTTCGTCCCAAGGTGGATGATCACGACGTCACCCAGCGTCCCCGCGTCTCGCCGCGCCGCCAGCAAGTCGATCCCTGCCGCCACCTGGCGCGACACCGCAGCGTCGATCTCCAGGTTCGGAATCGCAGCGGCCATCTCCGGCGCCGCTCCCAGCATCACTGAGTCGCCCAGCGCCAGCACCCGGCTCGGCGGCGAGGCCAGCGGTGGAGGCGGCGATGACGTCACAACCGGCGGCGTAGCGCTCAGCGGTGGCGTCGTCGCAACAGACGTCGGCGGCGGCGAGGCCGTGTTGGTCACCGGGATCGGAGTTGGCGTCGCGGACGCAGTAACGTGCGCTCGCGGCAAGACAGACGTGAGCTCTGACGGTGTGGCTGTCGCCAGAATCCTGAACGGCGTCGGCTCCGGTGTCGGCGTGGATGACTCAGTCGCCTGTGACCACGAGTACGTGTGCACTTCACCAACCGCCAGGTACGACGGCGTCGTCGGCGGACCAGCAGCGGCAACTGTAAACCCCAGGAACAAAACGCCAACGCCTGCAAACCCAGTAGCGGCGAGTGGGCGGTACTTCCAGGCTTGCAGCGTCGGCCGGCGCAGCTGGCCAACCGATTGTCGCAGCGACTGACGCATGCGGCCAAGCGCTCCTCGTCGCACCGGCATCTCAACCAATCGGTACGAAAGTTCAGCGACGACAAACGTGATCGCCAGTCGCAGCGCGAACGCGGGCACTGCCCCCAGCGCGATATCCTGCCCAGGCCGCGTTAGCATGAACACCGGCCAGTGCCACAGGTAGATGCTGTACGATCGTGTGCCCAGCCAGAGCAGCGGCCGCTGCCCCAGCACTCGCCGCAAAATGCGCGCGTCTGGGTGCACCGCCGCCGCGATTAGCACCGCCGTCGCCAGCCCAACAATCGCGAAGCCGCCGCGGTAGAGCACCGCGTCCGTCTCGTGAATCACCAGCGCGATCGCGGTCAGAGCCGCCAGCGCGACGATCCCGCAGACGTCAGGCGTCCAGCGCAAGAAGCGGTTGGCCTTGGCGGTCAACCCGCCCGCCTGCCATGCAAACGCCAGCGCCGCCCCTATAAGAAGGCCGCTGGCCCGGGTGTCCGTGCCGTAGTAGATACGAGAGGGGTCGCCCGCGGGGTCGAATTTGTACCACATGAGGGCCGCCGAAGCCATCGCCCCGGCCACAATCAGCCCGAACGCGTAACGCCTGCGCAGCCGCGCCAGGACCAGCGTGAAAACGATTGGCCAGACCAGGTAGAACTGCTCCTCCACGCCCAGCGACCACAGGTGCTTGAGCAGCGACGGCCGCCCCAGGCTCTCGAAGTACGACTGCGAGTGAAATATCTGGTACCAGTTGCTCACGTAGCCGAACGCCGCCAGCGCGTTGCCACGCAGCGCCGCAACTTCGTCCGGCAAAAAGACAACGGAGTACACCAGCGTCGCGATGATCAGCATGAACGCCGCCGGTAAGAGACGTCTCGCTCTGCGTTTCCAGAACGACAGCAAGCTAACGTTGCCGTGCTTCGCGCGATCGGCGATGAGCAGCGATGTGATGAGGTAACCGCTGATCACAAAGAACACTTCGACGCCGAGGAACCCGCCCGGCAACCAGCCGAGCGCGGAGTGGTACAACAACACAGCGGTCACGGCCAGAGCGCGCAACCCATCGATCGCCGGAATGTATTTCAGAGCACCGGATCGCACCGCACTCGCCGGATCGATGCGCTTCTCTTCTTCGACGACGACAGGCGCAACCATCGGCTCCATGACAATCGGCGCGGGTGCGGCCAGCAGCAACATCGCCGGCGGCGCCGCGAGCGTTAGCGTCGTCGCAGCTACAAGTTCCTTCGCCTTGCGCGACGAGTTCTTGCGTTTCGCTTTCGGCGCGACCGGCGTCATCCCGTCGTCAGCGATAACTTTCTTCCCGCGCGAACGCGTGCTCTTCGATGCCGGAGCAACTGTATCCACGCCCGTGATAACGCCCGACTTCACCGCTCGATTCGCCCTCTCCTTCAGCGGTTTTGTGGACAACGAACCAGGCTCGGCGATGGCCTCAGCCTTCTCTTTCTTGGCGCGTGTCTTCGGGGCCGGCTTAACGTCGGGCACGGCGTTATCCGGGGAATCGGCGCGCAGCCGGGAACGACGAGTGGGTGCCAGAGCGACCTCCTGGGCAGGGACGACCGTTGAATGTCTAGTCAGGGCGGGCTCTTTGACGGGGCCGAGAAGGGGTTGAGGCTGGATCTCGGACCGTCGCGGGGTGAGCCGTGCGTTATGTCCGTCGCGAATATAGCGCAGCGGCTCCACTTGAAACAACAGTTTCCGCGCCTTCCGCTGAGAATTCCTGTTGACTCGCGAGCCCCCGCCTGTGCTACCGTTTGCGGCACGATGCGGCCCGCTCCTCTTTTTCTGCACAACGTCTCCCTGATTGATGGAACCGGCGCTGACCCACGGCATAACGTCTCGCTGGAGCTGCGGGAGGGCCGAATCCAGCGCATCTTCTCTGCGACCGATCTGCCCGCCTCGCCCGGAGCGCCGGTCATCGACCTCGCCGGCTGCACCCTCCTCCCCGGCCTGACCGACGCCCACGTTCATTTCGCTCTCACCGAGCCCAACGGAGCGCCCACCCAACCTTGGGCTGAATGGGCCGCGCGAGTCAGCGCATTCATCAGCCAATCGCTGGACGAAGGATTTACCACTGTCCGCGACGCTGGCGCCCTCGACCCTGCCTGGGCTCGCGTCGTCGAACGCGGTCTCGTCCGCGGCCCGCGCATCCTGCCCAGCGGCGCGTTCCTCTCGCAGACCGGCGGCCACGGCGACTGGCGCCCATCCCACGCAGACGAGCACCCGATGACGCCGATCCCCGGCCTCTTCTCCGGCTACACCCTCGCCGACGGCGCTGACGAAGTCCGCCGCGCCGCCCGCGAGCAGCTCCGACGCGGCGCGACGCAGATCAAGGTGATGGCCTCGGGCGGCGTCGCCTCACCCACCGATCCGATCGATGCGACGCAGTTCACGCAGGACGAGATGCGCGCCGCCGTCGAAGAGGCGGATACGCGCGGCACCTACGTCCTCGCCCACGCCTACCACCCGAAGAGCATCGCGCACTGCCTCGACGCCGGCATCCGCTCGATCGAGCACGGCAACCTCCTCGACGAAGAGTCCGCCGCGCGCATGGCGAAGGCCGGCACGTTCCTGGTGCCAACGCTGATCACGTACGACGTCCTCGCCGAAGGCGGCCAGGGCCTCGGCCTGTCGAGCTACCAGGTGCAGAAGCTGCAACAAGTATGGAAGGCCGGCGAAGAAGCCGTCCGCATCGCCAAAGCCGCCGGCGTCCGCATCGGCTCCGGCTCCGATCTCCTCGGCCCGGCGATGGCGCAGAAAGCGCGCGAGCTCGTCATCAAGTCGCGCATCCTCTCGCCCATGGAGGCGATCGTATCCGCCACCCGCACCAACGCCGAGCTCTTCGGCATGCAAGCCGAAATCGGCACCGTAGAAGAAGGCAAGCTGGCCGACCTTACGGTCTTTGACCGCAACCCGCTAACCGAGCCGGAGGCGATGGCCGATGCGGAGCGCGTGCGGTTGGTACTGAAGGGTGGCGCAGTGGTGAAGGACATGGACGAGCGATTCGTCGCAGAGTCGGTTAGAGCCTAATCGAAATTAGGCGCTTCCTCGTGTTCAATGATATATGCGTCGTCGGGAATACAATAACTGCGCATGTAGACCCTGATCCCGTTGGCTGCCTCATCCGAACTCGCGCCAAAGTGCATGCGGTCGTTCGCCAAATCCAGGCCGGAAGAAACAGCGCCTGGCACCGACAGGGCGTTATATCCGATGTTGTTG
>JBDTOK010000063.1:0-13665 GCA_039933275.1 Chloroflexota bacterium | reverse complement strand
TGGCCCGCGGCGGTCGCCCTGGCGCGGCGGTCCGGACTGCCAGCGGTGACGCACGACGCGCGCGAACACCTCTCCGATTACCTGATGGCCGAGATGCTCGGGCGCCTTCCGGACGCGCTGCAGTCGTTCCTTGTGAAGACAAGCGTGCTCGAGAGCCTGGAGGTCGAGAGTTGCCGGCGTCTTTCGGGCGCTGGTGACGACGCCGAGGTTGCGGCGATTCTTGACGAGCTGGAGGCGCTGGCCGTGCCAATCCAGCGGCGGTCATCGTCGCCGTTGGTTGCCGTCGTGCATCCGCTTGTCCGCAACTTCCTGAGGTCGCGCCTGCGGACCGACCAGGCTGAGTATCGAGAGCTTTGCGAGATGGCGGGCGGACTGCTCGCCGAGCATGGCCAGACAGGCGACGCAGTGAGGTTGCTGGCCGAGGCGAAGAACTGGCAAGCGCTGGCCGAGCTGATTGAGCGCGAGGCGCCGGACGCGTACCGCTCGGGACGGTGGCAGACGGTGCTGACCTGGCTGGAAGCGCTCCCCAAGAAGGAGCGAGGCACGAGGCCGGGGATGGGACTGTGGGAGGCTCGGATCTTGAGCCGGCTGGGTCGCGTCGACGAAGCGCTACGCGTTATCGATGGCGGCCTGGCGTCGCTGAGCAAGGATGACGCCGGGCTGGAGTCGGAGCTGGAAGCGCTGCGAGCGGCATCGCTGCGGACGCGAGGAGAGGTCGCGGCGGCGATCGAAGCGGCGACGCGCGCAAAGACGCTCGCGTTTGAGGCGAACGTCACGGTCGAGGTGCTGGCGGAGGCGCGCAAGGAGCTGGCGCTGGCGCTGATGGCGAAGGGGCGCTTCTCCGACGGCATCGTCGAGCTGCTGCAGGTGCTGGACGTTGAGATGGGCCGCGGTGAGACATCGCGGATCGCTTTCGCGCATGGGTGCCTGGGTTCCGCTTACGGAGCGCTGGGCAAGTTGACGGAGTCCGTACACCACCTGGAGCAGGCCCGCTACGGCTGGGGCGAGGTGGGAAACAAGAGCGAGATCTGCTGGGTGCTGAACAACCTGGGGATGACGTACTGGCAGCTCGGACGCAACGACGACGCGGAGAAGACTTTCGTCGAGTGCATTCAGAGGTCGCGGGAGTCCGGTGTGCCACGGGCGGAAGGGTTCGCGCTCGTCTCGCTTGGCGATGCGGACCGGATGGCCGGCGACTCTGCGAAAGCGGCGGAGCGCTACGACGAAGCAATGAAGATCGCGCGCGAGCTGGGCGAAGAAGCGCTGGAGTGCTACGCGGTCGCAGGTCTCGCCGACGCGAAGCGACGGCTGGGAGACACCGAGGCGGCGGAACAGTTGGCCAGCCAGGGACTCGCCAGCGCGGAGTTGAGGGGCGCTCACCTGGAGCAGGGGATCTGCCTCACCGCTCTCGGGCGCGTCTTGCGGGACCGGGGACAGCGGCAGCGCGCGATCGAAGCGTTTGGCGCGGCCGACCGACTGTTCGATGGGTCGGGCGCCACCCGGGAGCAGGCGGAGAATCTTCTGTTGCTCGCCGATGCGCTTCTCGCGACTCGTTCCGAGAGGTCGTCGTTGGCTGCGGCGCTGCGCCGGCTTCCCCTTCTTACTGCAAGCATCGGCAGCACCACTGGCATCAGGCGCTACCCGAACGAGCTTGCCGGCATCTGCAGGCACGCGATCGCCCGCCGGATCGAGCCGAAGTTCTACAAGGAACTGCTCGCGCAAGTGTCCGGCGAACGCACGAAGCCAGACGCGGACTCGCTCTTCCCGGATGTAGAAGTGACGGCGCTCGGCACGTTCGACGTGACGGTTGGCGGCCGGCGTGTGGAGGCGGTGGAGTGGCAGGGAGAAAAGAGCCGGGAGCTGTTCCTCATTCTGCTCCTCGCCGAAAGGCCGTTGACGCGCGATGAGATCATTGCGAGCCTCTGGCCGGATCACGGCGGGACGCGCGCACGCTCGGTGTTCCACACGACGCTGCACCGAGCGCGCGAGGCGTTGTACCGCGAAGCGATCGTGGAGTCGGGCGGAGGGTACAGCCCGCAGCCTTCGGGGCGATTCACGTCCGACGTCGCTCGGTTCGTGCAACTGACCGACACACCGCGCCTCGGAGAAGCCGGCGATGGTTCGGCGACGCGGGAAGCAGTCGATCTGTACAAAGGGCCGCTGGCTCCGGGGTTCAGCAGCGAATGGGTCGAGGAGAAGCGGCGCTTCCTTGAAGGCAGAATGCTCCACGCGTTGGCCGCGATGGCGGACGCACTGATCGCCAAAGGTGATCAACGAGGCGCGGCAGCGATCTATGAGCGAATGTCCCAGATCGACGCTCTCGACGAGACGGCGTGTCACGGCGCGATGATGGCCTATCGTGCGGCGGGTGACATCGGCAGTGGCGTGCGGGTCTTCGACCGGTACCGGCGGCGGCTTCAGGACGAGCTCGGCCAGGCGCCGGGCGAGACGCTCGTGGCGCTATACCGCGAGATGATGGAACAGCAGGTCGCCCGCGGCTAAGCGGTGTGACAATCCTGTGACACCTCCCTAGTCGAATAGCTCTGGCGGGTCCTCCGCCGAGCTGTTCAGCCCTCAGGGAGGTGTGGCATGAGCCGTTGGCGTAACTTCGTTCTGATAGTAAGTGTCGCGGGGGCGATGCTGCTGGTCGCACTGTCGGCCGGCGCGCCCTACATGACGCCTTAGGTTGGCGTTGCTTTACTCCGATGTCCGTGGTCAGCCGGCCGGCACAAGCGGCCGGCCGGCTCCCACGCTGGTCTGGCTGCAAGTAGCTCTTGCAGCGTTCTTGTGCGAGCTGTTGGTCATTCAGGTCATCGGGCGAACCAACCTGGCCGGCGATCTGCTGCCAGTCCTCCTGCCAGCGTCACACCTTGTCCTAGCGGTCTTCCTGGTCAGGAACCTGTCGTACTGGGGACTCCGGCTGGTGCTCGTCGGGCTGGCTCTGAACCTCACCGTCATGGCGGCGAACGGGGGACTGATGCCGGTTGACGCCAGCGCGGTCAACGCTGTGGGCCGGCAGGACGTGGCCGAACTGAAGATCGGGGAACCCGTCCCTGGCACGAAGAACATCCTCCTGAACCGGGACGACATTCACCTCAGATACCTTTCCGACAACATCATCCTGCCGTTGCCCAAGCCGATGACGAAGGCGATCAGCCTTGGCGACGCGCTGATCCTGCCTGGCGCAATCATTGCTGCGGTCGAAGTGATCCGCCGCAAACGACGGCTGGGGTTCGACGGCCACCTGCGGGTTAGTGGAGCGAAGGCGGTATGAACCGCCTCTCTGCAAGACGATTCGCAGTCTAACTTTGGGCGCCCTTGGCAACCCTTGGAGCTGCTCCGTGGCTACGCACGCTACGATCCGGGCGCCTGCCAGCGCCCGGAAGCTTCGAGGCTAATCACGCCAACTTGAACGGAACTGGAATGACGGATGGAGGCCCTACTGTGAGGGGCGATAGGCACAACGCCCAGGCGGCCGTGCCTGAGGAAGCCACGTTGAACGACCTGGCTGGAACGTCTCGCGCGACCCATGCTGCGGAGCCGGTAAGACCACCGGGTGCGGCCAGGCCAACTGAATGGCAGTCTGCACACCTGTTGGTACTTGGCCCAGACATCGTGTTCGACTACAACTCCGGAAGCCTGGTGGGACCCGCCGCGACCGTCAACCTGACGCCAATCGAAGGCAACTTGCTGCGCTACCTGGCGGAAAGCCGGAGACCGATTGTCCCCAGGCAAGAGCTTCTCGAACGCGTCTGGCAGATTCCTTACGGGAGCGGTCCATCACATGTTCTCCGCTCGCACGTGAAGAACCTGCGCCACAAATTGCGCCGGGCAGCGCCCGGCATAGACCTTCTTGTCACCTCGCCGGGCCGCGGGTATGGGTTGAGGATCGACTCGAACGCCACTGACTGACTCATATACAATTTGCTCAGCGAAGACGGAGCCAAGGGCGCTGCTCTTTGCTAGCCCCGCGCGGTGGCAGTCGCGCGGGGCGCTTCTGCTTTTTGCGAGGGCGAGAGTCTACCAACCCCTGAGCGACAGCCTTTGCTCATCGGTCATGCTGCGCACATCCAGGCCGGGCATGGCGTCCCCGAGGCCGCGAGACAGTTCGGCGATTATGTTGGCGTCGTTGTAGTGGGTGACGGCTTGCACGATAGCGTGGGCCATCTTGGCGGGGTCGCTCGACTTGAAGATGCCGCTGCCGACGAAGACGCCGTCTGCGCCTAGCTGCATCATCAGTGCGGCGTCGGAGGGAGTGGCTACGCCGCCAGCCGCGAAGTTGACGACGGGCAGGCGGCCCAGCTCTTTCGTTTCTTTCAGGAGATCGTACGGAGCGGCGAGGTTCTTGGCCTCGGCCATGAGCTCGTCGTCGGGCATGTTCTGGACGCGGCGGATGCCGGACCAGACTGCGCGCATGTGGCGGACGGCCTCGACGATGTTGCCCGTGCCGGCCTCACCCTTGGTGCGGATCATCGCGGCGCCTTCGCCGACTCGGCGGAGGGCTTCGCCAAGGTCGCGGCAACCGCAGACGAAGGGGACGTTGAACTCCCACTTGTTGACGTGATGCGCCTCGTCGGCGGGGGTGAGGACTTCGGACTCGTCGATGTAATCGACGCCGAGCGCTTGCAGGACCTGCGCCTCGACGAAGTGGCCGATGCGGGCCTTGGCCATGACGGGGATGCTGACGGCCTTGATGATGCCGGCGATCATGTCAGGGTCGGACATGCGGGCGACGCCGCCGTGAATTCGGATGTCGGAGGGGACGCGCTCCAGGGCCATGACTGCGCAGGCGCCGGCTTCCTGGGCGATGACGGCGTGCTCCGGCGTGACGACGTCCATGATGACGCCGCCCTTCAGCATTTGAGCGAGGCCGCGCTTGACGGTGTCTGTGCCGGTCTGGATAGCCATGTGTTCCTCCGAGTGTTTGTCCCCAATCGGGCGGAGAGCTCGGGCTGGAAAGCCGCGGCTACGGGCGCTAGCGGTGGGGTAGTTAACAGTATATGTGGAGGCGTGCGGCGCGGACAAGAATCGCGCTTGTATATGGAGGAAACGGGGCTAGAATGGCTGCCATGCCGTTCTCGTTTGCCGTACGCCGTGCTGCTGCTGTTTCGCTGATTGCTGCGCTGGCGGTCCTGGCCCTGATCGCTAATAACGCACGGCAGGCGGAGGGGATCGGGCCGTTTGGGGTGGCGCTCATCGTCAACACGACGTCCGACTTGAGCATCTCACCCGGCGGCACATGTTCTCTGCGAGCGGCGATTGAGGCGACCAACATCAACGGCGTTTCGGGCGGCTGTAATGCGAGCTTGAGCCAGGCGGGCGGCGTGGACGGGATCTTTTTCCAGATTCCGGGCGGCGGAGTGCAAACGATTACTACTGGCATGCAATTGCCGACGATTACCGACAAACTCTCGATCGACGGCTCGACGGCGGTGGGGAACGGGGCGTGCAATGCGGCTCCGCCAAACGGCAGGCCCTGCATCGTCGTGAACGGGCCGGGGAGCGGCGGCGGGCTGGACGGGTTCGTAGTGAACGCGAACAACTTCGGACTCACTGGGATGGCCGTTACCAACTTTGTCTCGGCGGTGTGGATACGAGGCGGGACAGGACACCTGATCCGTGACAATTACCTGGGCACGGCGAACGGAACCACGGCCGCGCCGAACAAGTGGGGCGTCTACGTCGACGACAGTGTGGATGGTGTGACGATTGGCGGCGTCGGCGCGGGCAACCTGATCTCGGGTAACGAGACCGGCATCCAAACCGACCCAAACACAGCGCACGTAACGATCCAGGGTAACCGCATCGGCACGATGGCGGATGGTAACAGCGCCCTGCCCAACACCGCGAACGGCATCTACATGGACAGCAGCAACAACATTACGATCGGCGGGACGACCGCAGGGCAGGGGAACCTGATCTCCGGTAACGCGGGGGCGGGGGCGCTAACTCACTTTACGGTGGTGGTCACGATCCAGGGCAACTTGATCGGTACGAACGCGGCGGGAACGGCTGCCGTTGCCAACGGGACCGGTGTGCAAGTCGAAGGGACTTCTGCGATTACTCAGATCGGGGGGACGGACGCGGGAGCGCGGAACGTCATCTCGGGTAACTTCTATGGCCTGCAACTCATGCACTCACTTACGACATTCGTCGAGAATAACTACGTCGGTCTGAATGCAGCCGGCGACGCCGCCATCCCAAACCTGTATGGCGTATCGATCGACACCATGCAGACATCGACGATCGGTGGCGGCGATCCGGCCCAACGGAACGTGATCTCCGGAAACACTGGCTACGGTATCTTGATGAACGGCGGCGCGGTGTTTGGCGTCACCTCTATAGTCGGCCACTACGTTGGCCTCGACCCGACAGGCACGGCGGGAATTGGCAACTCCACGGGCATCCTCGTGTGGTCGTCCTCCGGGGTCGATACGCAAAACCACAACGTCTCCAACAACGTGATCTCCGGCAATCTTGGTTACGGCCTGGAGCTGCGCGGTGATGGGCCAAGCTCGACTGTTCGCGCGATACACGTTGGCGGCAACATCATCGGGCTGAACGCGGCGCAGGATGCGGCCGTGCCGAACGAGATGGATGGCATCCGCGTAGACACGGAGGATGGGGCGACAGACGGCAACAACATCGGCGAGTCGGGCGCAGAGCCAAACATCATCGCTGGCAACGGCGGGGGCGGCGTCGTGGTGACGGGAGCTTCCACGGGAAACATGGTCGTGAACAACATTATCGGAACGAACGACAGCGGCGACAACGGGCTCGGGAACGCTGGAAACGGCGTAGAAGTGTCGGGTGCCAACGCTGACTTCACGACGATCTCCCAGAACTCGATCGATAACAACGGCGGTCTTGGGATCGCACTGACGTCGAGCGGGAACAACGGCGTGTCTGCGCCAACGATCTTGACCAACATTGGCACTGGCACGGAGACAACCGTTACGGGCACCGTGCCCAACTCGCCGGTAACGGTGGAGTTCTTCGCCAGTCCACACTGTGATCCGAGTGGCTTCGGCGAGGGACGAACGTTCCTCGGCTCCGTCGACATATCTTCCGGCAATACGTTTGATTTCGTGATCCAGGCGGATACGCGCGGCCAGGTGATCACGGTGACAGGAACTGATGACGGTAACTCATCGGAGTTCTCGAACTGCTTCGCCACTGTCTCGCTGGCGACACCAACGCCGACCGCATCGCCAACGCCATCAGCGACACCGACGCCATCGCCCACGCCAGTCGATCACCCGACAGCGACGCCGAGCGGTGAGCCGGTGTTCGGCGACGCGAACTGCGACGGCGTCGTGACGATGGCCGACGTGATCGCGGTGTTGAGCGAGCTGGCGGGCGTCGCTCCGGGCGCTCCGTGTGGCGATCGAGCCGACGTTAACTGCAACGGCGGGCTGGACGCGGACGATGCGTTGCGGATCCTGGACTTGGTTGCGGGTGCGCCGATAGCACCTGTTAGCGGGTGTACGGCGATCGGCACGCCGGACTGACGGGTATCGTGACGGGCTAGACCGCTCTCTATATATAGAGAGCGGTTCTGGTATCATGGCGCGAACAGCCATTGGAGGGCTGCACACGCTATGTTTCCTCGTATTTCCTCGTTTTTGCCGCTTGCCGCCGTACTGATCGCCGTGCTGGGCCTAACGCTGCTGCCCGCTCATCATGCCCTGGGCGCCACATTCACGGTCAACTCCCTGGCGGACAACATTACGGACGACGGCATGTGCACCTTCCGCGAAGCGGTGAAGGCGACGCGCGAGAACATCAACGTCAACACAAACGACTGCGGCGCGAGCGCCGGTCAGGCCAGCCCCACCGTGGACACAATTACGCTCGTAGCTGGAATGACCTACCCGATCGCAGCCGGGGCGGACAGCATCGACACACTGGACTTCGACCTGATTTCGACCGTTTCGGGCCCGCTGGTGATCCAGAGCACGACCACGACGAACGCCATCGTTGACGGCATGGACAAAGACTTCGTGATGGAGATCGCCCTCACCACACCGAATACCGCAGTCAACACCGTCACGCTGAACCACATCACGGTCCAGAACGGCACAGGCATCAGTAACACCGGGATTGGGAACATCAAGAACGCGGGGGTTCTGACCCTGAACGACTCGGCTGTCAAGGACGGTACGGCAACGGGAGTCGGAGGCACGGGCGGTATCTACAACGGCTCCGGCGCTTTGCTGACGATAAACCGCAGCACGATTACAAACAACGCGACAACGTCCACCAGCGTGGGCGGCCCGACCGGGGGCATCAGCAACGACGGCGGAACGCTGACTATAGACGACTCGACTATCTCCTCCAACCACAGCGATAGCGGGGCGTCCGGGGGAATTGGCGGCCTGACCAATGTCAACGGTACTCACGCCGTGACGATTACAGACTCTACATTCACGGGAAACACCGGGGTTACCGGTGGCGCCATCCAGACCGGCGGAACCGGGTTGATCGAAGTGCTGAACCTGACAAACGTGACGATCACCGGCAACACGACCTCGGGAGCTACCGGTAACGGGGCGGGCCTCAGAACCGTGGATGCCAACACGACGGTCACCCTGGTGAATGTGACGATAGCGAACAACGATGCGACAGCGGCGGGCGACAACGTGCTTATCAATAGCGCCGCCGCGACCGTGAGCGCGAAGAACACGATTATCGCCGGATCAGCGGCCAATAATTGTTTCGGCGCGGGGGCGATGACCGGCGATAACAACCTGCAGGACGGTATCGGCTGCAGCTTCCTCGGCAGCAACAACCAGTCGAGCGCCGTCGCCGGACTCGTCGCGCTGGCCAGCAACGGCGGCCCCACGATGACAATGGCGCTGACCGGCGCCAGCCAGGCGATAGACACGGGCACGAACACCGGCTGTCCAGCGCTGGACCAGCGCGGGACGGGACACGCGCGGCCGCTAGACGGCAACACTGACGGCACGGCTACGTGCGACATCGGTGCGTATGAGGCGCCGGCTGGATTCGTGACGGCCAGCCCAAGCGCATCGCCGAGCCCGACGCCCTCGCCGACGGCAAGCGCCACACCGACGCCAAGCCCGACGCCAACGCCGAGCCCGACGCCGGTGCCAACGGCGTCTCCGACGCCAACGCCCACGCCAAGCCCGACGCCAACGCCAAGCCCAACACCGTCGCCGACGCAGGTTGGGCAAACGCCGTCGCCCACGCCCACTCCATCGCCGACTCCGTCACCAACGCCAACGCCCTCACCGACTCCGACTGCGACGACGATTGGACAAACGCCATCACCGACACCGACGTCCACGCCTACAGTGACGCCGACGGCAACGCCAATCTCGTCACCAACAGCGACGGCGAGCGTACACCTGCGGGGCGACAGCGACTGCAGTGGTGTTGTCGACGCGCTCGATGCACTGGCGGCGCTGAGCCAGCTGCTGGACAGCCCGCCGGGCGCGGAGTGCGGCGACCTCGCGAACGCAGACTGCGACGGCGACATCGATGAGCAGGATGCGCTGAGCATTCTGTTGTACGCGGCGGGCACGCCTCGGGAACAGCCCCAGGGTTGCGGGCCGATCGGAGATCCGACGCCTTAGCGGACACGCGGTCGTTGAGCTAGACTGATGGCCATGCTTCGATCGCTGTCACGGTCTCGCGCGCTTCCCTTGTTCAGTCTTGGGCTGGCCGCGGTGCTGATCGCGGCGACAGCCTGGCTGCTTCTACCGATTGGTGGATCAGCGGCCGCGCCACTGATCGTCGACAATCTGGGCGATAGCGGGCCAGGAACACTGCGGCAAGAGATGCTTATCGCACTCGGCACGCCGGGCGAAGACACGATCAACTTCAGCGTTAGCGGGACAATTGTCCTGGCGACGACGCTGCCGCAGTCGAGCAGCGCGGACGGCCTCATCATCGACGGCGCGGGACAGGACGTGACGGTCAGCGGCGGCGACGCGGTAACCATCGACCTGGTCACCGGGAAGCTGGACCTGAAGAACATCGCGATCACGCATGGCAACGGAGGCGACGGGATTGGCGGGGCGCTCGACAACCGCGGCACTCTGACACTGACGAACGTGACGATGAGCGACAACAGTGCGGCGTTCGGCGGCGCGATCTACAACCGCGGCTCGCTGACGATCACGAACAGCACGCTCACCGGCAACAAGGCGACCGCTGGAAACGGCGGCGCGATCGAAGGCGCGGCAGGTTCGGTAACGACTACCGGCAGCACGTTTTCGAATAAC
The DNA here is from genome assembly GCA_039933275.1 of Chloroflexota bacterium. Taxonomy (GTDB): domain Bacteria; phylum Chloroflexota; class Dehalococcoidia; order SM23-28-2; family RBG-16-64-32; genus DATKKM01. The sequence goes on along the minus strand of JBDTOK010000063.1, from coordinate 3,415 downwards.
ACCGCGTCCGACGAGATTGGCGCCGCCGCCGGTGGCGCTGTACACGCTGTGGGAGCGGCGGACTTCACTGGCACGATCTTCCTCGGGAACTCCAGCGCAAACGGCGGTGCGTTGGCAGCGGAAGGCGAGACGACGATTAGCGATGACACGTTCACCGGCAATATGGCCACATCCGGCGGCGCGATCCACAACGGCGCGAGCGCCACGACGCTGCTGACCGGCAGCGTCCTCATAGCCAACAACGCCACGACCGAGCACGGGAACGGCGGCGGGCTCATCAACTTCGGTGCGCTGACTGTGCAGGACACGCGGATCACCCACAACACCGCGGTCGCATATGGGGGCGGCATCTCGACTACGACCGACATGACCATCGATAAGAGCTCCGTCAGCGACAACTCCGTGAGCGCCGGCGACGGTGGCGGCATGATCGGCTACGAGGTCATCGTCACAATTACCGACAGTACGTTCAGCGGCAACTCGGCGTCCCTCCGGGCCGGCGCCATTTTTATGGAAGGCCAGCTGACGGTGACGAACAGCACGCTCAGCGGCAATACGGCGGGGTCTCTTGGTGGAGCGGTTTGCTGCTTCGCCAACTTCACGATCGCCAGCAGCACGATCGCTGACAATTCCGCGGGTGGAGGCGCAGCGAGCGTACAGGATGCGACTCCACCGGGCGGGGGCATCAACAACTTCGGCGGCTCCGTGAACCTGACCGACGACATCTTCTCCAACAACACTGGTTCGGACTGCTCGACGGCGTCGGCTGCGACGACGTCCGGTGGCCACAACCTGACGAGCGACACCAGTTGCGGACTCTCGGGCAGCGGCGACAAGAAGATCGACGCAATGCTTGGGCCGCTGGCGGACAACGGCGGGCAAACGCTGACGCACGCGCTGATGGACGGCAGCCCGGCGATCAACAAGGGGGCGAGTTGTCCCGACAAGGATCAGCGCGGAGCAGTGCGAGTCGGAGCCTGCGACATCGGGGCATTTGAGTTTGGCGGCGTGCCACCGGCGACGGGAACCGGCACACCTACCCCAACTCCCGGCCCAGTCCACCTGCGCGGAGACGGCGACTGCAGTGGCGTCGTTGATGCGCTGGACGCAATCGCGGCGCTGAGCCAGCTGCTGGACAGCCCGCCGGGCGCGGCGTGCGGCGACCTGGCCAACGCAGACTGTGACGGCGATATCGATGAGCAGGACGCGCTGAGCATCCTGCTGTACGCAGCGGGAGCGCCGAGGGAGCAACCACAGGGATGCGGGCCGATCGGGCAGCCGACGCCTTAAGGGGCAGTCCGCTGATACGATTGGCTCGATGCGCATTGGGCTGATTTCGGACACGCACATTCCGGTGGCAATGGACCGCCTCTGGCCGCAGGTTTACACGGCGTTTCGCGACGTTGATCTGATCATGCACGGCGGCGACCTCTTGGTGACGGACGTGCTGGACTGGCTGGAGGAGATCGCGCCGGTGATTGCGGTGGAGGGGAACGGGGATTACGGCGGCTGGGAGCGCTCCATCAAGCCGACTGACCCGCGGCTGTCTGAGGCTAAGGTGTTCTCGCCGGCGGGGCTGGGCGTGCGGATCGGGCTGGTACACGACTTCCAGATGCCGGAGCACCCTCCGCTGCGGACGCTGGAGGGGCAGATGCAGCACTTCTTCGGCGGGCCGGTGGATGTGATCGTGCGGGGGAGCACGCACCGGCCGGAGATCACGACGGTGAAGGGCGTGGTGATTGTGTGCCCGGGCAGCCCGACGTTCCCGAACCACGCGACGACTCGGCTGGGGACGGTGGGGTTCCTAGACGTCGACTCGGACGGGTTGGTAACGCCGAGCATTTTGGATTTGGCGGACGTTTGACGCTGATGGCCGCGCCGGGTCAGGGCTGAGCTGACCCACAGCGAGGGTGGGCGCTCGCTAAGGTGCGCGAGACAACCGGGTAGTCGGGAACTTTTTGGGGGGCCGATCCGTACTGCTAGTACCACAGCTACAGGAGGCGGATCATGCGATCGAAGACCGTGTTCCTCAGTCTAGTGATGGGGGTAGTGCTCGCAGTCGTTGCTGCGTGCGGGAGCTCGGACTCAAACGATAACTCCGCGTTATCTGCCTCAGTGCCCACGCCGGCGCCGGGCGCTAACGCTGGCGCGCCGGACGGGCCAGGGTCCGGGGTTGGCGGCGTCAGTTCGGGGGGCAGCGCGGTCTCGAACTCGGCCGTGGACCGCAAGATCGAGCGGCAGGCGACGCTGGAGATAACAGCGGAGGACATACCGTCCGTGGTGAGCAAGATCGAGGCGGCGGCCGGCGCGGTGGGCGGGTTCGTATCGCAATCGACGATCACGCAGGCGGTTTCGACGACCGGCGACGAGCAGCAGGCCAAGCGCCACGCGACGGTCCAGATCCGCATCCCGGCCCAGAACTACAGTGCGGTGATGAGCCAACTGCGAGCGTTCGGGAAGGACGTTACGTCTGAGAACAGCACGACGCAGGAGGTGACGGCCCAGTACAGCGACCTCCAGGCGCAGCTCCGCAACCTGCAGGCGACTGAGCAGCAGTACCTGACGCTGCTCGAGAAAGCGTCCTCGATCGACGAGATTTTGACCGTGCAGGACCGGCTGAACTCGGTGCAAGGGCAGATCGAGCAGATACAGGGGCAGCTCAACCTGATCGACAACCTCTCGGCGATGGCGACGATCACCGTAAACGTAAGCCCGCCTTTGGCCGTGGCGCCCTCCGACGAGCCCTCCGACCAGAACTGGGCGCAGGAAGCGTGGTCCAATGCGTGGCAGGCGTCGCAGGACACGGGCCGGGTGCTTGGCGTCGCGGCGATTACGCTCGGGGTGCTGGGCGTGTGGCTTCTCGTGCCCGGCGTGGTCGGGCTGGTGGCCTGGCGAGCCTGGGGCCGGCGCCGGCGCGCTGCGTCTTCGCCGTAGGCCAAACGCTGGTCAGGGCTGGGGCCCTGACCAGCCGCAGCGAAATACACCACTCAGCATTGAGGGTGGCCATTTAGTGCCGTTGAATCCGAAGCGAGTATGGAATCAGCCGCATCGTAGGCATCCACGTTGATACTCGCCAAAAGCACCGTCGTAAGCCGCTCATCGTTCGGCTTTGGTAGCGTAAATGACTGTTCGCCGTTCAGCACTTTTTCACTAAAGGTGGTGTCTTCAGTCGCGGTCACACCCTGAGATACGAGATCGCAGGATCCGCCATATTTTGCGCTTCCGCTGACCTTATACCAAACCGCGTCTGGTAGAGAAATCCATTTGACAACCACCCCATCACTCGAGTCTTCGATACTCAGTCCAAGTTGCCCGAGCTTCCCGGTAGTACTGGTCGGTGGAGCCGTTGACACCCGGGGACTAGCAGTCAACGAGTTAAACGTCCTCGGACTCGCGGTCACATCGGCGTTGTCGG
>JBDTOK010000062.1:0-13905 GCA_039933275.1 Chloroflexota bacterium | reverse complement strand
TCAACGTGCTGATCCTGAGCCTCACGTGGCTTGGCGTGATGCTCTTTGTGTGGAGCGTTTACCGCTGGCACAACGCCTGGATCGGACTGATCCCCGGTGGCGTTGCGCTTTTCCTGGACCTCGCGCTTGTCGGCGATAACCTGACCGGCGCGATTGCGCTGTACTTCCTCGCCGGCTTCTTGCTGGTGATGCAGACGAACCTGCTCGCTAACATTCGCGCCTGGCGGCGCGAGCACGCGTCCTACCCGGCGATGATCAATCTCACGTGGCTGAACTTTAGCTTCTGGGCGCTCGTCGGCCTGATGTCATTTGCCTGGGTGCTGCCTGCCGGACTAAATACGCCCGGACCTGTGAATGCGCTGGGCGAGCAGATACTCAACGTTGGCGCGCGCTTCGTGCGACTGGCAGGGCCGCTGCAATCGAACAAGGTGATCCCGATCCACGCTTACGGTGGCACGCTCCCGTTCCAGGGCAGCGTCAAGCTAGGCGATCGCGAACTGATGTCGGTGCAGATCACGGACCCGCGCATCAGCGGGCAGTTGCTCCTGCGCGGCACCACGTACTCCGACTACGAAGTCGGTGGCTGGCGGCTGGCGGACCGCACGCCGGTGACCCTACCGGCGGCCGACCCCAACGAAATACAGACGCTGATCGACAAGGAAACGCTGAAGGGCACGATCGTCCCAATGAACGTGCAGATGCTCGCGAAGACCGTCGCCGGTACGGTCGTCTACTCGGCCGGCGAGCCCGTTACCGTCAACCGCGACCTCCGCGCGCAAGTCCCGACGTCGGCGATCCTTGAGAAGCGCGGCTTCAGCCTGCCGAATGGCGCCGATATGACGGACCCCCAAGTCTACGCGGCGACGCTTGGCGACGATCAAGTTGGTATCGGAGTGGGACGTGATCGCGACGGAACTGTGGTGGGCGTGCAGTACATCCAGCTCGACCAGTACGGGTTGCTCGGCAACAGCGAGGCGCTGGACCCGGGCGACCGTATCAAGCGCTACGACTCGTACTCCGTCGTCGGCTTCGTTCCGGACTACGATCCGGCTGAGCTGAAGGACGCCGGCGACCACTACCCGCAGTGGGTGACGAGCCAATACACGCAACTGCCGTCTGATATGAGCCGCGTTCGCAGTTTGGCCGTCAGCCTGACGACGACGCAGGACAACGCATACGACAAGGCGAAGGCGATCGAAGACTACCTGCGCACGAACTACCCGGTGACGCTGGATATCCCGCAGACGCCGCCGGACGTCGACTCTGTCGAGTACTTCTTGTTCACGATGCGGCGTGGTTACTTCGACTACCACGCCTCCGCGATGGTGGTGATGCTGCGCACGCTGGGCATCCCTGCGCGCATGGCCGTCGGGTTCGCCGTCAAGGACGACGACCGCAACGCCGACGGTACGTACATCGTGAAGGACCAGAACTCTTACGCCTGGCCTGAGGTCTACTTCCCAGGCCAGGGCTGGGTGCCGTTCAACCCGACGCCGGACCGCGACGCCGCAATCGCGCCGACGGTTGGGGCCGCGCCTGATCCGGCGACGAGCGGCCTGCCGCCGGGCATCACGAAGTTCCTTCCGGCCGGCGCAGGCGACCCGATCGTCAACGACGTTGGGCTGGAAGACTTGCCCGCTTCCGATTCGGTGAGCACGGTGTCCGGCAGCAGCAGCTCGCAGGGCATCGACTGGGTGGTGATCGGGATCATCGCCTTTATCGCCGCGATGATCGGCGCGATTGCGCTCGGCTGGCAGCGTTCCGTGTCTGGCTTGCCGTACCCGCAGCAGGTCTGGGAGAAGACCGTTCGCCTCGCGAGCTGGGGTGGGGCGCCGCCATCGCCGGGCCAGACGCCGCACGATTACGCGCAGCGGCTGGGCAAACGCTTCCGTGACGTCCAGCGCGACATGCCGACGATCGCCGACGCTTACACGAAGTCCCGCTTCGGCCACAAAGAAATCAGCGAAGACGAGAAGAAAGCGCTGAAGGAAGCGTGGCCTTACGTGCGGACTGCTCTCGTTGGTGGCGTTGCCGGACGCTGGCGCCGCCGCAAGTCCTGATCAGCCGCCGCTGTTGTTCGGGCAGCTGCTCGGCAGGCTCTCCTCGATGCCGGAGATGTAGTCCAGCACTTGCAGAGCGTCGGTCGGGTCGAGGCGGCCGGTGCAGTTGATGTCCCCGTACTGCCAGCAGAACGCTGGGGTCACGCCCAGAGCGTAACCCAGACTCAGGGTCACATCGGTCGCGTTGACGACGCCGTCGCAGTTCACGTCGCCAGTGATCGTCTGTGGGACCTGCTTCACGATGACGTTGCCGGCCGCCGTATGCACCTGCACCGGCGGATCGAAGTCGTCGGTCAGGCGCGCGGAAGCACTAACCGTGGGCGGGCCAGTGCCCTCCGCCACGCCCTCAAACGTCACCGATCCGATCGGGAAATCGTTGCGCGACACCTGGTCCACCGCCGAGATGACCACGCCGTCATCGGTGACGGAGCAGGTCGTGCCGGGAACGACGTCACATGCCACAGCGTTGATGCTGTCGTCGCCCGTAACGAGAATGTTGTAGCTCCCAATCACAGCGCTCGTCGTCGCGAAGACGGGCACTGCGACAGCCCTCCCCGGCTCCACCTCGCCGCCCCCGACGCTTATCGTCATCTGCGGCCGCGGGTCCAGGCAGTCTGGCTTGCCGTTCAGGTCGGTGTCGCGGATCGTGTCGTACGTTTGCACGAGGCCGACGCCGTACTGGTCGTCGACGCCGGGCGGGCCGATGTCCAGCGCTGCGCAGGTGAGGACGTCTCGCACCTGCTGTGCCGTCAGATCGGGGTAGCGCGCCAGCAGCAGCGCGACCGTCGCGGCGACGTGCGGTGTGGCCATCGAGGTGCCCTGGTAGTAGCAGTCCGCGAAGTCTTTGAAGTTGTGATCGCCGGCGCCGCAGGTGAAGGCGTAGGTCATCTGCGGGATGCCGTCAGGCTTGCCGTCCTGGTTAATGTCGTCGCGGGAGTTGCCGCCAGGCGCCATGATCAGCATCCCGTCGGTGTGCTCGTGCTTGCCCCAGTTGGAGTAAGTGTTCCGCTTGTTGTCGAAAGTGCTCGATCCGACGGCGATGACCGTGTCGTCGCGAGCCGGGTAGTTCAGCGTGCCGACGCCGACGAAGGCGTTCCCATTTCCAGATGCCGCGACGACGGGGACGTTGTTCGCTTCGGCGTAGGCGAGGGCGTCTCGCTCGATCGTCGGCAGCGTCGGCCCGCCGAGGCTCATGTTGATGACGCTCGCGCCGTGGTCGACGGCCCAACGGATGCCCGCGGCCATCAAGTCGCCGGGGCAACCCGTCGTGGAGCACACCTTGACCGGCATGATGCGCGCTTCCGGCGCGATGCCGACTTCGCTCACGCCGTCCCAGTCCTGCGCCACCGTGCTCGCCACGTGTGTGCCATGGCCCAGGTCGTCGTTTGGATGGGTGTCGTTTTTCGTGAAGTCCCATGGGTAGACGAACGTCGTCTTCTGGAGTTGAGGTGATCGCGCAAAGTCGCCGTAGTCTTCAAAGGCAACGCCAGTGTCCACGATTGCCACAGTCGCGCCGGCGCCCTTCGTCAGGTCCCACGCTTGCGGCGCCTGGATGAGCTGCATGTCGTACTGGTTCGCGAAGCCTGTGTCGTTCGGGATGATGACCTGCGGCTGCGCGAGGTAGTTCAGTTCTGCGTAGCGTACGCCCGGCTCGCGAAGGATCGCGTCGATGTACTGCTGCTCGTGTCCGTCTGGCACGGCGACGGTTACGGCGTCGGGTGTGTGCTGCGACTCCAGCGTTGAGGCGACTCCGATGCTTTGCGGCGATGCGCCCGTCTCCAGCCCGACGACGACCTGGCCCGGAACGAAGGGTGCGCTGTCGTCGGTTGGCGCTGAGGCTTGCGTGCGGCCAGCCAGCGCGGCGAGCGCAATCGCGGCGAAAACAGCAAGCAAGCGGGGGAACGTGCGGGCCACGAAGCTCACTCTACAGCGGTGCGCCCGTTAGGCCGAGCAAACCTTTGATGTACTGCACCTCGCCCAGGTGCTCTGCGGTGTGGCCGACGCAGAAGAACGTGAGCGCTTCTTCCTTGCTCATCGAGTCGAGCGTGGGGTAGACGGGCGTAAAGAAGGGCATTGGCACCATTTCTGCCGCCTGCTCATCCGTCAGCGAGTCGGCGAACGCTTGCATGCTGGCGCCGACCGCTTCGGCGTAGGCGAGCAACTCATCGAGCGGCAGGCGGATGGCGGCGATCTGCTCGCGGCCCAGGCCGGTGCCAAACGGCGGATCGCCCGGCTCGGCGACCGGCAGGCGCTTCGCCCAGCCCTCGCGGGCGAACACGGACGGCTGGCGGGCGAGCATCCCGTGTACGATCTCGTCCTCCGACCGGTAAGCGTGCCAGGTCGCAAAGACGATGTGGTTGGGATGGCCTTCGGGCTGCCAGTGCAGCTGATTCTCTGTCAGGTCTTCGCACAGCAGGCGCGGGTACCAGTGCCAGAAATGCAGGTTCTTGCGAATCGAGTCGCCGGCTCTCACTCCCTCGTCCTCCCAAATACCCTACGGATGCGGTGATTGTACGGTTCGCGGTGTGGGCGGGGAAGATAACGGTGGGCGCTATCCATAAGAGCCTCCAACTGGACCATAACGGAGGCCAAATTGACCGCGTAACAGGAAGTTCACGGGTGGTTGTGACGGGCGTCACATAAACGAAGTACTTACTGTCGTAATCTCAAGGTGGATCAAAAGCAGAGCGAACGCCACACGAAAGGAGAGCGACCCAGGATGTATGGATTTATGCCAGATGAGTTGGTTTGGGCAATGCAGCGAGAACGGGAGCAAGAGGTACGGGCCGTGCTCCCCCACACGAAGCATCGGCCGGATCCGGAGCGCCACGTACACGAGCGCAAGGAAAACCACGACGTGCTTGGCCTTTGGATGACCCTAGGCCTCCGCGCCGACGCCTCTTAACCACAGAAGGCAACACCCCCTAGAAACGGGCCGCTCACCCCTGGCGGCCCGTTTCGCTTTGTCAAGAACAGTCCGTTTGGCCCTGTCGCCGCCCTCTTGCTCAGGCTGAAGATGCAGTCAGAAGTTAAGAAGGAGGAAAGGACCATGGTCGCAGTTATTTACAAGACCGGTAGCCTCCAAGTCGTCGGAGTATGCGATGGGCCAGGTTGCCGCGGAAGCTGCCCGCGAATGACCTCCGATGGCAGAGTGTTCTGCGGTGGCCGCGATGTCCTTCTCTCGGGCGATGGACATGGCGCTAAGAGCGACGGGTTCGGCCGCATGCGCTTTACGGTGGCCCCGATGTCTATTTGCCCGCTGGCGGACCTTCAGCCGGCGTACCACCAGCAGTACTTCAGCCCGTTCGTGCCGCGGGGAATGAGGCGATGACTACGGCGACGCCGGTCCCAAACCTTCGAGAGCAGCGTAAGAGTTCGCGCTACGAGCGCGTGATGAACCGCGCCTGGTGCGCAATCGTGGGCTCGGGGATTCTGCCGAAGAGTTGGCCCGGAAAGCCGCGCCTGGGGTCCACGACGCTAAAGATACGAGGCAGGCGTTCCGGGATCGTCCGCACGATTCCAGTCACATGGGTTGAAGTAGATGGCGAGCGTTATCTTGTCGCGATGCTCGGCGAGCAATCGGACTGGGTACACAACGCTCGGGCAGTGGACGGGCGCGTGCGCTTCCGGCGCGGGCGTACGCGTGGGGCGCTCATCACGGAGCTGCCGGTGGATGAGCGCGCCCCGATATTGCAGGCGTGGTACAGGCGGGTCGGGCGCTCTACTCCGCATAAGTACATCGGCCTCGACTCGCGCGCGCCGCTCGAGGAGTTCGAGCGGATAGCGTCGAAGTGGCCTGTGTTCAGGATCGAGTCTCCCGGGGCGATGCCGTAGGAGTGCCATTTCGCAGTTGACCTGCATAGGTTGCGCGATACAATGTCGGAAACGTGCATTCGCCTATACAGATGAACATCCTACACACCGCCGACGTACATCTCGACCGCGCTTACTCGGGCGCTGGTATGACCGCATCGATTGCGTCGGCCCGCCGCCAGGAGCTGCGCGACGCCTTCCGGCGCTTTATTGACCTCGCGCTGGAGCTGCAGGTCGATGCGGTGACCATCGGCGGCGACCTTTATGAACACGAGCGCTCAACGCCGGACACCGGCAACTTCATCGCCGGCCAGTTCGCCCGCCTCGGCGCGATTCCGGTGCTGGTGTCGCCCGGCAACCACGACCCCGTCGCGCCGGACTCCCTTTGGCGACGGACGGTTTGGCCCGCTAACGTCACGATCTTCCAGGAGCCGCGCTTGCAGCCGCACCGCCTCGCTGACAACGTGACTGTCTGGGGAGCGGGCCACGACGTCCCGGACCTGCGAGACAACCTCCTCGAGGGGTTCCGCGTCCCGGCTGAGGGCACGCATGTGCTGCTCTTCCACGGCTCGGACCTGCATGCTGTGCCGGAGGGCAAGCTCGCCCACTGCGGCTTCATGCCGGACGATGTCGCTCGGTCCGGGGCGGCGTTCGCGCTGCTCGGCCACTACCACGGCGCGCGCGTATACGAGCGATACGCCTACCCCGGCTCGCTGGAGGCGCTGGACTTCTCGGAAGCGGGTCAGCACTTCGCGCTGCGCCTCGGCGTCGGAGATGGCGTTGCGCGGCCAGAACTGCTCCCGTTCGGCTCGGTGCGATACGTGACGCAAACGCTGGACGTGGCCGGCATGACCACGTCAGACGACTTGCGTGCCGGGATCGCCGCGCTCGGTGACCGTGATGCGATCGTCCGTGTGCTGCTCGAAGGGGCGCTGCAATCGGATGTGGAGCTGGACGTGCCTGCGCTGTACAACGCCTGCGTTGAGCGCTTCCGCTTCCTCGACTTGATCGATCGGACGGAGCCGGCGTACCCGCTGGAGAGCCTGGCGATGGAATCGACGACGAAGGGCGCGTTCGTGAGGCTGATGCAGTCGCGCGTGGCGAATGCGTCCGGAGAAGAACGAGAAGTAGCAGAGCTGGCGCTGCGGCTGGGGCTGCAAGCGTTTGAGCGACGGGAGGTGATCGTACCGTGAAGCTGACACGAATTGAGCTGCCGGGCTTCGGCTGCATCTCCAGTTTTGACTGCGAGCTTGCACCGGGCCTCAACCTGTTCTACGGCGACAACGAAGCGGGCAAGTCGACGCTCCAGCAGGCGATCTGCGCGATGCTCTACGGCTTCGTCGAAGGTGATCGCACGACGCCGAAGGAGACGGCCCGCTACGAGCGCTTTCGCCCGTGGTCCGGCGGCGTCTACCGCGGCGCGCTGGCCTACGAGCTGGACGACGGCCACCGCTACGAAGTGCGACGCGACTTCTCCACCAGCGACGTCCTCACGCAAGTGCTGGACCCCGCGCTTGGTGCAGACGTCACGCCACAGTTCGGGCGCAAGCGGCACGGCAACGTCGACTTTGCGCACAAGCACCTCGGGATGTCGCGCGCGGTCTTCCAGAGCTGCGCCTTCATTTCGCAGGGGGAAATCTTTGACGCAGTTAAGGCATCGCCCGGCCAGATCGGCGATGCCATCGCTGCGCTGGCCGACAGCGCTCGCCGCGATGTCTCCGCCGCCAAAGCGATCGAGCGCCTGGAGGGCGCAGCGCAGAAGATCGGCTCTGATCGCGCGCGGACGGCGGAGCTACCAAAGGCGCGCGAGCTACACTCCCGCGCCACTGCAGAGCTGCGATCCGCCGATGAAGCGCGCCGCGCCGTCTCGGAGAAGTCATGCCGATTGGAAGAGCTACGCGCGCAGTCCGAAACGCTGGCCGACCGCGCGCTGCGTGCGGGCTACCTTCTGCATTGTGCGCAAGCGGCTCAGCTCCGTGAACAGCTGCGTGAGCTAGACGAAGCGGAGTCGCTGGCTGAGGTAGCGATCCGTCAGCGTGATGAGCTTGGCACTACGGCGGCGATTTCCTCCATCACCCGCGACGAAGTGATCGCGCTGCGCGGCCAGCACCAGCGCGCCGCCAAATCGCTGGAAGCGCTCCACAAGCAGCGCGAAGCGGCAACGCCAATCGCGGACGAAGACCGCCTGGCCTACGAAGCCCTGCGCTCCTCCGTAAACTTCACGGACGAGCAGCTACGCACGCTGGAAGCTGCCGCCTACCGAATCGATACGCCGGACTTCGCGCCGGAGGGTCAGCGCAATGCTATTGCGGCGTTCTTTGCGGCTGTTGCACGCGCGATTGCCTCGCTGGCGCGAGGTATCGTGCGGTTTGTGCTGCGGCGGAAGGCCGCGCCGGAGGTTCCGGTTAGCGAGGAGTCGCCATCGGCGCCTGAACCCGCTATCGCGCAGGAAGACGCCATCGCGCTGCTCGAGAAGCACCGGCGCTACCTCTCCCTGCGCCCGCGCATCGAAGAAGCGGCACGGCTTGAATCGCAAATCGAGATGGAGCGCGAATCGCTCGCCTCCATCGAAACCCGCCTGCGTTCGCTGTTGGTCGAAGCGAGCGTCGATGCCCCCACGCTGGACGCCGGGCTCGCCGCGTTTGAGAACGCCTGGCGCAAGCGGGAGGCCTACATCGATGCAGAACGCCGCGCTGCCGAGGCTGACCGCCGCCGGGCGCTGGTGTTGAACAACCGCACGCGCGAGGAGATGGCCGAATCGCTGCAGGAGCACGACGCCGCGATCACGCAGATGCTTGCCGAGCACCCGCGGCTCGAGGGGCTGGCGGTCACGCACACGACGGAGGTGCTGGCCAAAGCGCGGAGCAAGTCGCTGGAAGACGCGCACCGCTGTGAGCTTGAGGCTAGTCGCCTGGACGAAGACGTCCGTCTGACACTGGAGCGCTTCCGCCAGCGCGCTGAAATCGAGGAGGACGTCGCGCACTGGGAGCGGGAAGTTGCGCGCCTGACCCGCGCCCGCGCCGCGCTGGCGATGGCCAAGGACGCGATCGAGCAGGCGATGCACGACGTTTACCGGGACTTCGCGCCGGCCGTTAACGCGTTCCTCAGCGAAGGCATGGAGATGGCCACGGACGGGAAGTACCAGCGCGCCCACGTCGATCCGTCCACGCTGCGCGTTTCGCTGCTGGTGCCGGAGACCGGACAGGTGGTCACGGATCCGCCGGTCAGCCACGGCACCCGGACGCTTCTTTACGTGCTTATGCGCATCGGCCTGGCCCAGCACATGAGCGCCATCGGCGAGCCGGTACCGTTGATCCTGGATGACCCCTTCGTAGACCTCGATTCGGGCAGATTACGGCGAATTCTTGAGTTTTTGCTACATCTAAGTCCCCGTATGCAGATACTGCTATTTACGAAGGATCGGGAGACCCTGGAGTGGTTCCAGAGCCGTGCTACAGGCGCAACTCACCGTATTCACTCGATTTCCGGCGCAGTCCTCGCCAGCGCCATGTAACGCCTTAACCGTAGCTGCCGTCATTTCATTTGCGGGCCCCAAGCCGGCCTGCGGGGATGGTGGTAAATGCGAGCTACTGTAACTAAAGAGGGTGTGGATGCACCCATCGTTGGCGTCCGGACGGCCTGTGTGCTGGCCGATCGCCAGGTCTGGTCCAGCGCTCTGGCGGATGCGCTAGAGGCGCTGGGCTACGCGACACAACCGTGCGCGGACCTGAACAGCCTTTTCGATACGGTCCGCGAAGTTAACGCTGGCCTAGTCGTTATCGCTGTGCAGGACCCGGCCGGTGCTGTTCGCGCCTGCCGGGTGACGCCGGGCCTCGTCGAGGTGCCGCTGATGGCGGTGATGCCTCGCGAAGGCGATCTGATCTCGACGCTGGACGCAGGGGCAGACGACGCCGTTGTTGCGCGAGTCGACCCGCCGATCTTCCTGGCCCGGGTGCGGGCGCTGATCCGCCGCACACGGTCGCACGGCACGGGCGCCTCACACACGACCGAGATCCGCGACCTCATCATCGATTTCGAGAAGTACCAGGTCACGATCGAAGGCCGGTCCGTCCCGCTTACGCCGACGGAGTTCCGGCTGCTCGCGGTCCTCGCGCAGCAGGCTGGGCGTGTCGTCGATCCGCGGGCGCTTCTCTCCGCCGTACACCAGCACGACTACAGCGAGCGCGATGCGCAGAACCTGGTGAAGGTGCATATCGCTAACCTCCGCCGCAAGCTGAATGACTCTCGCAGCCAGAACCCGTACATCCTGTGCGTACGCGGGTTTGGGTACATGCTGGAGCGACGTGGCCACGTCCGCCAGGGCGACCCACTGTCGACGCTCATCGCGGACGAGTAAACCAAAGCGCAAGCAGACTAGCCCGGCGGGCGACCGCCGGGCTTTTCTTTGCCCATCTTGGCAGCTTCGGGGACGGCGTCCTCGCCACCTTCGATGGCCCCGCGCGGGCGGTCCGAGCCGCGGGCGCACTCCGTGACCGCCTCGCCCGCATCGGGATCGAGACGCGGGCGGGCCTGCACACCGGCGAGTGCGAGATCATCGGCGATGACCTGGGCGGCATCGCTATGAGTATCGGGGCGCGGGTGTCAGCTCTCGCCGGGAGCGGCGAGATCCTGGTCTCAAGCACGGTGAAGGACCTTGTCGCCGGCTCCGGCATTGAATTCATCGAACGGGGTGAGCACATGCTGAACGGTGTTCCGGGCGAGTGGCGAGTCTTCGCCGTGAAGAGCCTCTGACGCTTTCACCCAACCTGAACGTTTCGTCCACTAATCAGTAACGCTGATCCTGTCACAGTTCACAAACTGTCTGCTAGGTTTTAGTGACGAGCGATTTCCACAGGGGAGGGCAATGGCGATGCGTGGACTAACTTTTAACAGGGCAAACGATGGCCCGAAGGCGGGCGCCCGCCGCGAGGTGCAAAGCGAGCGGTTCACCAGGTACTTCCCGCGACTCTTCGCCTACGGCTGCGCATTCACCGGCGACGATCAGGCGGCCCGTGACGTCGTAGTCACAGCGTTCTCCGAAGCGTTTGCGATGCCTGACATGCGGGAAGAAGAGTTCGAGATGGAGCTCTTCCGCACTACTCGCGCGATCTGTCAGAGCGGTGAGTTCCGGGTCCGCCGCCACAACGATGGCCTCAGCCCCCGTGAGCGCGACGTGGTGTCGCTGCTTTTCGACGGTCAGCTCAACCGAGTGCAGATCAGCGCGCTGCTGGGCATCAAGCAGGAGGCTGTGGCTGCGACGCTGGTCCGTGGGCTTCGCAAGCTGCGCACTACGCTGGCTACGAGTGGTGCGGGTGCGGCGATGCCAAGCTTTTCATGATGGCGAATTCCTGTCCCCGCCTCACCCCGCCCCTCTAAAGAGACCCAGCGATAGTTTCCGCTAGTACTTCGAGACGTTTTCGGGGATGCGGCCTTCGACCAGGAAGACCACGCGCTCGCAGATGTTTGTCGAGCGGTCGGCGATACGCTCCAGGTTGTGCGCCACCCATACCAGGTAGGTGCCGCGCTGCGTGACCTGCGGCTCTTTGGCCATGTAAGTCAGCAGCTCGTGGTAGACCTGTTCGTACAGGTTGTCCACGGTGTCGTCCATGTCCATGATCTCGAGTGCCCGCTTCACGTCGCGTAGCTTGTATGCCTCGACGGCGCCGTGCAGCATCTCGATCGCGATCTCTGCCATGCGGGGGATGTCCACGAGTGGCCTGATCGGCGGCTCGTCGGCCAGCATGAGCGCAATCTTGGCGATGCCCTCTGCGTGATCGGCCATGCGCTCCAGGTCCACCGTGATGTGCAGCACCGAGATGATCGTGCGCAGGTCGCTAGCCAGCGGTGCCTGCAGCGAGATCAGCTCGATGCACTTCTCTTCGATGTCGTAGCGGCGGCGATTGATGAGCTTGTCGTTCTCTATGATGCGACGGGCCAGCGCCACGTCACGCAGGCGCAGCGCTTCGATGCTCTGGACGATCGCGCTCTCCACCATCCCGGCCATGACCAGCATGTCCTCCTGGACTGCGGAAAGCTGTCGTTCGAATACTGAGCGCGTCACATCAATCTCCTGGGCTACCCGAAGCGGCCCGTAATGTAGTCTTCTGTTCGTTTGTCCCGCGGGTGGGTGAAGATCTCGGTCGTCGGTCCGTACTCGATCAGGTGCCCGTTGACGCCATGCTCGGCCGCCAGCATGAACGCTGTGTAATCAGAGACGCGGGCTGCCTGCTGCATGTTGTGAGTCACCATAACGATTGTGTAGTTCTGACACAACTCTCGTATCAAGTCCTCGATCTTGAGGGTGGCGATCGGGTCAAGTGACGAGCACGGCTCGTCCATCAGGATCGCCTCTGGCTGCACCGCCAACGCCCGCGCGATGCAGAGCCGCTGCTGTTGGCCGCCGGACAGAGCGAGCGCTGATTTCTTGAGGTCGTTCTTGACCTCGTTCCAGAGCGCGGCCTGCGTCAGCGAGCGCTCCACGATCTCGTCCATGCTTCCTTTCGCGCCGTTGATCCGGGCGCCGAAGGCAACGTTGTCGTAGATTGACTTGGGAAACGGGTTGGGCTTCTGGAACACCATCCCGATCCTGCGGCGGACCTCCACGGGGTCGACGCTTTTGTCGTAGATGTTCGTGCCGTGGTACTGCACGGTGCCACCGACGCGGGCGTTGGGGATCAGGTCGTTCATGCGGTTCAGGCAGCGCAGCAGCGTACTCTTCCCGCAGCCGGAGGGGCCGATGAGCGCCGTGACCCGGCGGCCCGGGGCGTCAAGGTTGATGCCGGAGATCGCCTGCTTGGTCCCGTAGTTGACGCTGACGTCGCTCAGCTTGAAGACTGCCTCTTCCAGCGGCGCGCGGATCGCTTGCGGGGCCGAAGTAGCCGCCAGGGAGCCAGTCGTCAGGTCTTGTATTGTTCGCTCACTTGTCATATCTTCCACCGCCCGATGCTGGGCCAGCATAGCCGCAAGGCTGCGGTCCTCATCTTCCTTCGTTGATTGTCGCACCATGGCCCGCGCCTTTCTACTAGCGGATGCTCCGACTCACGACGATTCTCGTGATCGCGCTGAGCACTAGCATGACCCCGACGAGAATGAACGCCGTCGCCCAGGCCTGGTCGTGGAGCGATGGGTATGGCGTGAGCGCGTAGCGATAGATGATCACCGGCATCGCGGCGATCGGTTCCTTTACGTTCGTGGAGTAGAAGTTGTTGCCGAGCGCGGTGAACAGCAGCGGCGCGGTCTCACCCGCCGCGCGGGCCGTCGCCAGCAGGCAACCGGTGACTACCGCCGGCGCCGCCGTGGGCAGCACGATCTGCAGGATCATGCGCCACTTCGGCGTGCCGAGCGCGAGCGCTGCTTCCCTTTGGTCTCGTGGGACGAGATATAACGCCTCTTCCGACGTTCTTGCCACGATCGGGAGCATGATAACGGCGAGCGCGACGCCGCCGGCCAGTGCGGAGAACCCGTACTGGATGACGATCAGCGAGTAGATGAACACTCCGATGACGATCGACGGTACGCCGGTCAGGACGTCCGCCAGGAAGCGCAACGGCAGCGCCAAGCGGGGGCTCGCGTACTCCGAGACGAAGATGCCCGCACCGATGCCAAGCGGCACGGCGATGCTGATTGCGATCGTGACGAGGATCAGCGTGCCGACGAGCGCGTGCTTGATGCCGCCGCCCGGCTCGCCGAGAGACGTGGGTTCGTGTGTGAGGAACGTGACGCTGATGTGCGTCACGCCCTTGGCGGTGACGTAGCCGATGATCAGGAACATTATCCCCACTGACAGCGCGGCACAGCCTGTGACGACGCCAATCATCAGCCTGTTGAACAGGCGGCGGCGTTGGTTCCTCATAGCCGCATGTCCCCTCCGGCGTGCTTTGAGATGCGCCAGACCAGCAGCCGGGCCGCAACGTTGATCATGAGCGCGACGACGAGCAGCACCAGCCCGAGCTCGATCAGCGCTGAGCGGTGCAGGCCCGACGATTCGCCCAGCTCTGAAGCGACGGAACTGGCGAGAGTATTGCTGGGCTGA
>JBDTOK010000061.1:0-13908 GCA_039933275.1 Chloroflexota bacterium | reverse complement strand
CGAGGATGTGGTGTCCTGCCTCGCCGCTCCGCTCGTAGTCGCCTGACGTGCAGACCGCTGCGCCTGTGACGACTAGCGCGTCGATCAGTTCTTCCGGCTGGCGTGGGTGTCGTATCCCGATTCCCCAAGGCGTCCCGGGCGAGTGATAGCCGCGCGCGAGAATATCGCCGCCGGCGTTCACGAGAAAGTGCTCATAAGAGTTCAGTTCGTGGCCGGCGAGGTCAATCGCCAGCCCCTTCGCTACAGCGCCGAGGTCCAGTACCATCGGGCGCATCAGCGCGATAGTGCAGTTATCGCTATCCAGCAGTACGTCCTGGTAGCTGCAAACTGCGTCTTCAATATCAGAGGAGCACTCTGCGCCAGTGCGATAGTTGCGATTGAAGCCGTGCTTCTGCATGGTTCGTCCAATCGTCGGGTCGAATGCGCCGCGGCTAACTGCTGCCACCGCGCAGGCGAAGTCCACCAACTCGAACAGCATTCGGCTGACGGAGACGGGCGTGCCCGGCGGCGACGCCGACAGGCGTGACAGCTCGCTGTTCTCATCGAATCGACTGCACAGCTTTTCGACGTGCGCGAACCACCCAAACGCTCGATCCACCTGCGCGGCGCATTCGTCTCGCGAGCGCGGGTCCGGCACATCGATCGTCACTAGCGTGTCCATGTACACGGCCGACTCCACGTAGCGGTTTTCCAGCCGCGCGGCGGTCTTCTGCATTACGGCCTGGCCTCGGCGAGCGCTTTCTGAACAGCCTGCGTGTAAGCCTTCGAGCTGTCGGTGGCGCCGGAGATGTAGTGGATCGGCGAGTCCTGGTGCGTCACGACCTCGCTGACGAGAGCGTTGACGTCGGAGCAAGGGTAGCGTGTGTCGCAGCTGGTGACTTTCGCGGAGACGATCTTGCCGCCGCTGACCACAACGGTTGCTTCGATGTCGCCGTGGCGGCTGCTGCCGACGGCGGTGTAAGTGCCGTCGTGGAAGGTGCCCGCTAGCAAAGTCGGCGCTGGCGTCGTTCCGGGCGCCACACGAGTCGGCACCGGCGTTCGCGCTGGCGGAATGTTGGTTACAGCCAGGCCCTCACCGTTCGCGTTGTTCGTCCGCGCGTATCCAAGACCGTAGATCGTCAGGACCGCCAGCGAGCTCACGCCGATTAGTCCGTCCGTCAGCCGGCGACGCTTGTGCTTCTTCGGAGCCGCCGGCTTAGGGCCGGCGGCTGGAGCGGCCAGGCTCGCCTGGAGCCTGGCGTATTCCTTTGCTCGCTTTGCTGGGTTCTTGGGCATGGGTTCCTCTCGCTTCGAACTGTGGCCTTGGGTGAATCGTAGGGAGGCCGCATTAAAGCACGCTTAAAGGCACATGGCGTCCTTCCAATAGTTCCGATTTGCTATAGTTCACTCCGCAGCCAGTTAAATCGGCTGACATAGATGCGGAGGCCGGACTCGGCCCCTCCGAAGGGAGCAGACTTTGGGACGCAAGGTATACGTCATTGGCGTGGGCATGACGAAATTCGAGAAGCCAGGATCGAAGGCCTGGGACTACCCTGACATGGCGAAGGAAGCCGGCTCCAAGGCGCTGGCGGACGCTGGCATCCCCTACAGCGAGGTCGAGCAGGCTGTCGTCGGTTACGTCTACGGCGAGTCGACCTGCGGGCAGCGGGCGTTGTACCAGCTCGGCCTGACGGGCATCCCAATGTACAACGTGAACAACAACTGCTCCACCGGCTCGACGGCGCTTTTCATGGCCAAGCAGTTGATAGAGGGTGGCATCTCTGACTGCGTCCTCGCGCTCGGCTTCGAGAAGATGCAGAAGGGCTCGCTTGGCGCGACGTTCACGGACCGCGTGAACCCGATGGACCAGCACGTGAACGCGATGGTGCAGATGCGCGGCTTCGAGCCTCACCCGCCGGCGGCGCAGCTTTTCGGCAACGCCGGCCGCGAGCACATGGAGAAGTACGGCTCCACGCCGACCCATTTCGCGAAGATCGGCTACAAGAACCACAAGCACTCCGTGAACAACCCTTACTCGCAGTTCCAGGATGAGTACAGCCTCGAGCAGATCATGGCCGCGCCGATGGTGCACGACCCGCTGACTAAGCTCCAGTGCTGCCCCACCTCCGACGGCTCCGGCGCGGTCGTGCTGGCCAGCGAGGCGTTCGTCAAGAAGCACAACCTGCAGGACAAGGCGATCGAGATCCTTGCGCAGGAGATGGTCACTGACACGCAGGAGACGTTCGACAGCAAGAGCTCGATCAAGCTCATCGGCAGCGACATGACCAAGCTCGCCGCCCAGCGCGTCTACGAGAAGAGCGGACTCGGGCCAGAGAACATCGACGTCATTGAGCTGCACGACTGCTTCTCCGCCAATGAAATGATCACGTACGAGGCGCTCGGCCTCGCTCCCGAGGGACAGGCACACAAGCTCGTCGAGCAGGACGCCTTCACCTACGGCGGCAAGGTTGTCGTCAACCCGTCGGGCGGTCTGATCTCCAAGGGCCACCCGCTCGGCGCGACCGGCCTTGCCCAGTGCTCCGAGCTCACGTGGCAACTGCGCGGCGACGCGGACAAGCGCCAGGTTGCCGGCGCGAAGATCGCCCTGCAGCACAACATCGGTCTCGGCGGCGCCGTCGTCGTCACGATGTACCGCAAGGCCGACATCGCTTAAGACAATCGCAAAACGCAAAACGAAGCCGGCGGAGCATTAAGCTCCGCCGGCTGTTTTCTTGCTCGCGAAAGTTAGCTTACGTCGAAGCTCAGGCTCCCACTGGCGGAGTTGTTAGCTGAATTCGGGTCGACTACAGTCGGACTGCTTGGCACCACGCTTGCCGTGATCCCGAAGTTGTGTGGCCCTGCCTGGAAGCAAGTGACGTTCCAGCCACCCGTCAGGAAGATGTTCGTGGCGATCGGCAGTACCGTACCCGGAATCAGCATCGCCGGTGGTGTGTCCGCTGTGCAGTCCGCCGGCAGTATCGCCGTCATCGTCACGTCCCCCATCACATTCGTCAGCGGGCCCAGGTTGCGCAGGTCGGTGCCCCCGACCAGGAAGAACGGTACGCCCGGCGATACGGGCAGCGGCGGCGGCGACAGGAACGCATCGATCTCACGCAGGTCGGCCGTGCCCGCGTCCGGGGTCGGCGATGGCGTTGGTGAGGGCGACGGAGTCGGCGTCGGCGGGAGCGTTGGCGTAGGTGTCGGCGGCGCGGTTGGTGTTGGTGACGGCGTCGGAGTCGGCGATGGCGTCGCGGTTGGCGGCCGCGTAGGCGTTGGAGTCGGCGCCACAGTCGGCGTCGGAGTTGGCGTAGGTGTTGGCGAAGGCGTTGGCGAAGGCGTTGGAGTTGGTGGCTCCGTCGGCGCTAACGTCAGCGTTGGCGTTGGACTCGCCGCCGGCGTTGGCGTTGGCGTGCGCGAGGGCGTTGGACTCGGCACCGGCTGACAGTGGCGCCAGACGAAACTCCAGAACCACCAGAGCCACGGGTTTCGGCTGTGCTCAAATGGGTTCGTCTTGGGGCACGGGAAGCAGAACCGCTCGAAGAAATGGAAGGCGTCGCCTTCGTGACGCTGGTCGAAGCTGCTGAGTGATGGCGCTGAGTTCGTTTGCTGGCAGAAATGAGCCTCGGCAGTTGGCGTTGAGCCGCCGCCGGAGAACGCCCACGCGAACCCCACGACCGCCAGTAATGCAATGCCCCCGATTAGATACTTCAAACCATCTTCCTCCATCTCCCTTCGACCTGATAGCGGATAGGTTTGATGGTAGCGGCTGCGAATGATTGCTCCGTAAACGCCGAGTCAAGTGTGAGTATGAGAACGGTTGCCTCGGCCATTGCTGCGCTAGAATTTTGCAGTACAATTCGACTCGCTTACCCGCATGAAGCCCATCTTTAACGCTCACCGCCCCGCAGTGGCGCTGGTTGTCGCTCTCGCCGTACTGTCGGCGCTGCTTCTGCGCCCGGGCGCTACCCAGGCAGCGGCAATCACTTACACCGTCAACACGACCGCTGACACCGTCGACTCTTCGACTGTCGACGCTCTCTGCAAAGACGCTTCCAACAAGTGCAGCCTGCGCGCGGCGATCCAGCAGGCGACCGTGCTCGCCAACAACAACAGCTTCACCATCCGGTTCGACGGAATTGGCTCCCAGGGCAACATCCCGACGATTAAGCCCACCTCTCCGCTACCGCCCATCGTCTTCCTCGCGTCGATAGATGGCACTACTTCGCCGGCTGGCCGTGTTGAGCTCGACGGCTCGATCGCGGGGTCGAACAACGTTGGGGGACTGCTCTTCCTCAGCGCCGGAGACACCGTCAAGGGGTTGGCGATCAACCGTTTCAGCGGCGTTGGCATGCTGATCATCGGAGGCAGCGCGACGGTCAGTAATACCTTTGTCGGGATCGACAAGATCGGGAATGCAGCTGCGGCCAACGGTAACGACGGCATAATCATCCAGGGCGGCGGGAATAACACGATCGGCCCGAACAACGTGCTCGCCGGCAATCCGAGCCCAACGACCGGCACGACGGGCGGTGCTGCGTTGGAGATAATCGCCAGCTCCAACAACAGCGTTATCGTCAATACAATCGGCCGCAACATCAGCGGAACCACCGCGCTGCCGCAGGTGCGCGGAGTCTACATCCACAGTTCTGGGACGAACAACACCATCGGTGGCACCGGTAACGGCAACTTGATCGCCGGCGCGAACGCGAATGGAGCTGGTGTCCAGATCAGCGATAGCGGCACCACAGGCAACACCGTTTCAGGCAACTTCATTGGTACCAATCTCCCGAATGTGATCGGCGTACAGATCGACAACGGCGCCACGGGCAACACCATCGGCGGCGGTGGTAGCTCGGCTCGCAATGTGATAAGCGGCAACAGCAGGAGCGGCATCGTGATCACTGGTACCGATACGACTGGCAACGTCGCCTCGGGAAACTACATCGGGGTCGACCAATTCGGGAAAGATGCCCAGGCCAACGCCGTGAATGGAGTCGAAATATCGGCCGGCGCACACGACAACACGATCGGCGGGACCGATGCTGGTACCCGCAACGTGATCTCCGGCAACACCATCACAGGCATCTCAGTCACGGGCGAAACCTCGGACGGCAACGTTATCGTCGGAAACTACATCGGTCTCGCCGCGGATGGTGCCGCCGCGCTGTACAACAACGTCAACGGCATCTTCGTTGCGCAGGGTGCAGACAACACGCAGATCGGCGGCACGAGTGTTGCCGCGCGCAACGTCATGGCCACGTCCGGCCGTGGCAGCGTCCGCATTTCCGGCGCCGCGGCGACGACGGGCACCGTGATCCAGGGCAACTACATCGGCACCGATAAGACCGGCACTATCGCACTTGGCGACAGCGCCGGGATTGAGGACCAGGGTTCACCCGCGATCATCGGCGGCTCTGCGGCGGGCGCTGGCAACCTCATCTCCGGCAACAACATCGGCATCTTTTTCGATATTTCATCCGGCGGCACTGGCACGATGATCCAGGGCAACTTTATCGGCACGGCGGCGAACGGCATCGATCCTCTGCCGAACCTCGGTAACGGAATCGGCGCTACGCAACCGATCACTGGCGTCAAGATTGGCGGACTCAACGCCGGCGAGGGTAACGTCATCGCTTTCAACGGTGCGTTTGGCGTCGATGTTCAGAACGCCGCATCGGGGGGCGTGACGATCGAGGGGAATTCGATTCACGACAACGATTTCACTGGGATCGACCTTGGTAACGACGGCAACACGCCGAACGACCCCGGCGACACCGACACTGGCGCGAACGGCTTGCAGAACTCGCCTGTTCTCAGCGTTCCGGCAGACCCCGCCGCCCAGACCGCCGGCACGCCAGCGCAGGTGCAGATGGACATCGACACGACGCCGAATACCAGCATTCGGGTCACCTACTACCTGAACGGCGCCTGCGATCCGTCTGGCTTCGGGGAGGGCGAGCAGTTCGAGGGCCAGGTACAGTTGACTACGGCTGGCGATGGTCACGCGACGGTTATCTCCAGCGTATCGCCCGGGTTTACGACGGCGCTTGCAACAAACCTCGCGACCGGCGATACGTCAGAGTTTTCGAACTGCATCGACGTGCCGCCACTCAGCAGCGCAACGCCGACGCCGACCGCATCGCCCGTCCCAACTCCCACACCAGTCGGCCAGACGCCGTCTCCGGCGCCCACGCCAACCCCAACGGCGATCCCGACCGGCTCCGTCACGCCAACGCCAACGCCGACGAGCAGCGGCGAGCGGCTCCAGGGAGACGTCACGTGCGATGGCACCGTCGACAACGAAGACGTCGTCGCGGAACTTGCGCACGCGGCCGGCGTGGATCAGTCGTTCCCGGCCTGTCCGGCAATCGGACAAGACAACTTTGGTGACGTTGACTGCGATGGTGTGGAGGGGCCGCTGGACGCGCTGGCTCTACTAGCGGACGGCGCCGGACTTGAGGCCAACCAGCAGCCTGGCTGCACGCCTATCGGTGAGCCGCTGCCCGCTTAGCTCTTAGCATGCACGGAGACAGCGTAGTCGCCGCCGACAACCCATAGCTGCTTGTCCCACGTGGCCCAGCGCTCTTCCAGAGCTAGCCCCGCCGCTTTCGCCGCCGCATCGTAGCGGTCGATACTCAAACGGCCCGGTTGTAGCTGGAAGCCGGCGATGAGCCGTCCGCCCGGCGCGAGGTGGTTCGCCATGTTGGCCACCACGGCAGTCTCTGTGCCCGGCTCGAGGAAGATCATCACGTTCCCGGCCATCACGATCGCCTCAAACGTCCGTCCGAGATCAACCGTCGCCAGGTCAGCCAGCCGCCACTCAACGTCCGGCGACTTTCGTTTCGCCGTGTCCAGCATCTCCGCATCGATGTCCACGCCGACGACGTCGAGGCCGCGTTGCGCCAGCTCGCGCCCGACACGGCCGGTGCCGCAGCCGGCGTCCAGCACGGATTGTGGCGAAAACGTCTGCACGAAGTCAGCTTCGCCGTGCACGTTCTGTCCCTCGGCTGCGCGATGTTCGTAGGTGGCGTCGTACGCGTCGCCCGTCGTCGTTCGTGTCTGCAGCCAGCGGTTGCCTGATTCGGTCATAGCGCTGCTATTGTCTCACGGCAACTCGATGCGCACGACCGTCGCCTGCGGGTCGTGGGCGTACCGACCAACGGCAATGTCGTAGGCGCCCGGCTCGACTGTCCAGTGCCCGTCGATGCGCACCGCCAGCCGCTGCACAGGCACCTCGAGGCTTACCGTCTTCGATTCGCCAGCCTTCACCTCAACGCGGGCGAACCTGGCTAGCCGCCACACCGGCCGCTCCACCTTTGAGTCGCGCGCACCGGCGTACACGTGCACGACTTCGCTCGAGTCGTGATTGCCCTCGTTGGTAACTGTTGCCTCGATTCGGATCACGCCGCCGTCCATCGAGACGCTCACGTTTCGAATTGCAGGCGGCGCGTACGAGAGCCCGTAGCCAAAAGCGTAGCGCGGCTCATGACCGTCGCGGTCCAGCAGCCACTGGCCGTGGAAGAGGTCGTAGGTGATCGCTGTCGCCTCCCGATCGAAGAACGGCAGGTGCGCGGCGTCCGTCGGCACAGCAAACGGCAGCCGCCCGGACGGGTTCGCCTTGCCAAGCAGCACATCCGCCAGGGCGCGGCCGCCCTCCATGCCCGGGTACCAGAGCATGACGATTGCGGGGACGCGCTCGTGCCAGCCCTCGACCATGATCGCGCTGCCGCCCATCAACACGACGACCGTGTTGGGGTTGGCCTCCGCCGTCGCGCGGATCAGCCCCTGGTCCGCCTCGGACAGGTCGAGCGAAGTGCGATCGCCGCCCGTGGCAAACGGCGGTGGCGAGGCTAGGGCATTTGGGTCACGCGGTGGGCGCGCCGGCATCTGTAGGTCAGCCGGTCGAGGCGGCGCGGTGTGCGCCAGTAGCTCCGGTTGCGCCGAGATGTACTCGCCTTCATCCTCATACGTGCAGCCGACGACGACGATTGCGACGTCCGCCTCGCGGGCAGTTTGTTTGGCAAAATCGATGTTTGTGCCGTCGTTCGTTACGACGTCGACGCCCGGCAGAGCGGCGCGCAGGCCGTCCAGCGGCGTCACCACTGACGGCGGTGTTACGTTGCTCGAACCGCGGTCGCCCAGGTTCGAGACGCCCGCCAGCCGCCCGAGCACGGCCACGCGTTTGATCGAAGCAGCATCAATCGGTAGCAGCGGGCCGTCGTTCTTGAGCAGGACAATCGACTTCACCGCTGCCTCGTACGCCAGTTCGCGGTGGGACGGTGATGCGCAGACGGAGGCGTCCGGCCCTGGTCTTGACAGCACGTCGTCGAAGCGCAGTAGCGTCGCGATGATGCGGGTGGCGGGCGCGTCGATGTCGTCTTCCGTTAGATCGCCGGCGTCTAGCGCTGGGCCTACTGACTTGTAGCGGATCGCGCGGAACGGCATCTCGATATCCAGCCCGCTGCGCACGGACTTTACGCAGTCGCGCAGCCCGAAGATCCAGTCGCTGATCACGAACCCGTCGAAGCCCCACTCGTCGCGCAGGATTTCCGTGAGGAGCTGGTGGTTCTCGCCGCACCACTCACCGTTGACGGAGTTGTAGGCGGACATCACGCACGCCACGCCCTCATCGATCACGCGCTTGAAGTGCGGGAGGTACACCTCGTGCAGCGCGCGGTCGTCCGCCGTAACGTCCACCTTGAAGCGCGCATTGTCGATCGAGTTCAGCGCGTAGTGTTTGACGCAGGCCATCGCGTGGCGCTGGACGCCGCGGCAGAGCGCCGCCCCCATCTCGCCGACGAGGTACGGATCTTCGCCGTACGTCTCCTGCGCGCGACCCCACGCCGGGTGACGCAGCAGGTTCACGTTGACGCCGCCGAAGAGGTTCGCGTCGCGCGCCCGTAGCTCGAGTCCGATCGCCTCGCCGATGCGCTCCTCGAGGTCCGGATCGAACGTCGCGCCGCGGGCCATGCTGACCGGGAAGCAGGTGTTCGGCCCAACGACAACGCCGCGCGGCCCATCGGAGAACGCGATGCCCGGAAACCCGAGCCGCGGCACTTGCGCCCCGAGGTACGGCTTCGCCCCATATCCCTCACCGGCGACGCGAGTGACCGCCGCGCCAGCGAGCCGCATCAGCCCGGGCCAGAAGTCTTCGTCGCCGTCCAGGCATTCGAGCTTTTCATCCAGCGTCAGGCCGGCGACTACCTCGGTGGCGACATCGTACGCATTTTCTCCGGCGCGGAGGCGGGCTCGTGCTTGCTCGTAAGTCAGTGGCTCGCTCATGCGCGCAACAGTATATGATTCGCGGTGCGATGGCGAACTCCGAACGCTACGAACGGCCGCCCAGCGCCGAATCGCGCGGCGAAGCGCCCGGCCGCAACCGTCTCTCGGGGCGGCGGATACTTGTCGTCGGTGGCGGGCAGCGCGTCGTTGATGCGGAGACGGACCCGACCGGCAACGGCCGCGCGATGTCCCTGCTTTTCGCGCGCGAAGGTGCGCAAGTCGCCGTCGCCGACATAAACTTCGCCAGCGCCGAGCAGACCGTCGATATGATCGTTCGCGAGGACGGCCGCGCCTTCGCGATCCAGGCCGACATCTCCCGTCCCAGCGACGTCGAGCGCATGGTTGAGGAAGCCGCTGTGAGGCTCGGTGCGATCGATGGGTTGGTGCTGAACGTTGGCGTTGGCGTTGGCGAGCTCGGCCTCGAGGGCGCTACGCCGGACAGCTGGGACCGCACGCTCGAGATCAACCTGCGCGGCCCGATGCTCTGCTGCAAAGCCGCTCTCCCGCGTCTTGAGAACGGCTCTTCGATCGTGTTCATCTCTTCGATCGCCGGGCTCATCGCCGGTAGCCGTTTGCCCGCTTACGACGCGTCGAAGGCGGCGCTGGGCGGGCTCATGCGGCATGTTGCGATGGAGGGCGCGCCGCGGGGCATCCGCGCAAATATCGTCGCACCGGGTCTGGTCGACACGCCGCTCGGGCGGCTGGCAACGCAGGGCCGCCCTTCGCGAGGCGGCACGCGCACGCCGTTCGGGCGCCAGGGGACGGCGTGGGAGATCGCCTACGCCGCGCTGTTCTTCACGTCCGACGAAAGCGTCTACGTGACGGCGCAGATCATGGCCGTGGACAGCGGCCTCACCGGCATCAGCTGACCTGTTGTCCGACAGCGGGACAATCGCTGGAGGATGGCAACTCCGGCAAGTCGCTCACTGAAAGCAGTACGTCGAGTGCGTCCAGATCGTCGATGTGGCCGTCGCAGTTCGTGTCGTCTTGTGGGAGCGCCGGATTCGATGCCGCGACTAAGCATGCATTTTGCAGGCCGCTTGTGATCGCTAGCAGGGCGATGGCGTCCTGCGCGTTGACGGCGCCGTTGCAGTCTGCGTCGCCTATCAATATTGGTATCGACGTCGGTGGGGGCGTTTGCGTGGCCGGCGTGGACGCTGCGATACCGGTCGGCGTTGGCGTGGCGCTGTGTGTGGGGCCGCCGGTTGGTGTCGGCGTTGGCGATGGGCCGGGCGTCTGGTTGGTGGGCGTGGGCGAGGGGCTGAGCGTCGGGGAGGGAGTCGGCGTTGGCGTTGGAGCGGCGACGACGGTGGCGCAGGCGGAGAACATCGATGTTGCCTGCTTATCGGTGCCGACGACGCGGCTGGCCGTCATCGTGAGGATTGTGCCCAGGTTTTCGCTGGAGAGGGTATGGCCGGACGCGTGGCCGTTCGCGTCGGTCGTTACGTTGCCGGCGAAGTCCTCTGCAAGGATCAACCCTTCGCCGAAACCGGAGTCATCACAGGGATTGGTGTGGTAGAGGCTGACTTCATAGGTGGAGTTGGCCTCGCTGTCCAGCGTCCAGTCGACGAAGTCGGTCGTGGCCTGCGTGATGATCGGCGAGTTCTGAAGGCCGTTCGGTCCGGTGTCAGCGTCGAGGTGGTCCTGGGTTGGGGTGCTAGGCCCGAAGTCAAAGTTGATGGCGGCGATATTGTTGTAGAAATCGTTGGGCGCTAAATAGTTGCGCACTGTGATTCCGTCTGTGAACTCCTCAAGGCTGATGGCAAAGCCGTTGTTGGCAATCGTGTTGTCGAGGATGTCGTTGTCGCTGGGACCGTTGAACAGAATGATCCCGCTCTGGTTGCCCTGCGGTTCACCGGTAGGCCTGACCCCGATCTTGTTGAGCTCGATTACGTTTCCGGTCGCTGTAGTGCCGTTCAGGGAGATCGCTTGGTGTCCGTTGTTGGAGATGACGTTCGCCGGCCCGATGTGGTTGGTTGGCCCGCTTATGCTGATCCCGGTGGTGTTTCCGCGTGGTTGGCCGCCGCCGCCGTCGTCGCCTGCGGCGGTGACACCGATGTAGTTGCCCAGCACCGTGTTATTGGTGGCGTCGACGCCGATGTTAATTCCGATGCCAGCGGCGCCGAATGTGAAGGAGTCGCTGTCGATTATATTTCGATCTGTGTCAGCGGGCCCGCCGACGGTGTTGTTGTGCGCCGTGCCGGTTAGCTGGATGGCGGTGTCGTTGTAGAACTGCCCGTCGTTGATGCCGCCGGTGGTTGTTGTGCTGAACATGTTGCCGATCACGGTGGTGGCGTTGGCTCCGTCGATCTTCAGGCCGACTGCGCTCGCATCGACTAGGTTCCCCTGGATCGTGGTGGCGAGCCCCTTGGAGACGATGCCGTTGTTTACGTTGCCGATTCCCGCCGTCCCGGCTACGTTCGTGCCAATGTAGTTGTTGTTGACGGAGTTGCCATGTGTGTTGAAGTCAAGCAGTACGCCGGTATCGCTGTTGCCGGAGATCGTGTTGCGTGTGCCGCCAACCACTCCGATCGAGTTTCCGGACGCTGTGCCGAACACGTAGACGCCGGTCGAATTGGGGAGGGCCGCTGTCCCCGCTGAGTTGAGCCCGATGATGTTGCCCTGGATCGACTCGTTGGTGGCGCTGACGAGGCTGAGGCCGATGCCCGTGTTGCCGGAGATGACGTTGTCGCGGACGGAAGCACCCGGCGCGTTGACGAGCCTGATCCCGTCGCTGTTGGGGGAAGCGGTTAATTGAGGACTCCCGGAGCCGAGGCCGATGCGGTTCGAGCGAATCGACAGGCCCGTAGATGCTGTTCCGGTCACTTCGATTCCGGAGAGGGCGTTGTTACCGATAAAGTTCGTGGTCGTCGCGCTGCCGCCGATGGTGATGCTGGGCGACGACTCCAGTTTTATGCCGTCGCCGTCGTTTGGTAGCGCAAGGTTCGTCGGGTCGAGACCGATGCGGTTGCTGGTGATTGCGACTCCGGTCGCGCTGGTCAGGTGGATACCGTTCCCGTGATTCCCTGCGATGAGGTTCTGGGAGATCGTTAGCGATTCGACGTTGCCGGTCACGGAGATGCCGTCGCCGGAATTGCCCATGTCGGCCGTCCCGGCTTTGGACGTGCCGATGCGGTTGCCGGTAATCGACCCCTTCTGGTCGTTCATGATGTTGATTCCGCTGAGGATGAAGGAATTAATCACCAGGCCTTTGATAGTCACTCCGCTCGAGTCGATGATTAGGCCGTTGAAGGAGCCAGACGTTCGGTGTAGCTCGACGAAGGCAGCGGGCGAGCTAGTGCCGTCGATCGACAGGCTCTGGGTGATCGTGGGGAGGGCGGAAGCGAGGTTGATCGTCGGGATGTTGCCTGCGGTACCGATCGAGAAGTTGATGACGTCGGCGCCTGCCTGAAGGTTTGCGATTTCGATGGCTGCGCGTAGCGTGCACTGGTTGCCGGCTGCGGCGCTAGTGTCGCAGGGGAGGCCCGGCGCGAGGTCGGAGGCGTCCGCCGTGCTATTGACGACGATTGTTGCGTTCACGGCCTCCGCCGAGCGCACGGTCAGGAGAGCGAGCGCCGCCACCGCGAATAGCCAGACAAGTCGACTCATTGTGTAATAACCTCGCACCCTGATTTGGTTAGTCGCCGAAGCCGGTCTGCCCTTCCTCCAGTTCCACGCCCAGCGTGTTCAGTGCCATTGAGACGAGCTTGTACTGCCCGACGGTGAAGATGATATCGATGAGCTGGCGGGTGTCGTAGGTCGCAGACAGCGCTTCCCACGTCTTGTCGCTGATGAACGAATCGAGCAGTAGCTCATCCGTCGCTTTCAGTAGGGCGATGTCGTTGTCGCTCCAGCCCTGCGCCTCCGTGTCGGCCATGACGCGAGCGACCTCTTCGTCGGTCAGGCCGCTCGCCTTGCCGATGACCGCGTGCTGCGACCACTCGTATTCGCTCTTGCAGAGCCAGCCCGTGCGCAGAATGATCAGCTCGCGTTCACGCGGCGGCAGCGTGGAGCGGTACAGCACGTGCGTCCCGAACACGCTCCAGCGCTTGAACAGCTTCGGGTGGTGGGCCAGCGTGCGGTAGATGTTCATCACGCGGCCGTCTTGCTCGACGCGGGTCATCACCTCGCGGGTGTCGTCGTCCCAATCGGCCGGTGGTCTTGGGTGGAGCCTCGGCTCGGTAGTTCGCATGTGGGGGCACCTCCTTGGTTAGCGAGCCAAGGCTACCACACGCTCGCTACGAAGAAGCTACGATCGTCACCGTCACCGTCGAGCCAGCCCCGGGCTCGCTCTCGATCGTGAGGTCGCCGCCGGCTTTCGCTGCGCGCTCTCGCATCGAGCGCAGGCCGAGGTGGCCCGGGAACTCGCCGGCCGGATCGAAGCCGACGCCGTCGTCCGCCACCGTCAGTTCGAGCCGCCCGTTGACATGCTGCAGGCAGACGCGCACGGACGTGGCCTGCGCGTGCTTGACGATGTTGTGGAGGGCCTCCTGGCCAATGCGGTACAGCATCTCTTTGCCGTCCAGCGGGATGTCCGGCTCCTCGCTGAGCTCCGCCGTGATCGCGAGCTCGTAGCGGGCGCTGGTTGCGGCGATCTGCTTGTTCAGCGCGGCGACGATGCCTTCTGCCTCAAGCGACTCTGGCCGC
>JBDTOK010000060.1:0-14030 GCA_039933275.1 Chloroflexota bacterium | reverse complement strand
CGGCGGACGTAGGCGTTCTGGGGGTTGAGGTCGACCGGGTTGTACTGGTTGAGGACCTGGCCGATACCGTCTTCGGTCTCTTTCAGGGCGGCGACTACTGGGTCGCCGGAGCGCTCGCTGCGCATGGTGAGGAGCACCTGTTCCAGTTGGAGGATGGTGTTCGACTTCACCACATAGATGGGGATACCGCGCGACTCGGCGTCATGGAGGGTTTGTGGTTTGCGGCGGTAGTACGGGCGCAGGGTGATGACGACGTCAGCGTCGTCGAGGTGGTCTACTACGGCGGCGGGGAAGTGCGTTTCGCGGATGGCTTGCTCCAGGCGCGGGCGGGAGACGCCAAACGGGAAGATACGGCGCTCGCGGGCGGGGCCTTGCCCTGCCGGGTTGCCGGCGCCGGCGACGAAGGCAAGATCGGCGCGGGTTTCGCTGCTGCGGTCGCCTTCGCGGTCTTGCTGGCGCGCGCGCTGGCTTTCCATGACCTTCACTTCGCCTTCAGCGGCGAGCTCGCGGATCTCCGGCGGGACTTCGTAGCCGCGGAGGATGGAGTCGACGGTCTCGGAGACGTTCTTGTGCACAGCGACCTGGCTGTAGGACTGGAGCTCGACGAGCATGTCGAACGTTGGCGGGGCACGGCGCTCGAGGATCGCCTTCTGGGTGCCACGGCGGCGGGCCTCTTCGTCGCTAAGGGTGACGGACTCGATGCCGCCGACGAGGTCAGAGAGCGTCGGGTTCATGATCAGGTTCTCGAGCGAGTTGCCGTGAGCAGTGGCGACGAGCATGACGCCGCGCTCGGCGATGGTGCGGGCGGCGCCGGCTTCGAGGTCAGTGCCAATCTCGTCGATGATGATGACTTCGGGCATGTGGTTCTCGACGGCCTCGATCATGACGGCGTGCTGTAGTTCGGGAGACGGCACCTGCATGCGGCGGGCGCTGCCGATGCCGGGGTGCGGGATGTCGCCATCGCCGGCGATTTCATTGGAAGTGTCGACGACGATCACGCGCTTGTTGAGGTCGTCTGCCATAAAGCGGGCGACTTCGCGCAGCATGGTGGTCTTGCCGACGCCCGGGCGGCCGAGGAGGAGGATACTCTTCTCGGTGCGGACGAGGTCTTCGATGATGCGGATCGTCCCGAAGACGGCGCGGCCGACGCGGCAGGTTAGCCCGACGACTTTGCCCTTGCGGTTGCGCATGCAGGAGATGCGGTGGAGGGTGCGCTCGATACCAGCACGGTTGTCGGAAGTAAACTCGCCGATGCGGTCGAGCACGTAGTCGAGATCGTCCTGGGTGACCTCTTCATGGCTGAGGATGGCTTCTTCGTTCGGGTAGCGCGCTTCGGGGACGCGGCCGAGATCGAGGACGATCTCCAGCAGCGCGTAGTTATTGGTGCGCGCGCGCACCGCCTCACATATGCGATATGGGAGAACGTTGATCAGCGTGTCGAGGTCATCGGTTATGTTCAGCATCTACTTCTAGTATCTACCCCGCGGGCACTACTTCGCTCGAAGTTTCTGGTATCGCTTGCTCCACTGGCTGGGTCAGACGCTTGGCGAGCGATTCGTACTGAGCGACGGGCTCGAAGCCGTAGCGTTCCAGGGCTGAGGCGAGTTCCGGATTGTAGTCCGGCGCAAGGCAGAAGGCTTCCTGGTCTTGCAGGACGTCGAGGCCCGCGCCGAGGAGTGGATCGTATGGGCCGCGCTCAGCGAGCACGTAGATACGGCTGGGGCTGCCGGACAGCGTGCGGACCCAACCGGTGATTACGCCATCCTCCTCAACGATCATATCGTGGGTGCGCCCGCCCCACTTTTCTTGCGCGGCCTGCCACTCGCGGAGGGTGAGACCCTCTATAGCTCTTACGGTTGCGGGGGCAACGCGGTTGTATAGCTGAAACAGGCCGAACGTATCGGCCTTAGAACGGGAGCGAAACTCGAGGTCACCACCGGTCGGTTGCCACTTCTCCGGGCCTCGGCGATACAGCACCTCGCCACAGTAGGAGAAGAAGCCAGCGGCGCGCGCGGGATCGCGGGCATCGCTGTCGGCGTTGACTCGCAGGAAGACGCGCTCAGCGCCCTGCTTGATGACGCCGGCTGTCATGCGGCTGAACAGCGAGAGGATGACGGACTCGTCGTCGCTGGCGTCGATCAGGACCTCGATCTCCCAGGCGGAGCGTTTGGCTCGCTTGCGGGCGGAGATGAGGCCGCGAATGGTGGCGCCGCGGACGCTGACCCAGGCCTGTTTGCCGGTGGCGAAGGAGAACCACTGCTCCAGCGCGCGCTCCAGGGGGCGGGTCTTGGGCTCGAGGCCGAGGCGGTCGAAGGGGTTCGCTTCGTTCGGATAGACGCGCCCGTCGAACGATACGAGGGCGACGATGTCAGTGGGAAGCGGGTGTCGAGCTGAGCTCATTTGGCGGAAGAAGGCCTCTTGACTTGATCGACGATGTCGAGGAAGTAGCGGTGGAGTCGTGGGTCCTCCGTTAGCTCCGGGTGGAAGGACGTGGCCATGATGTTGCCCTGCCGCACGGCCACGGGCTTTTCGGCGTCATCGTCGTCGCGCTTGCACGTGGCGAGCACTTCGACTCCTTCGCCGACGCTGGCGACGACCGGCGCGCGGATGAAGATGGCGTGGTACGGCTCGGCGCCGATGGCGGGGATGTCGATGTCCGCCTCGAAGCTATCGACCTGCCGGCCGTAGGCGTTGCGGTCGACTTCGATGTCGATGGCCTGCAGGGTGGGGAACGGGAGGTCGCTGGCGTGGTTCGCGAGGACGATCATGCCAGCGCAGGTGCCCCAGGTTGGCGTGCCGCTGCGCACGAAGGCGGCGAGCGGTTCGTGGAGGCGGAAGTCCTCGATGAGGCGCCCGAAGGTGGTGGACTCGCCGCCGGGAATGATGAGCCCGTCGAGGCCCTTCAGCTGCTCAGCGGTGCGCACCTCACGCGGCTCCACGCGCAGGCGCTTGAGCATGGCAGCGTGCTCGAGGAAGTCGCCCTGGAGGGCGAGAACGCCGATGGTGGTCACGGCTCGATTATACGACTCACACCGAATTGCCCCGGGGGCAATGAAGACGCGCAGGCCCGGGGTGTCACGAAGTTCGTTTCGCAATTTCGCGGTTGGGATTACGGAGTAATTCTGGAATTAGGATGTCTGCTTCTGATGCCTGGCGAGCTTTCGAAGCTACTTGCCGCCCTTGGTTCGATTGTCCAGCGGACGGACCGCGTTCTTGTCGTGCCGGAGCAGGTGCGCCACGTCGTCGAGATTGATCGCGCCGTCCCGGTTCGCGTCCAGGGTCGTCGCAGTTGCAGAGGACGACCTTGCCGCGTAGGTGGTCCTTTTAGTGTTTGAGGTCGTTGGCGATGTCGGCGAGCTGGGTGTAAAACTCGTCCTGCTTCGCCGCCTTCGCGCTCGAGAGCGTACGGTTCGCCGGAGTGGAGGAGGTGCTGTCGGTGTTCATTCGTAGCATTGTCTCCCAGACATTTGACCATCCGCGAATCGACGGGAAGTAGATGCCACCAAAATCTTCCGAAGTGGCCACGCGGGCGATATGCTGGCCACCGAAACGAAGGTCCAAGCCAGGAGAGAGGTTATGAGCGGAGTTCGAGTGCTTGTTGGGACGCGCAAGGGCGCGTTTGTGCTGACATCGGATGGCAAGCGGCAGAAGTGGGACGTCAGCGGGCCGCATTTTGCGGGGTGGGAGGTCTACCACGTGAAGGGGTCGCCGGCTGATCCGAACCGGTTGTTTGCCTCGCAGAGTACGAGTTGGTTCGGCCAAGTCATCCAGCGCTCCGACGACGGCGGCAAGACGTGGGAGCCGGTCGGCAAAGACTTTGCGTACGACGGGCCGACGGGGACGCACCTGTGGTACGACGGGACGCCTCACCCGTGGGAGTTCGCGCGGGTCTGGCACCTGGAGCCTTCGCTGCACGATCCAGACACGATCTACGCCGGAGTGGAGGACGCGGCGTTATTCAAGTCGACGGACGGCGGCATGTCGTGGCAGGAGTTGAAGGGACTGCGGACGCACACATCGGCGGGCAAGTGGCAGCCGGGCGCGGGCGGGATGTGCCTGCACACGATCGTCGAGGACCCGACCGATGCGAAGCGTATCTTTATCGCGATCTCATCGGCGGGCGTGTTCCGCACAGAGGACGGCGGCGAGACGTGGGAGCCGATGAACAACGGGCTGCACTCGAAGGAGATACCTGAGCCGTACGCAGAAGTCGGGCATTGCGTGCACCGGATCGCGATGCACCCGTCGCGGCCGGAGACGCTGTTCATGCAGAAGCACTGGGACGTGATGCGCAGCGACGACGGCGGCGGCAGTTGGCGGGAGATCAGCGGCAACCTGCCGAGCGACTTCGGGTTCCCGATCGATGTGCACGCGCACGAACCGGAGACGATTTACGTCGTGCCGATTACAAGCGACTCCGAGCACTACCCGCCGGACGGAAAGCTGCGCGTGTACCGTAGCCGGAGTGGCGGCAACGAGTGGGAGGCGCTGACGAACGGCCTGCCGCAGGAGAACTGCTACGTGAACGTCCTGCGGGACGCGATGGCAGTCGATCGCATGGATTCATGCGGGGTGTACTTTGGCACGACGGGCGGGCAGGTATATGCGTCCGCCGACTCCGGCGATAGCTGGGCGCCGATTGTCCGGGACCTGCCGGCGGTGCTGTCGGTTGAGGTGCAGACGCTGGCATGATCCGCGTCGTGCTGCCGCAGCACCTTCGCACGCTGGCCAAAGTCGGGCGCGAGATCGAGGTCGAGGTATCGGGGCCGGTCACGCAGCGTTCGGTGCTGGACGCGCTGGAAGCGACCTACCCGGTGCTGGAGGGAACGCTCCGCGATCGCCAAACGAAGAAACGTCGCGCGATGGTGCGGTTCTTCGCTTGTGAGGAAGACTGGTCGAACGCGGAACTGGACGAACCGCTGCCGGAGGCGGTGGCCTCGGGGAAGGAACCGCTACTCGTCATCGGCGCGATGGCTGGCGGCTGATCTTATGCAAACGGAACTGCTCGCGGATCAGGCGCAGATTTTTGTGGACGCGGAACTACGCGGATTTCGGATTTGCTTGAAAGAAGAAGGGGCGTGCCCGATTGCTCGGACACGCCCCGATCTCGTTCTGATTTGCGCTATGGGGATCGGACGTAGACGGCGCGGGGACAGCTGAGGCGCCAGCGCTGGTATAATCGCCCTCACCGGGGGGTACAGCGTTGGACATTTCTCAATTGGAGCACGTGGCGGAAGCGCTGCGTCGGAGCGAAGAGCGTTTTCGCACGCTTGTGGAAACGATTCCGGCGGCGGTGTTTCTTTACCGCGAGAGCAAGACGATCTATGTAAACCGCTCGGCGGAGCGGATTAGCGGATACACGCGGGAAGAGCTCCTGGCCCTGGAGAACTTCTGGGAGCTGGTGCACCCGGACTCGCTTCCCCGCTTGATCGAGATGTACCAGGCGCACGAGCGGGGCGAGACGATCCCGCGGGAGTACGAGATCAAGATCCTCACCAAGTGCGGTGAGGCTCGATGGGTGCAGTTCACGTTCGACTGGGTGACGGCAGGGCCGGAAAGCGGCGACTTGCTGGGCACTGCTGTCGACATCACGGAGCGGAAGGAGGCGGAGGACGCACTGGGGAGGAAGGGCGATCAGCTACAGGCTATATTTAACGCCTTTCCGGACCTCCTCGTACGGCTGGACCGCGAGGGCACTATCCTTGAGTACACGGCCAGCCCGGAGCGCCCTCTTTACCGCCAACCCGAAGAGTTCCTCGGCAAGCAGCTACCGACCATGCTTCCAGAAAACGTCGGCCGGCTCGTCCTAAAGGCGATCGCCGATGTGCAGCGGTCAGGGACGCCGACAACGATCGAGTATGCGCTCCCGTTCGCGGACCGCGAGCGGTTGTTCGAGACGCGGGTCGTGCCGTTCGAGGACGAGATACTCGTGCTGGCGCGCGATGTGACGGAGCGAAAGAAGGCGGTGGCGGCGCTACAGGAAAGCGAGGCGAGGTACCGCGCCCTCTATCGCGACAACCCGTCGATGTATTTCACCGTGGCCGCGGATGGGACCGTTCTCTCAGTCAATGATTACGGCGCGAGTCAGCTCGGATACTCGGCTAAGGAGCTCGAGGGCGAGTCCGTCTTTGGCGTTTTTCACCCTGAGGACACGCGAGCGGTGACGCGACACCTTGCCGGCTGCCTGGCCAATCCAGGAGTAACGAGCGTCTGGGAAGTCCGCAAAGTGCGGAAGGACGGGGCAGTTATCTGGGTGGAGGAGCGGGCCCGCGCGACTCGCGACGTCAACGGGAGCGCTATCGTGCTTGTCGTGTGCGAGGACATTACGCAACGGCGAGAGATGGAGGTCAATCTGCGAGACAGTGAGGCTCACCTCCTGGCGTTCGCACACGCGCTGCCTGATGTTGCCTTCATTCTCGACGAGGACGGTGTGTACGTTGAGATACTCGGCCAGCAGGGGAGATCTGACGTTCTGTACCGCCAGGCGACGGAGCTGAAGGGGAAGCGTCTGCATGACGTGCTGCCCAAGAAGAGCGCGGACGCCTTCCTGGCGCTGATTCGCAAGACGATCCGAGAACGGGAGTCGCAGGTACTGGAATACGAGCTCGAGTTGACGGCCGGGCGTCGCTGGTTCGAGGGACGAACTGCGCCGCTTGGAGTAGACGGGGCGAAGCGCATGGTGGTGTGGCTGGCCATCGACATCACGGCACGCAAGGATGCCGAGCGAGCACTCATCGACCTGCGGGAAGAGCTGGACCGCAAAGCAGAGCGATCCGCCAGCCGGGGTTCCGACCACGGGCTCACGTTCCGCGAGCTAACGGTGCTGCAACTGGTCGTCGCGGGAAGCTCGGACAAGGAGATTGGCCTGACGCTCGGCATCAGCCGCCTCACGGCCAACAAGCACGTAGGCAACATTCTGCGGAAGCTCGAGGTGAGCACGCGGACGGCGGCTTGCGCCATCGCGCTGCGCGACGGAATCGTGTCGTAGCGGCTCAACGCGAATGCCGGCGCGGACTTGCTCCGATTGTAGTCAACAAGAACGCGACGAGCGCGTATAGCACCAATCACCGCTGCGCGATACCGCCGCGTACTGCAATCGCGGTATTGACGATGGGAGCAAAGTAAATGATTCTCCGATTGACGACAGGCCGGCACTGTTCTGCCGAGGATAGACCGGCTCATCGCCCCCCTTGGGTGACCCCGGGCCGGCGCAATGGCCCGGGGGCTCGCTCTCAACAAATCGATGGCGCCCTTGCCACCTGTTTAGATTAGCGGACGGCGTCGCGCGAAGCGCTGAGGCCAGTCGCAAGAACGAGCGTGCCCGACTATTCGCCGGGCACGCTCGTCTGTTTTCGTTTAGGGCTGGGACGCTAACGTCATTGCGTTGTAGTCCTGACCCGGCGTGTCAGAGCAGGTCCAGTTGCCGGCGGCGGGTTTCGCGTAAATCAGCGCGACGCACTTGCCGATGGCTCGCTCGCCGTAGGCGTTGGGGTGCATCGACTCCTGCGCGTCGCCCTGGCAGCAGCCGGTGTTGACCCAGCGCACCCACTCGTTGTTCACGGGGTTCGGGCCGCCAGAGCCGACGAGCGAAACGCCTTTGCTGCAGACTTCGTGCCCGTTGAGGGCGTTGCGGACGTCAAGGAACTGGACACCCTTCGTTGCGGCGACGGAGCGCATGCTATCGACGATGTACGGTGTCGCGACGTTCTTCGCCCAGTTAAGGTCGGCGTCGTAGAACGGGCAGCCGCCGGTCAGCGTGCGGTCGCTGCCGGAGTAGCGAGTGTTGGCAGCCGTTGGCACCGGCGATGAGTAGCCGGCGATGACGAAACGCCACTGCGATGGGCTGTAACCGGCTGCGGCCATCACCGCGCGAATCTCATCGATAGACTCGCTCAGGCCGGCCTGCGCGGCGGGCGTCTGCGAGACGATGCTCGCTTGCTCGGCCTGGTTGCAGGGGCCGAGGCCGATGATGTAATCGATGGTGCAGTTGATGACGTGGTCGGCGAAACCAACGTCGTTGGCGGAGATCGTGAGCACGACCATCTTTACGTTGTTCTGTTGGGCGATCGTTAACAGCTGATCGGCTTGCGGCGCTTCGCCCTTGAAAGACTGTCCTCCCTGCGATGCGCGCCAGATGTTGACAGACTTAGCGCCGGAGCAGGCGATGTTTATTTTTTTGGAGACGGAAATGGCAGCGCTCTGGATCGTCGAGACGTCCGAGCGGTGACAGCCGTTGCTTGCCGTGCTGCCGTAGACTCGCGAGGCGTCGTACGAGCAGAAGATACCGAGGAAGCAGCTAGCGGCGCGGTCGGTGCCGTTGCGGGTTCCCAGGATGTTGAGCGCGTTGCCGTTCCAGCGTCCGGCCTCGCCGGAGATAAAGCTATCGCCGAGCGAGACGATTGCGGTTGGCCCGGATGTTGGACTGGCCTCCGTTGCGTGACTCGGCAAGCTCAGCACCGCAAAGAGCGCGGCGATGACTGACACGACGAGCACGAGTGAGAATCGAACTGGCCCCCGCCAGGTTCGGGAATCGGATGTCATATCAGGTGCCCCTCCTTCCTGAATAACAGCGTTAAATTGCGATGAGACTACGTTCGCCGTGCGGCGATGTCAAGAGTCGCGACCCAGGTTTTACACAAATAGCGGCGTCATGGACGCGCGTTGAACAAGCGCCGACATTTCGGCGTCCGTTGGGGGTGATTTGTAGCGCTCGGTGGCGTCGAGGATCTTCGCCAGCAGGGCGATGTCGGAGGAGGTGTTGAGGAACATCCCTTCGTGCGACAGTACCCAGTTCACCGCAAGGTCGATGTCGGACTGCTCGGTCAGTGCTTCGTACCAGGTGCGGGTCCGGCGCTGCTCGCCCTCGGCCCCGGCGCCGACCGCGAGGCTCTT
This sequence comes from Chloroflexota bacterium, assembly GCA_039933275.1. GTDB lineage: Bacteria > Chloroflexota > Dehalococcoidia > SM23-28-2 > RBG-16-64-32 > DATKKM01. Next base: position 5,138 of record JBDTOK010000060.1, on the reverse strand, counting down.
GATCGTCTGCATCGCGACGTTCTGCTCGCGGCAGATGCTGGTCAGCGCTTCGAAGTCCGCGGCGTAGGCTGGGTTCTGCATCATCGTGTAGTTCAGGGGGAGGAGCACCGAGTCGAGGGGGAAGCGCTCGAGGCTGCGGCGGTGCATCTCGGCGACCGTCACGCCGTGGCCGGTGACGCCGATGTACTTCACGAGCCCTTTGTCGCGCGCTTCGATGGCGGCTTCGAGCGCGCCGCCGGGGGCCATCGCCGTCTCCCACTCCGCTTCGTCGACGAGGTTGTGGAGTTGCCAGAGATCGATCGAATCGACGCGCAGCCGTTCGAGGGAGCGAGCCAGTTCCGCCTTCGCGCCTTCGTACTCGCGCTCACCGGTCTTGGTCGCGAGGAAGAAGCGGTCGCGGTGCTTCTCCATCCACGGGCCGACGTGATCCTCCGCCTCGCCGTAGCTGGCGGCGACGTCGATGTGGTTGATGTCGTAGTCGAGCAGCATCTGGAGGGTGCGCTCGCCGATCTCGGGCGTGCACTTCCAGAAGGCGGCAGCGCCGAAGATGATGCGCGTGCTCTCGTGGCCGGTGCGGCCAAACGGTTGTAGCGGAATCATAGATGTTGTCCTGTCATGTCATTCATGCGGGAGTGTATCAGCTCAAAAGTGATCCGATAGGTGTACACCCCGCTTGCGGCGAAGGCAGTATCGACACGCCGATGGAATACTCGATGATGTCGATGGAGTCTCGGGCGTCGACATGGTCGTCGCAGTTGACGTCGCCGAATTGCGGCGACCGCGCGTCAAGGGCGGGGCATCCGCTCCCTGAATTCATCGGCAATCCGGCGTCAGCTCGTTCGGGGCGGAGGGCATCAGCACCGTCGATGTTGCCGTCACAGTTTAGGTCGCCCTGGTGGAGAGGCCGGCTCGTTGGAGTTGGGGTTGGACTTCCCGCGTGTGTAGGCGTTGGCGTGATCTCGGGCGTCACCGTGGTTGTGGGCGTCGGCACGCCAGTAACAGTGGGAGAAGGAGACGCTGTGTGTGTGGGACTTGGCGTATGAGTCGGCGTACCAACAAGCGACGAGCCGGTTTCGACCGAACCGATGTCACACGCCGATCCAGCAGGACGGGGATAATCGCGCTGATCCGTGGCAATCGTCGTGCCGCACCCGTTCGTGCCCGGCGGGATATTGTCGATCGCGTCGCTCAGCGGCTGGGGCATGCGCGTGAGCGTGGGGCCTCCGTTGTTGGTAAGCGGGCCAAGGCTTGGACTTCCCCCGTTGAGGTCGGTTCCCTGGGAGAAGTACGGAGAGCAGGTCCCGTCACTTGAGAGGTTGTAGCCCGTTGAGCTGATCGGGGCAACGTTCGAGGGCGCAACGTAGCAATTCGCCCCCGATGCGCCGTTCGCGACGAGCGTATTAGTCACAGTGAGCGTCTCTCCTGCGCTGCCGCTGGCCTGGTAGATAGCGCCGCCCGTCGTTCCAAGATTGGCGCTCATGGTCACATTCACCAGCGTCGCCGTGCCGTGGTAGTTTTCGAAGCCGCCGGCAGTCCCTGCGTTGTTGCCATCGATGGTCGAGTTCTTCACCGTTACGGCGGCCACATTGAGGATGCCGCCGCCGTTTGGAGCAGAGTTCCCACTGATCGTGGAATTGGTGATCGATACCGTCTCCGGATTCGCTAGTGAGTTGTTGTAGAGACCTCCCCCGAAGCCGAGGTTCACGGAGCTCGGCGCGGAGTTACCGGTCAGCGAAGAGTCCGTGATCGTCAGGCCGCCGTAGTTTTCGATACCGCCCCCATACACTGCCGTACTGAAGGTATTGCTTACCGTGTTCCCGCTTATTGTGACGTTGGTCAACGTTGCAGTGGCGCCCGCCCCGGTGTTATAGATGCCACCTCCGCCGAACGAAGCCGAGTTGTTGGCGAGGATCACGCCGGTTAGCGTCGCGGAGCCATGGTTTTCGATAGCACCACCTGTCCCGCTGGAATTGCCGTTGAGCGTCCCATTCGTCTGAGTCAACGTGCCTTCGTTGTAAATACCGGCGCCGGCACCAGTCGAACTGTTGATATTTGCCGCACCGCCTGAGATTGTTAGATGCGCACCGGAACGAACGTGCAGCGCGCCACCCTGGCGGGCTGTGTTCTGAGAGAACGTCGACGAATTGACGGTTCCCGTCGCGTTATCGCTGAGTAGAACCGCACCGCCGAAGCCATACTGGCCGGTGTTAGTGGCTTTGTCCTGGCTAAATGTGGTGTTGTCGATGGTAGCGCCGCCGCCCTGCTCCCAGATTGCGCCGGCACTACCAGCCTCATCGTGATCAAACTCACTGTCGCTGACGTGCAGGGTGCCGCTTGAGAAGATGGCACCAGCGCTAAAGCCGGGTGTATTGGTATCGTTCGAGAACGTACTGGAATTGACAGTTAGCGAACCGAGATTGCGGACTGCGCCTCCGTCGATACTATCGGTAGCCGAGGCGTCCTTCAGGACGAGGTTCTTCAGGGTGAGAGATGCGCCGTTATTCACGACGAACAAGCGGCGCGCGCTGTTTCCGCTTAGAGTGATCTTCCCGGCGCCGTCAATCGTCGTGTTGATGGCGATCGTCCTGGTCGCGCTAAAGGAGACGGTGGCGGTGCCGCAGTTGAAGTCGACTGTGCCGCCGCCGGCTAACTGGTTCGAGAAATCGGTGTCATTGGCACAGTTGGTGACAGTACCGCCTGCCGCAGCGGGCGACGTTATCAGAAGGGCGACGAGAACGATTAGAACAGTGGTTACGGAGACTCGTAAAGGGTTCATCTACCTCGCTATGGCCGCAGTCTAAGCGCGACCCAATAGCGCGTCAACGCGCGTTCTAATGTTCGCGATGATTAACCGAGGCTGAGCACTGGAGGCTAGGAAGCGGACTTGTCGGCTGGCTCGGGCTCGGCCTTGGCGGCTGAGGTGTCGGTGAATCCCGGGCGGAAGCCGGTGCCGGAGTTTGCCTGCATCTGCTGAAGGGTGACGCCGAAAGCATCGCGCGCTTTGTCGTTGGCCTGGATCTTGGCCATGATCGCGGCGGTCGCGCCGGCGACGAGCTCGGTCTTGTGCTCGGACACGAACTGCGCTGAACCCTTCTGCGCCGCGTTGTAGCCGTTCAGTTCCGGCGCAACGTAGCGAGCGAAGAGCTCCCAAGAGCGCATCGTCGCTTCGCGGTTGGCCCAGTCGTGGGCGAACCCGACGATCGTGCCGAAGCCGCCGGTGACGGACTGTAGCTCGCGGATCTTATCGATGAGATCGTCCGGCGTGCCGACTACTGCTGCGCCTGCGCCCGCGGAGCCGCGACCGGTGGTCTGCGCCAGCAGCTCCCACGGGTCTTCGACGTACTGCGCGTCGGGCCGGCCGAGCACACGCACGTTGTACTCGTTGTGCCAGCGGTGAAGTCCCTGCACGGCCTCTTGTTCAGCCTGCTCTCGAGTCTCGGCCAAGTGCCACGCCATCACGACGCGCCAGTCCTTGCGGTCGACTGTCTGGCCGTTCTTCGCAGCGGACTCTTCCGCGAACGCCCATTGCGTCGGGAGCGCCTGGAGGCCGGCTGACGAAGTCGAGGCGATGGACAGCACGCCGATGCCGTACTTGCCGGCGAGCTGCATGCCGGACGGGCTGATCGATGACGCGACTGCCATCGGGATGTTTTCTTGATACGGGAGGATTTGCAGGCGGGCGTCGCGCAGGGTGAACCACTCGCTCTCGTAGCTGAAGCGCTCTTCGCCGCGGAGGAGGCGGATGATGACGCCAAGCGCCTCGTCCTGGCGGTCGCGCTGGACCATCGGGTTGATGCCGAGCGTGTGCGCGTCGGACGGGAGCGCGCCGGGGCCGGAGCCGAAGATAGCGCGGCCGCGGCTCATGTGATCGAGCTGGACGATGCGCTGGGCGACGTTGAACGGGTGGTGGTACGGCAGCGAGACGACACCGGTGCCCAGCTTGATGTTGGAGGTCAGTTGCGCCGCCGCGACGAGGAACATCTCGGGCGACGAGATCATCTCCCAGCCGGAGGAGTGGTGCTCCCCGCACCAGAACTCATCGAAGCCGAGCTTATCGAGATGAACGGCGAGGCCGAGGTCGCGCTGGTACTGAAGGGTAGGGTTTTCGCCGAGAGGGTGATGTGGGGCGAGGAAACAGCCGAATCGCATGCGTGTCATTTTGTTGCTCCAGGAAGACGTGCTGGGTTTGTGCGGTCACTATGGACACGATGAGCAAGGGCTGTCAAACGCCCTGAACACGAGGCAAGAACGGGCACGATCCGCCTGACGGAGGCGAACTCAGGTTTGCGCGGCGGAAGAGGCGGCGGGAACCACTTCCACGGTCTTTACGTGGCAGAGGTGCGGGGTCATGGTGGCCCGGATGTGAGCGCCCAGTGACGGGTGCGGGCCGGTCGGCGGCGCGCTCCAGGCGCGCACTTCCTCGGCGTGACCGTCGTCCACGGCGATGCGGCCGGCATGCGTTTTGACGACTTCGCCCTCGATCACGAGCGGCTTGCCGAGGAGGTCGCTGCCGCCGTAGAAGAGGCGGACGACGCCGTTGATGAGGTTGACGAGCACGTAGAGGCCCATTGCCATGAAGGCGGCGATGAAGAACGCGGCGAGCCCGAGGAGCTGGGTCGAGCCGGCGTCACCGAGGCCATCGTTGGCGACGCTCCAGCCGACGGTGGCGACGATCGGCAGGAGGACGAAGCCGATCGCGCCCCAGAAGAGCGTGCGCGCGAGGCCGCCGGCGGCGACTCCAAATGGCGCCTCGCCGAAACCGAAGTGCTCGGGGTAATCGACGCGGATCTGTCGCCAGGTACCGGAGTAGCGAGTCCAGGCGGTCTTCGGATCGTCGGCCTGCAGCGGGAGCTCGTGAGCGGCGTCTCGCGCCACGCCCATCGCGACGCCGTAAGCGAGGTAGCGCTCCCAGACGATGACGGAGGCGGCGGTGGCGTTGTCGAAGGCGTGCGAGTTGCGGAGGTAGTTGCGAACGCCGAGCCACTGGGCGCAGACTTTGCGGCCGGCGGCGGTGTCGCGCAGGTTGCGCAGCGACAGCAGCACGGCCATCGAGCCGACCCAGGCGCCGGCGGCAATGCCGAGCCAGCCCTGCGGAGTGATCCTGCGCTCGCCAGTGTCGGTGTTGGTGCCGCCGACGT
>JBDTOK010000059.1:0-14153 GCA_039933275.1 Chloroflexota bacterium | reverse complement strand
CGAACCGCCCGCCAGAACACCATGCTGCACGCTAAACTCTCCCCAACACACGAGACGCACCCCAACGCACCAACCCATTCGTCAATTCGTTCTGGCGAAGGCAATTCGTTGACAGCCACGACCACGCGCGAGCCAGACACGCGCTACTGGCTACTGGCTACGCCAGAATACAGACGTCTACGTAATGCGAGTACCAGTCGTACGCATCATCCGTCCCGTACGCCAGGTCCAGCCACCAGCCCTTCACCCCGCCGCCCGTGTCCGCCGCGATCCCGTAACCGTAACCTGGCACGTACATCCGAGTCCCAAGGGGGATGAACCGCGGGTCGACTGCGATGATGCCCTTGTATACGCCGGTTCCAGTCGCCGTCCGTGATCCGCCGGCGCTCGCCGCCGTGTAGTACGTCGACCAAACCGTCACCGTCTGCGCGCACTGGCTGCCATCTGGCGCCGTGCCCGCGCTCGCGTCAACTTGCAGCGCCGGCGTCGCGGGATCGTACGTCCCGATCGAAACGATCTCCGGCGTCGGCTGCACCGTCGTCTCATCCAGCGGCTTCCGCTCGATCTCCAGGCCGTTGATCTGCTTCACAAGGTAGTCCTTGCGAACGAAGCCGTCGGAGCCCGTCTGCGTCACAACCTGCGTGCCGTCGCTCAACGTGTTGTCGTAGTTGTAAACAGTGTCGTGCGGAATCGGCGTATCGTCCGACAGCGTCTTCTCGCGCACCGTCGTTAGCTCAATCGCCATCCCGTTCTTCACGTCAGCGCCGCGGTCCGGCGTGACGAAGTCCGTCTGCTCGAGCAGACCCGCCTTCACCAGCGCGTCGCCCACTTTGTTCGATTGCGTGTACACAACCGTCTGCTGACCACCCGTCCGCACCACCAACCGCCGCGCGTACTGCACATAGATGTGCATCCCCGGCTCGAGCTGCGTGCTGCTCGCCGGCGTCACAACGTCCGCAGTGTTCAGCACCACCCCCGCCTCGCCCAGCGCGTCTGCCACCGTCGCGCCCGTCGCTGTGTGCGATGTCGTCAGGCCATTCTCGTGCAGCGTGAACGCAACCGGCTCTGTCCGACGCTGCACCGCCGGCCGCAAGTCCAACGCCGACGGATCAGAATGCGCGGCGACAAATCCCGTCCGCGATACAAGCACGTCCGCGGATACTATCTGTTGCGGGCGCGCGTCCACGCCATGAGAAACGGTGAAGGGTATCGCGAGAGCGATGAGAGAGCACGATACGAAGGCAACCCCTAGGGCCAGGTGGAGGTGCCCGTTGGGTATTTTTCGAAGGGTCCGCTGGTGCCGTACCGCCATCTTTCCGAGCCAGGCAGCGATCAGCCTTTGCGTTTCGTTTCGAATAAACCTCTCCCAGAATTACGCTTACCGATAGGACCAGCCCGAAAGCTAAATCCGGTCGTGCACCCGCTGTCGATCCAAGCCACCAGGCTTGCCCGCAACAGTTAGCTCCTACCCGGTTTGCCTACGGCGCCCAGACCGAGCCACTTACCGTTGCTTCCTTCCGGACCTGGCGGGGTTCGTGGTGGCCTGCCGCGTAGGGCCAGGCAATCAACACCACTTATTGCGGTCAGTCCCTGACGGAACTTAGACCTCGAGCGGGAATTCGACCCCGCTAGAGCGGATTGCGGGTACAGGGCACCGCTAGCTCCCCGTCTAGCACGACCTTCGCCATGCTATGGGTTGCGCTGAAACCCTGTCAAGAACCTACTGGCAGCCCAATCGTGAGACATAGGCCGATGTAGCACGCGCATTTTCCCTGCTATACCACCAGAACCCCCTCACTCCCCCACTAGCCCCCCGTAGCCGTTCGTACGAGCGTTTGTGATGATCGTTGCAAATTTGCAATCAACATAACTGCATCGCGCACATAGCCCGATGACTTCCCCGCTCGCCCGCGCCCCCGTACACTACCGCCTAGCGCACCACGAAAGGATCCCGCTTGGCCCGCATACGCACCGCCATCATCCTCGCCGCCGGCTACGGCACCCGCTTTCTCCCGGCCACGAAGGCCGTGCCCAAGGAGATGCTCCCCCTCTACGATCGTCCCGTCATCCAGTACATCGTCGAAGAAGCCCGCGACTCCGGGCTAGATCGCGTCGTTATCGTCACCAGCGCAGCCAAGCGCGCCGTCGAAGACCACTTCGACCGTGCCCACAACCTCGAAACAGCTCTCGAGAACAAGCCAGACGTCCGCGACCACATCGTCGCCACCGGCGATATGGAAGTCGCCTTCGTCCGCCAGCGCCAGATGCGCGGCCAGGCCCACGCCATCCTTGAGACCCGCTTCCTCGTCGGCGACGAGCCGTTTGCCCTCTTCTACCCCGACGACGTCATCTTCGGCGACAAACCCGCCATGCGGCAGCTCCTTGACGTCCACGAGCGTCTCGGCGGCAACGTACTCGCCGTCCAGACCGTCCCTCACGAAGAGATCGTCCACTACGGCGCCATCGACGCCAAGCTCGTCGAGGACCGAGTCTACAAGGTCGCTCGCATCGTCGAAAAGCCACCGCTCGCCGAAGCCCCCTCCGATCTCGGCACCGTCGGCCGCTACGTCTGCACCGCCGAGATCTGGCCCCTCCTCGAGCAAACGCCCCCAACCGCTGGCGGCGAGATGTTTCTCACCGACACCCTCGCCATGGCCATGGACCGGGGCCAGTCCCTCTACGCCTGCGAATACGAAGGCGTCCGCTTCGACACCGGCCGGCCCGCCGGTCTCCTCAAAGCCTCACTTTATGTCGCCCTCCAACGCTCCGACGGCGCCGAAGGCATGCGGGACTACCTGCGAACCCTTAATCTGGACTAACATCCATTCGTGCAAAGCCTCATCGTCGGCCTGCCCCTTCCCAGCGCAAGCTTCGATAACCACTCATTCCTTGCCGCCCCTTCCTTCGGCGAATACCAGCAGCTCGTCGTCGATCTTGCCTCCGTCTCCCGCGCCGTCGACGACATCGTTCACGGGACCGCCGCCCACACCACCTACGGTGGCCAGGCCGTCGTCAACGGCGAAGCCTCCCCCCACGCCTTCCCCCTCCGCGAGATCTTGACCATGCGCCGCCGCGAAACCGAGTGGATGCTCTCCCACGGCGGCCTGATCGTCGTCGTCGCCAGTCCCGGCGTCCCGCACGCCGATATCGCCGGCGACCCTTGGAACAGCTTCGACTGGCTCCCTGAACCGGACGGCTTCTCCTTCGCGGACGATCTCCTGGCCGGCTTCGGCCGCCCCGGCGCTGTCCTCGTCGACTCAGAGCACCCCTTCGCGCCCATCATCCAGGCGCTCGCCCCTCGCCTCGCCTACCGCGTCTACGTCAACGAAGAAGCCCGCGCCGTCGCCGAGACCGGCCACGTCTTCGCTCGCAGCGAGGGCGGCGTCCCCATCGCTTTCGACATGCGCGCCGGCGAGGGACACCTTGTCTTCCTGCCGACCATCCTCAAGCCGGAATCCGATCGCCCGATCATCGCCCAGGCCATGCTAGACAGCTTCGAGCGTTGGAACTCCCGCAACTCACCGCCGGCGCCCGAACCCTCGAAATCCGATTCCGTAGCCGGGGCTTTCCAGCCCCGGTTGCACGACGCCCGGCCAGGCACAACACCGCCCGAGGAGGTCACTCAATGACAGATACCCAGGCCGCACCGGCCCTCGCCTCATCCCTCCTCACCGGCAAGCGCGCCCTCATCATGGGCGTCGCCGATCGCCACAGCCTCGCTTGGGGCATCGCCCAGCAACTGCACGCTCACGGCGCCAGGCTCGCCTTCACATACATCGAAGAGCCGAAGGGCCGTCTCGAGAAGAACGTCCGCGAACTAGCCGCCACCCTCGACGGCGACTTCCCGATGTTCCCCTGCGACGTCACGGACGACGCCGCCATCGACGCCACCTTCGACGGTCTCCGCCAGGCCTGGGGCGGCCTCGACATCGTCGCCCACTGCGTCGCCTACGCCGACCGCGACGACCTCAACAAGCCATTCACGGAAATCTCCCGCAACGGCTACAAAATGGCGATGGAGATCAGCGCCTACTCCCTGAACGCCGTCTGCCGCGCCGCCGCCCCACTCATGACCTCGGGCGGCAGCGTCATGACCCTCACCTACAACGCCGTCGAGCGCGCCGTCCCCGGCTACAACGCCATGGCCGCCGCCAAAGCCGCCCTCGAAGTAGGCGTCCGCTATCTAGCAGTAGAGCTAGGCCCAAAGAAAATTCGAGTCAACGCCATCTCCGCCGGCCCCGCCCGCACCCTCTCCGCCAGCGCCGTCAAAGGCATCTCTATGCTCCGCTCCTGGACCGAACGAGCATCCCCCCTGCGAGAAAACATCACCCTCGAAGACGTGGGCAACGCCGCCGTCTTCCTCGGCAGCGACCTCGCCCGCATGATCACCGGCAACATCCTCTTCGTAGACAGCGGCACCCACGTCCTCGCCGGCCAGGTAGCCGCCATCCCCCCAGACGCAGCCGAATAGCATTTCGGTACGCGGCAAACCTTAGACGTTGCAAGCGCGACACGGCATGCTCAGCCCAAAGGTTCCGCTCATCCTGAGGTTCTCGGAGCCTGTCCTGACCGCGGCGGCAGCCGCAGTCGAAGGAGACCGCGAAGCAAATCGCCGCACCCAGCACCTCGACCCGCAGGCGAGAAAACGTTACTCCCACGAACACCCGTGCATCCTGAGGTTCTCGAAGGACCCGCGAAGCCCGCGTCAGATCAATCCCTGCAAACCTCGCGCGGGCGGCACCATCATCGCGCCTGCGAAAAAGGTCACGCCAACGGAAGAAGCCGTCCCAAATCAGCTCGGGACGTGCCCCGTCCTGACCCACACGTCAGAAGTTAAAATCCTCGTCATCCTCAGTAGGCTGGCGCTCTTCCCCCAGAATCTCCTCGCGAAGAATCTGCTCCCCGCGCTTGCGCCGAGACTCACCCAGCCCGCGCAGCATGTCGATAACCTCGCCCATGCCCTCCATCTGCTCAGCCAGCTCCGGGTACTTGTCGAGCTCTTTTATGTCGACTTTCCCCGTAATGATGTCTTCCATATCCGGCGGATGCCTCTCGGGCTCCTTCTCGACCTGGGGGAGCCGACGACGCAATTGCGGCGGCACCTCAACGTCCGGCTCCGAGTCCTCCGCGCGAGCCGGCATCGTCCGCATCGTCACGATCGCTGTCTTCAACCAGCGCTGACTCCCCGGCGATAACTGCGCGATACGGCTCAGCAACGCCGGATCAACGTTCTCGACCACTGCTCGCTTGTTAGCCATCGACCACATATTACGCCACTCCTCAGCGCCAGACAGCCGGGCAAAATAAGAGAAGACGCGGCCTCTGACGGTCGCGTCTTCTGGACCCCCCGGTGCTGTGAACATCTGCAAGATAAAGCGCCCGGAGAGGGCAAAACATTACACGAACGGCCACATAAGGCGTGCTTAACCATACTACTGGCGTTTAGCCCGCCTACGCGGCGGTTTAGCGCCCGGAGCGGCGGGCGTCAGCCGTCTCGTCTACCATCGGGATCAGACCCGTCGAGAGCGCATACCGGACCAGGTCTGTGCGCCGGTCCACAGCTAACTTCGCCATGATGTGGCTGACGTGCGCCTTCACCGTCCCCTCGGACAGGAACAGGTCCTGCGCGATCTCCTTGTTGGACTGACCTCGCGCCACCAGCGTGAGCACTTCCGTCTCTCGCTCCGAAAGCTGCTGGCCATTCCGAGTCGAGTCCTCAGCGCTATACGAAGCCCACTGCGTAAGGCGAGTCAGGATGTGGCGGATCAGCTCCGTCTCGCATACGAACGTGCCGGACGATACCAAGCGCACGCCGTCAATGATCCGAGAAGTCGGCCCATCCTTCAGCATGAACCCGATCGTGTGCAGTCGCATGTATATCGGGATATCTTCCGCGCGCAGGTTGCGCGCGTCCTCCTGGGTCCCCAGGAACAGCACCTTCAGGCTCGGCAGGAAGTCGTTCAACTGTGTGTACGCCGCTAGGTTATCGCTAATCACCGACTGCGAGTCCACCACCAGCACGTCCGCCTCGCGGAACGCGGCCTTCGTGACGATCTCCGACAGGTCGCGGCAGTCCGCGATCACCTGGATATCCGGTGCCGTGCTTAACTCTGCGATCAGCCCAATCCTCAGTGGCTCAAACGGCACGATGACGCAAACCTTCGTAGTTACAGAAGCCGTCAGTGCCTCGTTCTTGTTGTTAGCCAGAACCATCTCGCCCCCATTGCGCTGTGTGTACCCGAGCGGCCGAACCCGGGTCAATTCCCCCTGCGCCTATTCTAATAGCAAGGATAACCGACCTAACCTTACGATTTCATCTACTTTCCAATGCGCAATAGCGACATAAAGGCTTCCTGCGGGATGTCTACGTTACCCACGCGCTTCATGCGCTTCTTTCCCTTCTTCTGTTTCTCCAAAAGCTTACGTTTCCGGCTCACGTCGCCTCCGTAGCACTTGGCCAGCACGTTCTTCCGCATCGCCTTCACCGTCTCCCGGGCGATGATCCGCCCCCCGATCGCCGCCTGGATCGGCACCTCGAACATCTGGCGGGGGATCAGCGACCGCAGCTTCTCCACCAGTTGCCGCCCCAGCCGCTGGGCGTTGTCAGAGTGGACGAGGATGCTCAGCGCGTCGACGGGCACCGCGTTCAGCAGGATGTCCACCTTCACCAGCGAGTCCGCCCGGTAGTCCGCAAACGCGTAGTCCAGCGACGCGTACCCCTGCGTCCGCGACTTCAGCTCGTCGTAAAAGTCGACCAGCATCTCCGATAGCGGCATCTCGTACTCCAGCAGCACCCGCCGGTCGCCTTGCTTCACGTGCGAGTCGTGCTCCATATACTCGATCTTGCCGGAGCTCCCGCGCCCCGTCGTCACCAGCTCCATGATCGTCCCGATGAACCGGTCCGGCGCCACGATGCTCACCTTCATCCACGGCTCCCGGATCTCCTGGATCTTGCTCGGGTCCGGCATCTGCGACGGTGACTCCACGGATAGCTCCGTTCCGTCCGTCAGCAGCACCCGGTACTCCACCGACGGCGCCGTCGCCAGGAGGTCGAGGTTGTACTCGCGCTCCAGGCGCTCTTGCACGATGTCCATGTGCAGCAACCCCAGGAACCCCGCCCGGAACCCCGGCCCCAGCGCCATCGAATGTTCTGGCTGGTAGTTGAGGGAGGCGTCGTTCAGGTGCAGCTTTTCCATGGCGTCGCGGAGGTCTTCGTACTCCTCCGAATTCGTGGGGTAGAGGCCGGCGAAGACCATGGACTTGGCGGGTCGGTAGCCGCCCAGCCCCTCGGGGGCGGGACGGGCTTCGTCGGTGACGGTGTCGCCGACGCGGACTTCTCGCACGGTCTTGAGGCCGGTGGCGATGTAGCCGACCTCGCCCGTTTCGAGCGATTCGGCGGGGCGGAAGGTTGGGCTGAAGGTGCCGACTTCCAGCGGCTCGATCGTGCGCTTGGCCTCCATCAGCCGCAGCTTCTCGCGCCCGGTCATGCGACCGTCCATCACTCGCACGTAGGCCATGACGCCCTTGTAGGAGTCGTACTTGGAGTCGAAGATGAGCGCTCGCAGGGGGGCGTCTGGGTCGCCCTTTGGCGGCGGCACGCGCTCGGCGATCGCCTCGAGCAGCTCCGGGATGTTCGTTCCCTCTTTGGCTGATACGAACAGCACTTCGGCGGGCTTGAAGCCGATGACGGTGGCGACTTCTTCGGCGACGCGCTCGGGCTCGGCTGAGTCGAGGTCGATCTTGTTGACGACGGGGATGATGGTGAGGTCGAGGTCGAGGGCCATGTAGACGTTGGCGAGTGTCTGGGCTTCGATGCCCTGGCTGGCGTCGACGACGAGGAGGGCGCCTTCGCAGGCGGCGAGGGCGCGGCTGACTTCGTAGGTGAAGTCGACGTGGCCGGGGGTGTCGATGAGGTTGAATTCGTAGCTCTGGCCGTCTTTGGCGGTGAAGGCCATGCGGACGGCGGCGGCCTTGATGGTGATGCCGCGCTCTCGCTCCAGGTCCATGCTGTCGAGGACTTGCTCGCCGCCCATGGCGGCTTTCTGGCGGCTGTCGATGGTGCCGGTAGCGTCCAGCAGCCGATCGGCGAGGGTGGACTTGCCGTGGTCGATGTGGGCGATGATGCAGAAGTTCCGTATGTGGTCTTGTTTCACCTTCTTAGGGTCGAGGGTCAGGGGTCGGGGGTCAAGGACGTGGGTAATGGCCGCAGATTAGCGCAGATTGGACGCAGATGGCGGGGGACGGTGAGGGGCCTTACGGGCTCGCTGACGCCTGGGGGTTTGTTTGGCAAAAACGGGGTTTTGGCGGGTGACACTTGGGGGTTGACAGAGTCTGGACGCAGAATGAGTTAGCGAGCCGTTCCTCTACTCATGCTGCCTTGATGCCGCTAATGAGCGCGTATTCTCCCGGCGCTATTCGCCGCCACTTCTTCGAGCGAGTAAGGAAATTCCCTACGGACGTCGCCAGCGGTCGTTCATCGAGTGTCTCGCCTTCACTCCGCAGCAGTTCGGTGATATCCGAAACGTGAATGGAATCAGCTCCTAGCGCCAGCATTGCGGCGATTTCAAGTGTCCGCTTCCCTCTATCATAACGAGGAGCTCGTGGTTGAGAGACAGCGGAATTGTTTAAAGGGGCTTGTTCGGGTGTCCAGAATCCAGCCACCCATGAAGGATCGCGGATAAACTCATAGGCGTTCTGATCCAGCGTCGCCATCATTGTCCAGAGATCTCCGATTCGGCGAGACAGCCGTTCCTTGAACACCCAAGCTGACCGAAGCGTGTCCTCGCGCTGAGCCGCTGGACTGGCCATGCTAGCGACAACAGTTCGTAACTCGTTCTTCAGTTCATCTTCCATTGGGGACTCCTTGCCTGCTACAATACAGACTATCATTGATTGAGTCAATATATTCTCTAGCCATTGTTGCTTACCAATAATAGTGTATACTATCCCTAGCTTGCCCATATGGGCTTAAAATGGTGGCGCAATCCCCTCCGCTCGCTTCGGCGGCGGAGTGCGAGGCCACCGTAAGGTGGCCTTTGCTTTTATGAAGATCAACGTTTATATCGACGGGTTTAACCTCTTTTACGGCTCGTTGAGAGACTCTAGCTATCGATGGCTAAACATTGAGAGCCTCGCACTTAAGTTAGTTCGGCGCGACCAACTGCATCGAGTACGGTATTTCACCGCCAAGATCACACCGCGACCGGGACATCCGCGCGCCGTCCTGCACCAGCAGGTGTATCTTCGCGCGCTCGCAACCTTACCGACCGTTTCTGTGCACTTCGGTCACTTCCTGACAACCAACGCCGTTATGCCCTCGCTCTACCCTCCGCCGACGCTTGTAAAGGTCATTAAGACCGAGGAGAAGGGCTCGGACGTGAACCTTGCGACAAACTTACTGGTTGATGCTTTTGACGGAGATTTTGAGAAAGCAATTGTTGTCTCGAATGACTCAGATCTCTGTGAACCCATCGCTGTCATGAGGAAGAAGTTCAACTTGCCAGTAGAGGTGATCAATCCGCACCCGTCGCCAAGCCTAGCTCTCAAGCGTATTGCTAGTTTCCAGCGCCAACTGAGAACGTGGGAATTAGCCTCGAGCCTTTTGCCCAACACTCTGACTGACGCGGCGGGAACAATAACAAAGCCAACTGGCTGGTAGCGCTGCTTTTACGAATACGCAGCTTTGTCTAGGTGTCTGGATTCGGTTCTTTGGTCTGATGCGAGTGTGACATTCGTGTCTAGGAGATCGCGACTCACCTGTGGCACGATGATTCGACATCGGTTGGGTCTGGTGTGATGGGAGGTTGTTGTGGTGGAGGGGCCCTTTGAGACGGCGCTGCGGCGCCTCCTCAGGATGAGCGGACGAAAGGGGTGGAGGTGTGAGTGAAGAGGTGGCTGGATCGCGCGGCGGCCCGAAGACGGAGCGGGGTAAGGCGGTTGTGCGGCTGAATCCGATGCGGCATGGGGTTTTGTCGCAGACGCCGGTGATTCCGCTGGTGGAGAGCCAGGAGGATTGGGAGCGGCTGCGGGATGGGTTGTTTGAGTACTGGCGGCCGGACGGGATGATGCAGTCGGCTCTGGTGGAGCGGATTGCGATGATTGTGTGGCGGCAGTACCGGGTGGTGCGGTTTGAGTCGGAGTCGATTGTGGCGTATTTAAAGGATGTGCCGCGCGATTGGAAGATGGCTCGGATGGCGGCGGGGATGCCGGTGCCGGATGAGGTGACGCCGGAGGTGGTGCAGGAGATGGACCGGATGCTGAGCGCTCGGTTGTTGCCGGGCGATGAGACGATCGACAAGATCATGCGCTATGAGGTGCGATTGCATCGCTTCCTTTTGCAGACCATCCATCAGCTGTTAACGCTGAAAGGTCTACGCGTTGAGGGAGGGAGCAGGAGTGCGGGCATTCACGATCCGAACCCTGTTGGGATGGGGCGGAAACAACCGCGCATGATCGCACGCAACGACTACGTGCCGCCGCTGCCGCCCGGATCGTTGGGAACGAATGGCTCGGAAGCATAAGGCGGTTGGGTTTTATGGCGGGTTTTTGTCGGCAGCGGTTGGGGAGGCGATGGAGAGTGGGTCGCTGGAGGATTTGCGCCGGCGGGTGATGTTTGCGCTTATGCAGCAGCCGGGGGAGCAGAAGTTGTTGTTGCGGGGGACGAATACGCTGACGCGGGTGGCGGCGACGGAGCGGAAGTTGTCGCTGGGGGAGAAGAACCGGTTGCGGGATTCGATGTCGGAGCTGTTGGAGTCGTTGGGGTCGCAGTTGTTGCCTGCGGAGTATGGCGGATCTTAGGCGGCGGACGACTCACAACGAATTGCCTCTGGCGGAACGAATGAACGGATTTCTGTTTGGTGTTGGGCGTTTGGTTTGGGCTGACCGCGTGACCGGTACTCGACCAGGTGATTTGCTTCGCTGCCCTTCGAGACCCTCCCTCCTGAGGCGGGCACGCAGGATGCACGGTCCGCTTCGCCACCCACATGTCACCCGCATCCCACCGTGCTTTAACCAACGGGCAGGCGTGGGGGGCTACTGTTAGTTCAACGAGCGACGCGTTTGTACCCCCTCACGCGGAGCACAATTTTCGAGCCGGTGGATGGTCGGTCCACCGGCTCGATGCATTTACGGGCTTCCGGGCTGAGAGCCCGCGGGATGAGGTTTCACACGCAACTGTCACTGGCGTATCACCGTTCGTTAACCTAGCTATCAATGCGGGCGGGGTATTCTACGGGAAGCAAAAGCGACGCGTTTGTACCCCCTCACGCGGAGCACAAATCGAGCCGGTGGATGGTCGGTCCACCGGCTCGAAGCATTTTAGGGACCCTCCGCTGGCGCGCGAGGGCCTTTTTTTGTTGCTAGTCTGAGGTTTGGCGCTGGTTTGCGGGGGCAAGGGTTGTAAGGATAGGCATCTGGGCCTGCAGGCCCGCCCCTTAGAGAGAACCTCAGGATGAGCGGATAGCCAGGCGCTGTGGGGCTAGCTAGGCGCCGCCGGCCGTGACGACCATGTCGGTGATGAAGCCGGCGGCGAGTCCGACGAAAATGCCCCAGTAGAGTAGCTCTTTGCGGTCCTTGCGCATGGCTACGCCGAGGAGTTGGACGATGACGTACAGGATGGAGCCAGCGGCGAGAGAGAGGAAGAGGACGCTCATGGTTTCGCTGGTGAACTGGCGGCCAACTATGGTGCCGGCGAACGTCGGGGCGCCGCCGATGAGGCCCATGGTGGCGAGGAAGAGCCAGCTGGGACGCTCCTCGTGGCCGGCGAGCGGGGCGACGATTCCGAAGCCTTCGGTGGCGTTGTGCAGGGCGAAGCCGATGACGAGGACGGTGGCGAGGCCGATCTCGCCGCTGGCAGCGCTGCCTCCGATGGCAAGCCCTTCGCCGAAGTTATGCAGGCCGATACCGAGCGCGATCATAATGGCCAGGCGCCGGGCAGACGCCCAGGTGGGCAAACCCATGCGCGCCGGGAGTTCGCCCACGGCCATGGCGCCGGGACCGAAGACTTCCGGCCGCTTACCGCGATCAAGGAAGCGCTCGTAGTAGACGAGGCTCATCAGGCCGACAACGACGCCGCCGAGGAAGAGAGAGCCGTACTTGAGAACGGGCCAGATGTCGCCGTCACCGGCGTGTAGGTTGGCGAGAGACACGTCGATCGGCTCCCAGGCGTGGGCGAGGACGTCCCAGAGGAGGAATAGGAGGATGCCGGTGGCGAAGGCGCTGAGGAAATAGCGGAGGCTGGGTGCGACTGTGCGCACGCGCCCAAGCGGCAGGCCAAGGACGATGGTGATGCCGGCGATGAATCCGAGGATCAGCGTCTCAGATTGACTCATTTGCCTTCCCTGCAGTCGTCGAGATGTTCATCTTCGTGTCCGGGCATTAGTAGATACTTATAGTTTCTCTGCGTCAACTCTAATTAGCAACTATTTCATGCGGAAATTTAGCGGGTGCTCAGCCGGGCTTGTTTGCCCTCTATTGGAGGCGCTGCTAGACTTGGCCGTGGTTCAGCGGCCCCTGCATCAAACGACAGCGTTGCCGCGCGAATCAAGCACCAAATGTCACGACCACCCGCATTTTCGCTCGCCGTAGATGGGCGAGCCCATCCCTCCCAAGGAGCCGTATGCAGACTACCGTAGTCGGAAATTACCCGAAGATACCGAATAAGCCGCGGCCGGCGCGCCTGCGCAATGCGATCAACAAGCGCGACCGGGGCGGGCTCACGGACGAAGAGCTCGAGGCGGTGCGCAATGAGGTGACGATCGAGGTCATCAACGAGCAGATCGAGGCCGGGATCGACATCATCACGGACGGCCAGTGCCGCTGGGACGACGACCAGACTTATGTCGCGCGGAACATGAGAGGCGTGAAGATCGGGGCGCTGCAGCGTTACCTGGACACGAACACTTACTACCGCGAGACGGAGATAACGGGCGACGTTGGCCCGGCGAGCGAGTCGGTGCTGGCCCGCGACTGGAAGTTCGCGCAGGAGAACAGCAGCAAGCCGGTGAAGGCGATTGTGCCGGGGCCGTTTACGCTGGCGGTCAACTCCAACGACAAGCACTACAACAGCCGCGAGAAGCTGACGATGGCGTTTGCGGCGGCGCTGCGGGCCGAAGTGGACGCGCTGGTGGCGGCCGGTTGCAAGCACATCCAGGTCAACGACCCGGTGATCGTGTTCAACAAGGGCGACTACGGCATCTTCGCGAAGGCGATCGGAAAAGTGCTGGATGGTGTGAGCGGCGCGGAGACGGGGCTGTACACCTGGTTCGGTGACTGCAGCGGAATCCTCGACAAGATGCAGGAGTTGCCGGTGGACGTCATCGGGCTCGACTTCCGGGCGCAGAAGAACTGGGATGCGCTCAAGGCGACGAAGTTCACGAAGAAGCTGGGCGCTGGCGTCATCGACGGGCGCAACACGCGCCTGGAGCCGGCGTCCGAAGTGGCGGATGCGCTCAAGCGCATCACGGCGAGCGTTCCGGCGGAGCGCGTGTACGTGAACCCGTCTTGCGGGCTGGAGTACGTGCCACGCGAGACGGCATTCGATAAACTGAAGGTACTGACCGAGGCAGCACGTCTCGGCGAAGGAGTGCCCGCCTAATGGTTACGAAGCAAACGCAAACACAAGTAAAGTCGCCGCGCAGTGCGACGACGAACCTGATCACGACGGCTGTCGGCAGCTACGCCAAGCCGGACTACCTGACGAAGGCCCGCGCCGACTTCGCGAAGGGAACGATCGACCGCGCTGAACTCGACAAGCTCGAGAAGAAGGCGACGGAGTTCTGGATTCGCAAGCAGGAAGAGATCGGGCTCGACGTTCTCGTACACGGGGAGATGGAGCGCGGCGATATGGTGGCGTACTTCTCCGGTGAAGAGGGCGGTAACGCGATCAAGGGGATGAAGCTGGGCGGTTTGGTGCGCAGCTACGGCAATCGCTACTATCACAAGCCGATCATCTTCGACAAACTGCAGTTCCCCGGGCCGATGACCGTCGACATGTGGAAGTACTCGCAGAGCCTGACGGACCGGCCGGTGAAGGGCATGCTGACGGGCGCTTACACGATGGTGGAGTGGTCTTTCGACGAGCACTACCCGACGCGCCGCGATGCGGTGATGGATATGGCGAAGATCATCCGCGAGGAAGTGCAGGCGCTGGTGGC
>JBDTOK010000058.1:0-14244 GCA_039933275.1 Chloroflexota bacterium | reverse complement strand
CGCAGGAGTTAATAGCGAAGCCGGTGAGAGGCCGGCGCTGTCCCGCAACTGTATCTCCGGTTCGTTCCGCCCGCGGCGGGCCGAGACCTGAGTAGCCAGGTCGCCTACCTTCGTCCGACGAGTACCAGCCTTCGAGGAAAGGCGCGGGCCCGGCGATGAACTGATGGCCCCTGCTGAACCCGGCAGGGGTTCTTTTTTCGAGCCAACCCGCCTTCCGCCAGTGACGGGAGGTCATCGCATGAAAATCCATACGCTACTGTTCGCACTCATCGCAGCGCTGGCATTCGCCTTCGTCGCCTGTGGTGACGACGACAACGCTGCGTCGAATACGGCGACCGCTACGCACACAACGCCGGCAACGTCAACCGCTGCCGCGACCGCGACCGCATCAGTTGCCACGACGGCCACGCCATCGCCGCCAGCCACGGTGTTCGACTGTGGTACGGCACACAAGGGAACGACGCCCGACGCCAGCGCCTTCCCGGTGACGGTCACGGACGGCACCGGCGTCAGCGTGACGCTGACAGCACCGCCGGAGCATGTCGCCTCGCTGGACGCGGCGCACACTGAGGTGCTGTTCGCGATCGGCGCCGGAGACCAGGTCTCGGCGGTCGATAATTACTCGGATTGCCCGACGTCAGCGGCTGCTCTTCCGAAAATCGATTCGTTCAACATCAGCCTGGAAGCGATCACGGCGCAGAACCCGGACCTCGTGGTGCTCGGCTTCACGGTCAGCACTGATATTGCGATGGCGCTGCAGGGCGCCGGGATCAAGGTGCTCACGCAACCCAGTCCATCCGACATCAACGGCGTCTACGACAACATTGAGCTGCTGGGCGAGGTGACGGGCCACGCGGGCGAGGCCGATAACCTAGTGACGAGTATGTCGAACGAGGTGCACGCGATTACCGCCGAAGTCGCGGGCAAGACCGCGCCCAGCGTCTATCACGAAGTCGACAACACGTACTACAGCGTCGGGCCCGGCAGCTTCATCGACGACCTGTACAAGACGCTTGGCGCCAGGAACATCGCGATGGCGAGCGGCGAGGCGTACCCACAATTGAGCGCAGAGGCAATCATTGCGGCGAACCCGGACGTCATCATCCTGGCTGACGAGGACGCCGGCGAAAGCGAATCAACGGTGGCAGCACGACCGGGCTGGAGCGTGATTGGCGCGGTCAAGAACCACCGCGTGAACGCCATCGATCCAAACATCGTCAGCAGGCCCGGGCCGCGCATCGTCGACGCGTTGCGTTTGCTAAAGCTCGCGCTCTACGGTTAGCGATGAACATCCTCCGCCGCGCACGCCCGCTCGACCTCTCGACCGCCACCGCGGAAGAGTTGCTGACGAGCGTGCGCGGTGGGTTCCGGCCCCGCATGTTATTGGCGGCGAGCGTGCTGTTTGCGATCGTGCTAATTGGCCTCGCGCTCGGCCCGACAAGCATCCCGCTCGACGACACAGTCCGCATCTTGCTTCATCATCTGTTCGGGCTCGACACGGCGACACACGTTTCTGCAGCCAACGACACGATCGTCTGGGACGTCCGCTTACCGCGCGTGCTGCTCGCCGGGCTAGTAGGGGCGACGCTGGCTGTGACTGGCGCGTCGTACCAGGGCGTGTTCCGCAACCCGCTTGCCGATCCGTACCTGATCGGCGTGGCGACGGGCGCGGCGCTGGGCGCAACGATTGTCGTCGTGTCCGGCGTGTCTGTGTCGTGGCACGGGCTGAGCTTGTTGCCGCTGGCGGCTTTTGCTGGCGCTGTGCTTACTGTCCTGTTGGTATACGGAGTCGCGCGCGTTGGCGGTGCAGTGCCGGTGACGACGCTGATCCTCGCCGGCGTCGCGGTGTCGTCGCTTTCGACGGCGATCACCTCGTACCTGATGATCCACAACAGCTCGAACGCGGGGCTGATCTTCTCGGTGACGCTGGGCGGGTTCAACACCGCGAACTGGACGAAGCTTCTGTGGGTGCTGCCGTACGCAGCGCCTGCCGCCATCGTCATCCTGATGCACGCGCGCATCATCAACGTGCTCTCGCTGGACGAAGACCAGGCGCGCTTTCTCGGGGTGGACGTCGAGCGCACGAAGCTGCTGTTGCTTGGCGTGTCGTCACTGGCGGCGGCTGCGGCCGTCTCGGTCGGTGGGACGATCGGCTTCGTTGGACTCGTCGTGCCGCACGCGATTCGGCTGGTGTGGGGGCCGGACAACCGCTACCTCCTCCCGATGTCGATCGTGCTCGGCGCGGCGTTTCTGATCGGCGCTGACCTCGTCGCGCGCACGATCGACCGGCCGGCGGAAGTACCAGTCGGCATCATCACGGCGTTCTGCGGCGTGCCGTTCTTCCTCTTCCTCCTGCGCCGCGCAAAGACGGGCGGCTACTGGTGATCGAATGCCAGCCCGCCGCGGAACCGATCCTCGAGGTCAGTAGCGCCTCCGTCACGTATCGTTCAAGCGGGCGCGAGATCGTTGCGTTGCGCGACGTATCGCTCTCGCTTAACGAGGGCGAGGTCGTCGGCCTCGTCGGCCCGAACGGCTCCGGCAAGACAACGCTGATTCGCGTTGTGACCGCCGTCGTGCGCCCGGGCCGGGGCCGCGTCGTCATCGGCGGTCGCGATATCCGGCGCATGCGCCAGATCGAGCTTGCCCGGCAGATCGCCGTCGTCCCGCAGGAGCCGGTGCTGCCGCCGGCGTTCACCGCGCTAGCCTGCGTACTGATGGGTCGCACACCGCACCTGCGCCTGCTCCAGAACGAAGGGCTGAGCGACCTCGAAGCCGCGCGGCGGGCGATGCTGGCGACAGACACCTGGGCCTTCGCGGACCGGATGCTCGGCGAGCTCTCTGGCGGGGAGCGCCAACGCGTCGTCGTCGCGAGGGCGCTGGCGCAGGAGACGCCCATCCTCTTGTTGGACGAACCAACCGCACACCTCGACCTCGGGCACCAGGCGTCTGTGCTGGGCCTGATGCACCGCTTCGCGCTGGACGAGGGCAAGGCGGTGCTTGCCGTCGTGCACGATCTGACGCTGGCCGCGCGGTATTGCGACCGGCTGGTCATGATGCGCCACGGTTCGATCGTCGCAAGCGGTTCGCCGAGCGAGGTGTTGACGACGGAGCGCCTGCGCGAGGTCTACGGCGTCTCCGTAGACGTTTTCCCGCATCCGTCGACCGGCCTGCCCGTTGTGGCGCCGGGTAGCGACGGCTAGACTGGCGGCATGCCCGAAGAAACGCCCCCGAAATCGATGATCTACACCCGCAGCGGTGACGCCGGCACGACGGGACTCTTCGGTGGCGGGCGTGTGGCGAAAGACCACCCGCGCGTGACCGCCTACGGTGAAGTCGACGAGCTGAACTCCACGATTGGCGTGGCGATCACGTTCATGTCCGACGCGCGCCTGACCGAGACGCTGACCGGCGTGCAGAACGAGCTGTTCAACATCGGCGCAGAGTTGGCGAGCGAGTCGGGCGCCGAGAAGTCCGCCAACTACGCGAGGCAGTTCACCAACGCCGACGCCAAGACGGACGCCCTCGAGCACCTGATGGACGAGTTGGACGCCACGCTGCCGCCGCTCACGACGTTTGTGTTGCCGTCTGGCTCGCAGGCGGGGGCGCTGCTACACCTCTGCCGCACCGTTTGCCGACGCGCTGAGCGGGCCGTTGTCACGCTCAGCCACGGTGAGGCCGTGAACCCGGAACTCGGGCGCTACCTGAACCGCCTGTCGGACCTGCTGTTCGTCATGGCGCGCTACCTGAACCAGGCAGACGGCCGCCCCGAGACGCCCTGGCGCAAGGGCTGACGCATGGCGCAGGCGCTCGAAGGCATCCGCGTGCTCGACCTCACGATCTGGCAGCAGGGGCCGATGACCACTGCGCTGCTCGCGGACTGGGGTGCGGACGTTATCAAGATCGAGGGGCCGGACGCGCCTGATCCCGGCCGCGGCCTCGCGCGTTATGAAGCGTCGCCCGGCGGCGTCAACGCCTACTTCGAGACGCACAATCGCAACAAACGAGGCATCGTTCTCGACCTGAAGTCAGACACAGGCCGCGATGTCTTTTACCGCCTGGCCACGACTGCAGACGTCCTCGTGCAGAACTTCCGCGTCGGCGTCTGCGACAGACTCGGCCTCGGCTACGAGACTTTGCGCGAGCTGAACCCACGCCTCGTTTACTGCCAGGCGTCCGGCTTCGGGCTGCACGGCCCCGATGCGCAGCGACCGGCGCTCGACCCACTGGCGCAGGCGCGCGGCGGCCTGATGAGCGTGACGGGTGAGCCGGACGCGCCGCCGACGCGCACGTTCACTGGCATGGCGGACCAGACGAGCGCGTTCCTCCTGGCGCTCGGCGTGATGGTCGCGCTCTTCCACCGCGAGCGTACAGGCGAAGGGCAGAAGGTGGACGGCTCGCTGCTGCAATCGATGCTTGGCGCGCAGTCGTTCAACATCACTAGTTACATGATGTCCGGCACCTACGCCGGCTCTCCGGTCCCGCGGTTGCCGCGCGGCCTCACGAGTCCGCTCTGGAACCACTACAAATGCGGCGACAACCGCTGGATCATGCTCGCGATGAGCCAGCTCGGCCGTTACTGGCCGCAGTTCTGCGACGCCGTGGAGTTCGGGACCGGCGAGCGCCTTGAGCCAGCCGAGGTGACGCTGGACTGGATCCGCGGCCACGCCGGCGACGTCGTCGCGCTGGTCAAGCGCATCGACGAGCTATTCATGCGCCAGACCTCGGCGTACTGGCTGCAGCTATTCCGCGAACGCGACCTGCTGGCGGAGATCGCGCAGGACTACCGCTCCATCCCGGACGACCCTCAGGTCATCGCCAACGACATGCTCACCACTCTCCAGCACGACACCTACGGCGAGCTCAAGTTCGTCGCGACGCCGGTGAAGCTGAGCGCCACCCCCGGAACGATACGTTCGCCCTCGCCGGAGTTCGGGCAGCATACAGAAGACGTGCTGATAGAAGCAGGCTACACGTGGGAGGAAATCGGGGCGCTACGGGAATCTGGTGCTATCGGGCACTAGGGGCGGCTACGAGGCGTCGCGGGTGCGCTCGGCGACCATCATCTCGCGCAGCTTGCGCAGCGTTCGGAAGATGATCACGCGGACGTTGGGCTCGGTCAGTTCCATGATCTCGGCGATCTGGTGGTTCGTGAGCTCAGCGTCAAACTTCAAGGAGATGATGTCCTGCTCACGCTGCGGGAACTGGGAGACGAGCCGGGCGATGTCGCTCTGCTCCTCGCGGGCCAGGATCTCGCCCTCAACCGATCCGATCGCCGGCGATATATCCCGGATGACGTCCGGGTCGACGATCGTCTCGCGGGAGTGCTTGCGGACGTGGCTGATGATCGCGTTGCGGGCGATCGTGAACAGCCAGGTGGAGTACGCTTCCTTGCTGCGAAGCGAGTCAGCTTTGGCGTAAGCCCGCTCGAACACATCGGCCACCAGATCCTCGGTCAGATGGACGTTGTTGACGCGAGCGTAGACGTAGGCGAAGAGGCGGGGGAAGTAGCGCTGGTAGGACTCGCTGAACGCGTCGAGATCAGCGTCGGTAGAAGGAAGGGTGCGCACAGCGTCGTTCAGCATGGCAGAGGTATCAGGCTAGACACAAAACGGATGTCACGCGCATAATGACACCCGAATTGGATTACGGAATAGCGAAGGGTAGTTTCGCGGTTCGGGCATTGATTTCCCGATGACCGTCGCGGGGTTAGCCGTCGTTTTCAACATAGGCATCAACCATGGTGGTGGGGTGTGGAAAACCTGTCAATCCTCTGCACGACAATAAGAAGTGAGAAATGAACGCTGACACACAACACTACGGGGAACTGAGGTAAACGTGCCCAAAAAGTGGAATTTCCTCAGCAACTACGGGCTGGTGCTCACCCACCTGTTCCAGAACTCCCGCGCCACCCTCAGGGAAATCGCCCGCGGCACCGACCTGACCGAGCGCGCCGTCTACCAGATCGTCCGTGAGCTGGAGGAGTCCGGTTTTATCGAGAAGAAGCGCGTCGGGCGCCGTAACACGTACACCGTCAACCAGTCCGCCCTCTTCAGCTTTCCCGTGTACCAGGGCCTGAACATCGCCCAGATGATCACGGCCCTCCGCCGGATCATGGAAGAGCACCCGCGCGCCGCCGTTGCTCCTGACGCTCCCGACGCGTAGGCGCGAGCCATCGATGGACGCGCACACAGATCCCGTCGCGCATAACCGCGCGGCCTGGGACAAGCAAGTCGACGACAGCAACGAGTGGACGCGTCCCGTCGGCCTCGACGTCATCGAGCGCGCGCGCAACGGCGACTGGTCCGTCGTGCTCATCGGCTATGTGCCGGTGAAGCGCCACTGGTTCCCCGGCGACCTTCACGGTGTCGACATCCTCTGCCTGGCGTCCGGCGGTGGTCAGCAAGGCCCGGTGCTCGCTGCGGCCGGCGCGAACATCACCGTCTTCGACAACTCACCAAAGCAGCTCGAGCGAGATGAGATGGTCGCCAAGCGCGAAGGCCTCGCGATCAAGACAGCGCTCGGCGATATGCGCGATCTGTCGGAGTTCGGCGATGCGAGCTTCGATCTAGTCTTTAACCCCGTCTCAAATCTCTTCAGCCCGGAGCTAGGCCCCGTCTGGCGCGAATGCTATCGCGTGCTGCGGCCGGGTGGATCGCTGCTCACCGGCTTCCTCAATCCAGACATCTACATCTTCGATCCGGAGCCGCTGGACGCACGCGGCGAGCTAACCGTCCGCTACGCCATCCCTTACTCCGACGTCGCTGACCGCACGCCGGCGGAGCAAGAGCAGTTCCCTGGCAAAGACGCTCCGCTGGAGTACAGCCACACGCTGACGGAGCAACTCAACGGCCAGCTACAGGCCGGATTCGTGCTGCAGGCGTTCGAAGAAGCGCCCCACCACGGCAACGCCACGAAGGACTACATGCCGGGCTACTTCGCGACGCGGGCGCTCAAGCCAGCGCCCTAACTATGTCGTGCGATGCCTAGCCATCTTTGGGCATCACCCAGCGCAGGGCCTCGTCAAATACGTCATATGGTCTCTCATGAGAATGATCTTCGTCCGGAACGGGCTGGCCATTGATTTGCCAGTAACTTCCATAGAAATCTGAACCCACTATCGTCAGGGTCTCCAGATCGGTGAGCGAAGCTCGCGGCACTACCTGGAATATTTTGTCCGCTTGGGCAAAGCAAACTCGGATCTGCTCCCGGGCGGCCTGCGCGTCCATGTAAACACCTCCCCAACCGAGATGCAGGAAAAGTCGTAGCCGACCGAATACGAGATAGTACTGGATCGCGTATGAATTGACTCCGTGTCCACCATGAGCCAGCACCGCATAGTCCTCAACGTTGCCAGAGGCGGATTCCTCAACGTATTTGCGAAGAAAGTACGGATGCAGAAAGTCTGGCAAGCCCAGTTCGATTTCGCGAGTCGAGAAAAGCCATTCACCTTTCTCTACAAGCCGATCGGCGAGTTCGTCGGGAATGCTTGGAAACGCCAAACCCGCTCCGGAGAAGAGCTCTCTAGCACGTTCGATGGCGCTCACACGGCCGTCCTTATTGCTGGCACAAAGCTTGAAGTTCTGCCAGCTGAGGCGGCGTCAGGCAAGCCTTGAAACTGCGCCGAATTCGCGCGTTTGGATGGGGAAGAAAGACGAGGGCGCGTCGCTTTCCTCCAATGTCCGTGCTGCTGACATATTGAGCGTCACCGAAAGCTGCGAGTTCTTGCATTGCCGCGCGTGCGCGCACGCCCAGGCACACGACGACCGTGGCCCCGGCCAACTCTAGAACCCGCCGGAGCCAACGCGGCGCACATTCTTGAAGAGCCGCCTCAACTCCAATTTCCCCGTCAGACTTGCAGTGGACAACTTCGGATAAAGAGTAGTCGGTCCCGGGAACGGGGCGTCGCCCGAGAAGCTCGGCAGCCCTCGCGTCAACGGCTGACCAGTATCGACCCTTGCGCGAATATGAGCCGTCCGAGCGCTGGTTACGAAGGTCGTTGGTCCACGGTTCCTGTCCGCCACCGAAACGGTTCTTGAAGTAGTCTTCGATTCTTGTGTCTGGCCAGTTCGAGGTCGGATATACCTCAGGATTATCTGATGTGTCGATCGTTGGATTTGAGCTGAGGAATAGTATCGGAGCATTTTCAAGATCGCCACTCCACGGTTCAGGGACCTTGAACTCGGCGATGTTGGCACATTCTTGGCTCAAAACAACTTCGGAGCAAACGTGGGTACGGGTTTCCGAAGCGATACATGAGGCCACTATTGGGCACCTTGCAACTTCAATCAGAAGGCCGTCCGTCGAAGATGCCATCGTCTTCGCCTTAACTAGCGCAGCTTGCTGAGATAGTTACCGATCGCCTCTGCGGCGCGGCGGCCGTCCGCCATCGCTGTCACGACGAGGTCAGCGCCGTTCACGTTGTCGCCGCCGGCGAACACGCCCGGTCGGGTGGTCTGGAAGTCGTCGTCCACGCGGACGGTCTTCCAGTTGGTGGTACGCAGGCCGGGCGTTGTCTTTTCCAGCAGGTCGTCCGGCTCGTAGCCGATCGCCAGCACGACGATGTCGACGTCCAACACGAACTCCGAACCCTTGATGGCGACGGGGCTGCGGCGGCCTGACTCGTCCGGCGCGCCGAGCTGCATCTTGCGGCACTCCGCCGCCTTCACGGTGTTGCCCTCGCCGACAAAGCGGTAGGGGATCGTCAGGTACATGAACTCTGTGCCCTCTTCGCGCGCGTGCTTGCGCTCTTCCTCGCGGCCCTTCTGCTCCGCCTCCGTGCGGCGGTACATGCACGTTACCTCGGTCGCGCCGAGGCGGATCGCCGTGCGCACGCAGTCCATCGATGTGTCCCCGCCACCAACCACCAGCACGCGCTTGCCGCTGACGTCGAGTGGCTCGCGCATGTTTGGTGGCAACTGTTCCGGCAGGAGGTTGCCGCGCACCAGGAACTCCGTCGCCTGGTAGACGCTGTCCATCTCCTCGCCCTCGATGCGCATGCGGCCGCCGATCGGCGCGCCCGTGCCGAGGAACACAGCGTGGTAGCCCTGGCTGAAGAGGTCGTCCAGCGTCACGTCCTCGCCGATCTTCGTGTTGCACTTGAACTCGACGCCCATCTTCTCGAGGAACTCGATCTTGGCGTCGAGGATCTCCTTCTGCATCTTGAAGTTCGGGATGCCGTACAGCAGCACACCGCCCGGCACCGGCCACGACTCGAAGACCGTCGTCGCGTGGCCCAGCTTGCGCAGCTCTTCGGCGACGGCGAGGCCCGCCGGACCAGAGCCGATAATCGCGACCTTGCGCCCGCTGTCGACGTCGATCACGGGCAACGGGACGCCGCCATGCGTGCGCTGGTAGTCGGCGATGAACGACTCGAGCTTGCCGATCGACACCGGAGGCTGCTTGCCCCACGGCGCCGGCCGGATCGCGAACCCGACGACGCAGTTGCCCTCGCACAGCGATTCCTGGGGACAGAGGCGACCGCACATGTCGGGCAGGTTGGACGTCTCGCGGAAGACAGCGGCCGCGCGATTGATATCGCCCTTCTCCAGCCACATCAGCGCGCCCGGGATGTCGTTGCCCGTCGGGCAGGCTTCTTGGCACGGCGCTGACGGGCAGTGGATGCAGCGCTCCGCCTCGATCACGGCCGCGTCCATGGAGTAGCCGAGGTACGACTCGTTCCAGTTGTGGATCCGTTCCTCAGCCTTCTGCTTGGGCACAGGGACAACCGGAATCTCCAGTCGCCGGTGGCCGTCAGAGCGCAGGTCTTCGGTGGTCATAGGTGCGCTTAGTTTAGCAGAGCAGCCCCGACCGCGAAGAAAGGGCGCCGCCCGTGCGGACGACGCCCTTTGCTCCGGTAAGGATGGGCTATTCGACGAGCCTGGCGCCCGTTGTCAGCTGCGAACCGATTGCACTGAACACCGGCGTCAGATCAGCGTTCTTTGGCTGGTTGAAGTAGTGGTCCGAATCCGTGGCCAGCGCCTTCAGGAAGTCGGTGGCGCGCATTCCGTAGTAGGGGCTGTTGCGGTCATCGTTGGTGCAGTTGTCACCGCCCGGGACGCCCCAGCCGATCGTATACACCTCGATGCCCAGTGCTTTCGCTGCGTTGGCCTGCTTCATCGCCCAGTCGCAGGGCCCGCGGTTGTCCTGGGCGGCATCGCCGGAGGAGTAGGTGACGTTCACAGACACCGCATCAAGGTAGAAGTCCGTCGACTTCGTGTTAGAGACGTCCGTGATGCGCAGGCTCAGGTTGGAGTCGCTCAGCTGCGCCTGCGTCCAACTGTGACCCCATGCATCATTTGCTCCGCCGATGTGGTACGTCGTGTCGTCTGCGCTCTGGAAGTCGATGACCTGGGCGGAAGTCCAGTGCGACCCGCCGTCCCACGAAAGCTCAATGCACAGCGCCCGCGTCGCGGTCTTGCCGCCGAGAGCGTTGGGCCAAGCGTCGACCCGCACCTCGATGCCGTTAATCGCAGCGTCTGAAGCGATGCCGCTGTTGGCTCCAAAGCCGGAGAAGACGTGCCGGTCCTTCTGGTCAGAGTCGCAGTTTGTGTTCGTGCCACTGCTGCTATTCTTGTCCGTTGCGTAACCGGAACCGTTGCGGCAGCCGTCGGAGGCGTTCATCTCGTAGCCGTTGTTGTCGCCGCTGTTCCGGGTGACCGCGCTATCTTGAGTGCAGAACCTTTCGCCGGTGGAGTTAGTGATCACCGCGCCTGAAGGCGCGACGTTTGCGGCGCCGTCCGTCAGCAAGATGATGCCCCAGGTCGTCTCGGTTCGGCCCTTTGCAGCAAGCTCGTCCGCCGCCGCCTTCAGCGGCGTGCCCAGGTTCGTGTGAGAGCCGGAGAGCTCCCAGTTGCTGGGTGTATCCACGCAGTCGGCGTAGTGGACAGCGTCGCTGGACTGGTCCAGGACGTGCGGGGAGCTCTGGAAGTCATCGCTCAAGTCAGCTGTCTTCCAGACCTGCGGGTCGCTCCAGTTGTCCACCGTGTCGCAACGGTCGTTCGGGTTGACCGGCGGCGTCACTGCCAGGCCAACCTGTTGGTAGTCCGAGTCGAAGTCGGTAAACATCGAATCGATGGCGTCCTGGGCCCGCGAAAGGTCAGAGCTGGACACGCTGCGGCTGTGGTCCAGGATCGTCATGATGTCCGCGGGGCCAGTGCCGATTGGCCCGCAGGCGCCACGACAACCCGCCGCGCTTGCCGTTACGTCGCAGCCCTGCAGCCAGCAGCCACTCGCGCCGATCATTCGCAGCGCACCGCCGAAGTAGGTAGGTGAGTTGACCTTAGGCGTGACAACGATCGTGTCGTAACGG
Organism: Chloroflexota bacterium; assembly: GCA_039933275.1. Lineage (GTDB taxonomy): Bacteria > Chloroflexota > Dehalococcoidia > SM23-28-2 > RBG-16-64-32 > DATKKM01. The sequence continues at coordinate 2,936 of JBDTOK010000058.1, read as the reverse complement.
CCATCACCCGGTAAGCAGATAGTCGACACCTGCGACGTACATCTGAACCCTATCTGCGTTTGCCCCGGGTCAAGCCCATTCTTCTGCACGTAAGACAGCGCTACGGTTTTGGCGTTGTCAGGACTGTTGGGCAGCTCCTGGGCGCCGGCCAGCGCCGCGGCGTCTGCGGTCTGCTGCGTGACCGCCCGGTTGTGGAGGAAGAAGCCGACGTCCACGACCGACATAACGCAAAGCAGAAGCATGCAGAGTGCCAGCGTAAACAGCACCAATGCCTGGCCGCTCTCAATGAACGTAACTATTGAATAACGCATCTCTTCTCCTTAGCCAGCGCTGCCGAAAGGCCCGTCGAGAGCCCTTGCCCCCGGTCAGCGCAACTTGATCTATAAAGTTCGACCCAATCTGGCGGCGACCGTTACGTTCGGTAAATGCGTGCAAGGTATGTCGGAGTGCGATATTTACTTTTTGCGCCCTTCGTATCGACATACGTTTGGTTGGCGATTGGCGTGCGCATCGCTTGCACCCGGCGCTGCCTGTGCGAACAATAGCCGCATGCTGTACGACTGCCTGATCATCGGCGGCGGGCCGGCTGGCCTCTCCGCCGCCATCTACCTCGCGCGATATAACCGCAGCTGCATCGTCATCGATAGCGCTCGCGGCCGCTGGAAGAGCCACGAGCTCAACGAGAACTACCTCGGCTTCCCCAGCGGCATCCACGCCCGTCGGCTGCGCGAGCTCGGGCGCAAGCAGGCGGCGCGCTTCGGTGCGCAGTTCTGCGTCTCGAAGGTAACCGACGTCCGCAAGCAGGGCGATATCTTCGTGGCGAAAGCCGGAAAGAACACGTTCGAGGGACGCACCGTCATCCTCGCCACCGGCGTCCGCGACATCCTGCCGGACATCGGCAACACGGAGGAATACTGGGGCAAGTCTCTATTCTGGTGCATCACCTGCGATGGGCACAAGATCAAGGGCGCGCCAACGGTTGTCGTCGGCCGGACGGACACAGCGGCTATCTCCGCGCTACAGTTCATGTGCTTCACGGACAAGATCTCGCTCGTCACCAACTGCATGCCCGACAAATGCGAGCTGACCGATCTTGGCCGCCAGCGTCTCGCAAAGCGCGGCGCCCCGATCTACGAAAGCGCCATCGATCACGTCGAGGGCGAGGACGGCATGATGCGCACCGTTGTGCTCGAAGACGGAACGCGCATCGAAGCCAACTTCATGTTCAACGAGCAGGGCAGCACGCCCCGCATCGAGCTCGCCAAGGAGCTAGGCGTTAAGCTTGCTGACAACGGCTTCATCGAGACCGACACTGAGCAGCGCACCAACGTCCCGCTCGTCTACGCGGCCGGCGACGTCACCAAAGACTTCGCTCACCAGATCGTCTCCGGCGCCCACGAAGGTGCTACCGCCGCTATTACCGCCAACTACGACTTGTACGAGCCCGATCAGAAACACCCCGGCGACTAAGCAGTCGCGGTGCCCGGCACAATTGCCGGTGCAGCGTGCGCCGCGCCGCCGTTTGTGCTTGCGGGCTGCTGTTCGTACGTCATGCGGTACAGCCGCGCGTAGATGCCGTTCAGCGCGAGCAACTCCGCGTGCGTTCCCAGCTCCGCGATGCGGCGGTGCTCCATCACGACGACGCGGCTGGCGTCGCGGATTGTGGATAGTCGGTGTGCGATGACGAACGACGTCCGGCCTTTCAGCATCTTGTTCAGCGCCTTCTGGATCACGACCTCCGTTCGCGTGTCGACGTTGGCAGTCGCTTCGTCCAGGATCAGGATTCGGGGGTCGGCGATGATCGCCCGGGCGAAGGCGATGAGCTGTCGCTGGCCCACCGAGAAGTTCTGTCCGCGCTCGTGCAGGTCCGTTTCGTAGCCGTCCGGCAGGCGTTTCACGAAATCGTGCGCGCCTACTGTCTTCGCTGCCTCCTCGATCTCTTCGTCCGTCGCGTCCAGGCGGCCGTAGCGGATGTTCTCGCGCACCGTGCCGGAGAATAGGAACGGCTCCTGTAGCACGATGCCCATCCGCCTGGCTAGCGATAGCTTCTGGATCGAGCGGATGTCGTACCCGTCGATCAGCACACGGCCCTCCGTCACGTCGTAGAAGCGGGTGATCAGTGAAGTCAGCGTGCTCTTCCCGGCGCCTGTCGAACCAACGATGGCGATCGTCTCGCCCGGCTGCACGTGCAGGTTGATGTCGTTTAGCACGCGCGCGTCCGGATTGTACTCGAACGTGACGTGGTCGAACTGGACCTCGCCGCGCACGTCCGGCAGCACGACGGCGTCCGGTGCGTCGACGATGTCCGGCTTCGTGTCCAGCACCTCGATGATGCGCTCGCCGCCGGCCATCGCGCGCTGTAGCTGCGTGTACTGCAGCACAAGGTTGCGCACCGGGTCGAAGAACATCTGCACGTACAGCGCCGACGACACGATCGCGCCGACGGTCAGCGACCCACCAATCACGCGGTAGCCGCCGACGACGATGACAAGCGCTGTCGAGATCGACACCAGCAGCTCGACGACCGGCATGACCGCTGCCGTTACGCGCCCGGCGCTGACGTTGGCGTTGAGGTTTTCGGTGTTGATGCGGTCGAAGCGCCGCGCGTTCTCGTCCTCGCGTGAGAGCGATTGGATCACGCGCACGCCGGAGACGTTCTCCTGCAGGTTGGCGTTGACGATGGCGATCGCCTGCCGCACGCGGATGAACGCGGCGCGCGCCCGCACCTGCCAGATCGCGAGGATGATGATCAGGATCGGGACGGTGCTGAACGTCACGAGCGTCAACTCGACGTTGATGAACAGCAAGAAGGCGATGACCAGCAACAACCCAACGAAATCAGCGAGCACGGTGAGGACGCCGGTCGTTAGCAGGTCCTGGATGACGGCGACGTCGTTCTGCACGCGCGACATCACGCGCCCGATTTCGTTGCGGTC